>DATJIX010000165.1:0-20784 GCA_035492865.1 Mycobacterium sp. | reverse complement strand
CTGGCCCGCTCGGGTGCCAGCGTGGCGATCAGCGACGTCGACACCGAGGGCCTGGCGGTCACCGAGGAGCGGCTGAAGGCCATCGGCGCGCCGGTGAAGGCCGATCGCCTCGACGTCACCGAGCGCGAGGCGTTCGAGTTGTACGCCGACGCGGTCAAGGCGCACTTCGGCAAGGTGAACCAGATCTACAACAACGCAGGCATCGCGTTCGCAGGCGACATCGAGGTCAGCCAGTTCAAGGACATCGAGAAGGTGATGGACGTCGACTTCTGGGGCGTCGTCAACGGCACCAAGGTGTTCCTCCCCCACCTGATCGAATCCGGCGACGGCCACGTCATCAACGTCTCGAGCGTGTTCGGGCTGTTCTCCGTGCCCGGCCAGGCCGCATACAACGCGGCGAAGTTCGCGGTGCGCGGGTTCACCGAGGCGCTGCGGCAGGAGATGCTCGTCGCGGGCCATCCGGTGAAGGTGACGACCGTGCACCCCGGCGGCATCAAGACCAACATCGCGCGCAACATTACCGCGGTCGACGGCGTGGACAAGGACGAACTCGCAAAGGCCTTCGACAAGAAGCTCGCCAACACCACACCGGAGAAGGCTGCCCGGATCATCCTCGAGGCGGTCCGTAAGAACAAGGCCCGCGTACTCGTCGGGCCCGACGCCAAGGCGCTGGACCTCATCGTCCGCATCACCGGCTCGGGATATCAGCGGCTGTTCTCGACGGTGATGTCGCGGATGGTGCCCAACGCGCACTAGGCGCACGCGCCTGCCGTGGCGGGCAGACACGCTCGGCAGGTTCAGCTGCCAAGGGGGTGGGCGTCGAGCCAGGCGTCGGCCACCAGCCCGGGTTCCTTGCCCTCGGTGACCTGCCTGCGCATGTCGGCCAGCGATCCGGTGTCGAGCACGCCTGCCACCTCGTTGAGCGCCAGCACCTGCTGCTCGTTGAGCTCGTTCCGCCGGTACAGCGCAACGAGATTCTCGGCGGGAATCAGCGCGGTCTTGTCGGACAACACGACCAGCTCTGACGGGATGTTCGGCGTCGCGGCCGATGTCCACGCGATGTTGATCTGCCCGGCCCGTAGCGCGGCGAAAAGGGTTGCATTGTCCGGGAATTCGCGTGGCTTGGGCAGCACGCACGGTCCGACCTTGGCCGGCGGCGCCGCACCCGTCAGCGCACCGGCCGCCACCTTCGAGCAACTGCGGACCACGGCGGTCACATCGCGACCACCCCAAGCGGCTGCGGTCGGTTCGGTCACCGCGATCGCGGGCTTGTCCTCCGCGGACGTCGTATAGTCGCCCGCCGCAACGCCTTCGGGCAGCACCGAAAGCAGCGTCCGGTACACCTGGGTGTCGGAGCGCGCGGTCGCATCGGGATCGAACCTGTCCAGCAGCTGGCCGGTGAATCCCGGCGCAACCCGCACCTCGCCGGAATCCAATTCGCTCACCGGATCATGCACGGATCGCACGTGCGCAGGGCTGCCGTAGAACCGCAGCGCCGCCGCATACAGGTGGGCCACCAACGTCGATTCAGGGTCCGAAGTCGAGCCGACCGCGATCGACGGCGGACCTGCGGGCCCTCCACAGCCGGCGACGATCAGCGCGATGAGCGCGACGGCCAGTCGGCGCATCGACCCGATCAGAGCTCAGCGGCCGCGGCCACCGCGGATGCCACCTCAGGGGCGACCCGAGGATCGAGCGGGCTCGGCACAATCCGGTCCGGCGCCAGATCGTCGCAGGCCACCGCGAAGATGGCTTCGGCTGCGGCCACCTTCATCCGCTCGGTGATCCGCCGGGCGCCCGCGTCCAGCGCGCCACGGAACACGCCGGGGAACGCCAGCACGTTGTTGATCTGATTCGGGAAGTCGCTGCGCCCGGTCGCCACCACCGAGGCGTACTTCGCGGCGACGTCGGGGTGGATCTCCGAATCCGGATTCGCAAGGGCGAACACGATCGCGCCGGGAGCCATCGTCGCGACGAGCTCTTCTGGCACGGTGCCGCCCGAGACGCCAAGGAACATGTCGGCGCCCTTGAGCGCGTCGGCCATGCCGCCGGTGAGTCCGTCGGGGTTGGTGCGTCCCGCCAACTCGGCCTTGACGGGGGTCAGCCCGTCGCGGCCGGGGTGCAGGATGCCGCGCGTGTCGACCACCGTGATATCCGAAACTCCGGCGGACAGAAGGATATTGGTGCACGCGACACCAGCGGCGCCAACACCGGAGACAACGACGCGCAATGATGCCATGTCACGGTCGAGCGCCTTGGTTGCGCCCATCAGCGCCGCGAGCACCACGATCGCGGTGCCGTGCTGGTCGTCGTGCATCACCGGGCAGTCCAGCGCCTCGATGACGCGGCGTTCGATCTCGAAGCAGCGCGGTGCGGCGATGTCCTCGAGATTGACCGCCCCGAACGACGGGCGCAGCCGCACCAGGGTTTCGACGATCTCGTCGGGATCCTTGGTGTCGAGCACGATCGGGATCGAGTCCAGACCGCCGAACGCCTTGAACAACGCGCACTTGCCCTCCATCACGGGCAGCGCAGCCGAGGGACCGATGTCGCCGAGGCCGAGCACGGCAGTGCCGTCGCTGACCACGGCCACCAGCCTGTTGGCCCACGTGTAGCGGGCGGCCATGCTGTGGTCGGCCGCGATCGCGCGGCTGACCTGCGCCACCCCGGGGGTATAGGCGATCGACAGCGCGCGCTGCGTGTCCAGCGGGGCCTTCAGCTCCGCGGACAGCTTGCCGCCTACGTGCGCCTCGAAGATCTCCTCATCGGTGACGACGATCTGCGGGCTCTGCAAGTTCGGCGGCAGCGTTTCAGTCACGGCGTCAGGTTACTTGGCCTAATTAACGAGACCGCCGACGGGGTTGTGAATATTGCGAATCAAATCAGGCCGAGCTCGGTAACGGCCTTCCGCTCGTCGTCGAGTTCCGCGGTCGACTTGTCGATGCGGGCGCGGGAGAAGTCGTCGATCTCCAGCCCCTGCACGATGCTCCAGTTGCCGTCCTTGGTGGTGACCGGGAACGAGGAGATCAGGCCCTCCGGCACGCCATAGCTGCCGTCGGAGAGCACCGCCATCGACACCCAGTCCCCCTCGGCGCTGCCGAGCAGCCAGTCCCTGGCGGCGTCGGTGGTCGCCGAAGCGGCCGACGCGGCCGACGAGGCGCCGCGGGCGTCGATGATGGCCGCGCCGCGCTTGGCCACCGTCGGGATGAAGTCGTTCTCGATCCAGGCCTGGTCGTTGACCACCTCAGCGGCGTTCTTGCCACCGACCTCGGCGTGGAAGATGTCCGGATACTGGGTCGCCGAGTGGTTACCCCAGATGGTGATCTTCTTGATGTCGGTGACGGCGGCGCCGGTCTTCTTGGCCAGCTGCGAGATCGCCCGGTTGTGGTCGAGGCGGGTGAGCGCCGAGAACCGCTCCTTCGGGATATCCGGGGCGTTGCTCATCGCGATCAGCGCGTTGGTGTTGGCCGGGTTGCCTGTGACACCGATGCGGATGTCGTCCGCGGCGACCGCGTTGAGCGCCTTGCCCTGGGCCGTGAAGATCGCGCCGTTGGCCTCGAGCAGGTCACCACGCTCCATGCCCGGTCCGCGCGGACGGGCGCCCACCAGCAGGGCGAGGTTCGTCCCGTCGAAGATCTTGTTGGCGTCCGAGCCGATCTCGACACCTGCCAGCAGCGGGAACGCGCAGTCGTCGAGCTCCATCACGACACCCTCGAGCGCCTTGAGCGCGGGCTCGATCTCCAGCAGGCGCAGTTCGATCGGGCGGTCGGGGCCGAGCAGCGATCCGCTGGCGAGGCGGAACAACAGGCTGTAGCCGATCTGGCCGGCGGCACCGGTGACGGCGACCTTGAGGGGAGTTGTGCTCACGTCAGATGCTCCTTGGGCGTCGGTTGGGTCCGGGACGAAACTAGCGCACGGGCCTCAGCTGTGAATGTCCGGGACGTACCTGCTCGCAGACGGTGTCGATGTTGCGGGGCGCGTAGCATTAATCCGCTGATCAGACCTGCGTAGCGACGGGAGATTTCGCCATGCCATCGTTTCGCGGATTGCCACCATCTCTTCGGCCCGTGGTGCGGCCCAGGCAGGCACATGCGGATGCGAAATCGATTCACGTGCCCGTGGCACGCGCCATGGTCGACTGCGCTGTCTACGTCGACGGTCAGCGCGCGCCTGGCAAGTACACCCACGCCGCCGCGCTGAACAAGGTTCATGAGCTCGAGGCCGACGGCAAGGACGCCTTCGTCTGGATCGGCCTTCATGAACCCGACGAGCATCAGATGCAGGCCGTCGCCGATGTGTTCTGCCTCCATGAGCTGGCTGTCGAGGACGCCGTGCACGCCCACCAGCGGCCGAAGCTGGAGCGCTACGACAAGACGCTGTTCCTGGTGCTCAAGACCGTGAATTACGTCGAGCACGCCTCGGTGAGCACCGCCCGCGAGATCGTCGAGACCGGCGAGATCATGGTCTTCGTCGGAACCGACTTCGTGGTCACCGTGCGGCACGGCGAGCACAGCGGGCTGGCCGAAGTGCGCAAGCGCCTTGACGCGTCCCCCGCGATCCTCAAACTCGGCCCGTATGCCGTGATGCACGCGATCGCCGACCACGTCGTCGACAGCTACCTCGACGTCACCGACCTGATCGAGACCGATATCGACACCATGGAAGAGGACATCTTCTCGCCGCTGGCCCAGACCAACATCGAGTGCATCTACCTACTCAAGCGAGAGGTCGTGGAGTTGCGCCGCGCGGTGAGTCCGCTGACGGTGGGGCTGCAGCGGATCCTCACCGACCACAACGACATGATCTCGGTCGAGGTGCGGCGCTACATGCGCGATGTGCTCGACCACAACATCACGGCCGCCGACCGGATCGCCAGCTACGACGACATGCTCAGCTCACTGGTGCAGGCCGCGTTGGGCAAGGTCGCCATGCAGCAGAACGTCGACATGCGCAAGATCTCAGCGTGGGTGGCGATCGCGGCGGTGCCGACGGCGCTGGCAGGCATTTACGGCATGAACTTCGACCACATGCCCGAACTGCACCTGGTATGGGGCTATCCGGCAGTGCTTCTCACGATGGTGATCGTCTGCACCCTGTTGTACCGCACCTTCCGGCACAACCACTGGCTGTAATCGTCCGCCCGCGAAGCTAACTCGGTTGGGCCGCCCTCCGGTCCGGGTCCAGCACGTCGACGCCGTCCTGCGCCCACGCCTCGCGCATGGCGTCGGCGCCCTTGAGCCGCACCCAGGCGGCTTCGGTGGCGGTGATCGGCGTCGCCGACAGCACGGTGACCGGCGGCAGCGGGTCGGTCAGCGGGATGTCGTCGATGTCGCTGCGGCCCAACAGGAAAGCGGTGAACGAAGCAGAGTCCCACAGCGGTGACTCGAGATCGATGAGCGCATCGGGTTCCAGGATCAGCCCCTCGACGGCGGGGGCGGCCGCCACGATGGCCACCGAGCGGGCAAGACCAGGCGGCGATGCGCCGCGCAGCGCGACGACGATCTCGGCCCGCGGCCCGTGCAGCGCATCGGTGACCATCTCCGTCGGGTCGAACATCGGGTGGCGCGAACAGCCAAGCGACACATAATGACTCACGCCGTCGTCGTCGGGGCCGAACCGCAAGACGTCGATCCGTTCGGTGCCGAGGAACGTCACGCTCGCTTCGTCGGGATCCGCGATGATCCCGGCCCGGACGAAGTGCTCGATGAGGTGCGAGCGAACCTTCGCCAGGACGTCGATCACTCGGCGGGCGGCGGTGGCGTCGGATCGGCCGCCGGGATCGATGGCGCAGGCTCAGGCTGAGCCGGCTCCGGAGCATCGGTGGGCGCGATCGTCAGGTTCGCCCCGGTGTCCGCATCGAAGATGACGATCTTCGAGGTGTCGAACGCCAGCTCCATGGTCTGGCCAGGGGCCACCTTCGACTCGGTGGAAACCCGTGCGACGAATTCGTTTTCGCCTGCGCCGGAATCGGCGGCCAGCTCGGCCAGCTGAGCGGCCTGCGCTCCCGCGCCCTCGGCCTTGAAATGGACGTACTTGTCGGCGCCGAGCGATTCCACGAAATCAACCTTCACCTGGAAGGTCAATGCGCGGATCCGCGCATAGGTGTCGATCAGCGCGGCGTCCTCGAGGTGCTCCGGCCGGATTCCGACGATCACGTTGTTGGGCTTGGGATGCCGCGCCAGCAGGTCGTGCACTTCCTGGGTGAGGGTGATCTCGCCGAACGGCAGGCGCACGCCGACGTCGGTCAGGCTGGCCGGGAAGAAGTTCATCGCCGGGGACCCGATGAATCCCGCGACGAACAGGTTGGCCGGGTTGTTGTAGAGCTCCTCCGGTGTGCCGATCTGCTGCGCGACGCCTGCGAGCAGCACCACCACCCGATCCCCCAGCGTCATCGCCTCGGTCTGGTCGTGGGTGACATAAACGGTGGTGGTGCCCAACCGGTGCTGCAGCCGGGCGATTTCCGCGCGCATCTGCACACGCAGCTTGGCATCCAGGTTCGACAGCGGCTCGTCCATCAGGAAGGCCTTGGGATTGCGCACGATCGCCCGGCCCATCGCCACCCGCTGCCGCTGACCGCCGGACAGCTGGGCCGGCTTGCGGTCCAGAAGCTCGGTGAGGTCAAGGATCTTCGCGGCGTCGTCGACCTTCTCCGCAATCTCGGCCTTCGTCAGCTTGGCCAGCGTCAGCGGGAACGCGATGTTCTGCCGGACCGTCATGTGCGGGTAGAGCGCGTAGGACTGGAACACCATCGCGATGTCGCGATCCTTTGGCGCCTTCTCATTCACCCTCTCGCCGCCGATGCGCAGCTCGCCCGACGAGATGTCCTCAAGGCCCGCAATCATGTTCAGCGTGGTCGACTTTCCGCAGCCGGACGGGCCGACCAGAATGATGAACTCGCCATCGGCAATCGTGATCGACAGGTCCTTCACCGCCGCCGCGCCGTTCGGGTAACTCTTCGTCACCCGGTCCAACACAATTTCGGCCATGAAACTATCCCTTCACCGCACCGGAGGTCAGACCGGCGACGATCCTTCGTTGGAAGATTAGAACAAAGATCACGATGGGGATGGTGATGACCATCGCGCCTGCAGCGATCGAACCGGTCGGTTCCTCGAATTGCGAACTGCCGGTGAAGTTCGCGATGGCCACCGGTGCGGTGATCGCCCGCTGGGTGGCCGTCAGCGACAAGGCGAGCAACAGGTCGTTCCACGCGAAGATGAACACCAGGATCGCGGCCGTGACGATGCCCGGCGCGGCCAGCGGCGCGATCACCTTGCGGAACGCTTGAGCGGGCGTCGCGCCGTCCATCTTCGCCGCTTTCTCCAGATCCCAAGGGATCTCCCGGAAGAACGCCGAAAGCGTGTAGATCGCCAGTGGCAGCGCGAACGTGATGTAGGGGATGATCAGGCCGGGCCAGGTGTCGAACAGCCCGAGGCTGCGCCACATGTTGAAGATCGGCGTCACCAGCGAGATCTGCGGGAACATCGCGATGAGCAGTGCGACGCCGACGAGTAGCCGCTTGCCCGGAAACGCCAGTCGCGCAACCGCGTAGGCCGCCATGCCGCCGACCACCACCGCGATCACCGTGGTGATCAACCCGATGCCGATCGAGTTGACCAACGCCGATGTGAAGATGTCGCCCTTGAAGATCCCCTTGTAGTTGTCGAAGGTGATCTGCGTAGGGATGAGCTTGCCGTCTTTGACGGTTGAGGTCGGCTTGAGCGACAGGCTCAGGATCCACAGCACCGGAAACAGCGCGTACAACACGACGATAACGTTGACGACGGTCCAACCCGTCGCGCGTCCGGCGCCGGCCCGCTCAGTCATCGCCGCTCCTCGTCGGATCCGGGCGCCGAGGCGCCGAAGAGCTTGATGTAGATGAACGCGATGATCGCCACCGACAGGAAGATCAGCACGCTGATGGCGGACCCGAGGCCCAGGTTGAACGCCTTGAACAGGTTGTCATAGCCAAGGATCGACACCGAACCGGTTTGGTTGGCACCGCCGGTGAGCACGTAGATGTTGTCGAAGATGCGGAATGCGTCAAGCGTGCGGAACAACAGCGCCACCAGAATCGCCGGTTTGATAAGCGGCAGAATCACTTTGATCAACCGTTTCCACGGCCCTGCGCCGTCGACCTGCGCGGCGTTCAGCAGATCCTGCGGCACCAGCGCCAACCCGGCGAGCAACAGCAGCGCCATGAACGGCGTCGTCTTCCACACCTCGGCAAGCACCACGATGGCCAGCGACGGAAGCTGTTCGGTCAGCGGCGCACTGCCTTCGGGCAGCAGGTTGGCCAGGTAGCCGGTGCCCGGTGTCCACGCGTAGTACCAGCTGTACGACGCTGCGACGGTGACGATGCCGTACGGGATCAGGATGGCGGTGCGCACCACACCCTTACCGAAGATCGTCCGGTGCATCACCAGCGCCAGCGCCATGCCGAGCACGAACTCGATCGCAACCGACACCACGGTGATCGCCAGAGTCACCACAAACGCCGTCCACCAATACTTGTCGGACAGCACGGTGACGTAGTTGCCCAATCCGACGAACGACGTGTCGTCGGGGGTGGCGAGGTTGTAGCGCTGCAGGCTCAACCACACCGCGTAGCCGATCGGATAGGCGGTGACGGCAATCATCAGCAGCACCGCAGGAGCGATCAGCAGGAACGCCAGCCGCCGCTCGGACTTCGAGTCGTCGGTACCGCCCGTCGGCGCGGCGGGCGCGGTTGGCTCGGCGACCGCGGTCATGGAATCAGCCCCTTACCGTCGATGGCCTTCTGCACCTGCACCGTGAGCTCATCGGCGGTGCGGTCCGGGTCGATGCCGGTGACCGGCGCAAGCGTGACCGAGATTCTCGTCGACACCGCCTGGTAGACGGGCGTCGCAGGCCGCACCGCGGCGTTGGTGAGTTGGTCCTTGATGATGGCGTACTGCGGGTACTTGGCCTGGAACGTCGGATCGTCGTACAGCGAGGCCCGCACGGCAGGCAGGCCACCCTCGACGGAGGTGTAGCGCTGGTTCTCGACGTTGCGCATACAGCGGATCGCCTCGAAGGCCTCCTTGCGGTGTTGAGAGGTCTTGGCAACGGCGAGGTTGAGCCCACCCAGCGTCACCTTGGCGGGCTCACCGTCCTGCACACCGGGGTAGGGGGCGAAGCCGAACACCTCCTTGCTCGCGTCGTAGGCGGACTTGAACTGCTCGTCGGTTGGCGAGAACGTCCCCGCGTCGTTGATGCTGCCTGCCAGGTCGGACTTCTTGTCCAGCGGCAGGAAGCTCACGCCGCCCTTGACGGCGTTTTCGAGCATCGACGGCAGCACGAACGGCCAGTTCACCTCGAGCGCGGCTTTGCCCTGCTCGAGCGCGAGACGCGCGGTGCCTTCGTCGGTCTGGGTGATCGACGGATCGGCACCTGGCGCGGTAGCAACCGCCTTCATGATCTGCAGGGCCTTGACGGTCGCGGCGCGATGCTCGGGCGTATCGGTGAGCGTGACGGACTTGCCGTCGTCGGAAAGCACTTGACCGCCAGCGCTTTCCAGCAAGGTGTTGAACCACACCACCAAACCCTCGTACTGCTTGGCCTGAACAGCGATCCAGCTGGGCTTGCCCGCCGCATGCAACCGCGTCGCCTCGGCGACCATGCCGTCCCACGTCTTGGGCGGGTCTTCCATCAAATCGGCTCGGTACCAAAGCAATTGAGTGTTCGTCGTGATCGGGGCGGCGTACAGCTTGTCTTGCCACTTGGCGGTTTCCAGCGGCCCGGGCAGCGTATTGCTCTTGGCATCGGCCTCCGCCTGGCCGGACGGATCATCCGAAAGCGGCAAAGCCCAACCCGCCTCGGCGAACTCGGCTGTCCACACCACGTCGAGCGCCATCACATCCAGTGTCTTGTCGTTGCCGGTGAGCCGCCGGGCCAACTGCAGCCGTTGGTCGTCGGCGCCTTTCGGCAAGCTGACCTGTTGGATCTTGAAGCGGCCACCGAGTTCTTCGTTGCAGCGCTTGGCGACTGCGGTGAACGTGGCCATCTCGTTAGCCGGGGTGTAGTAATTGATGACGATTCCACCGCCACCGGATCCACACGCGGATACCACTGACGCCGTCGTCAACGCGGCCAATGCCGCAGCACCTAGCCGCCGTGCGCGCACCACTGAACTCCCGTCCGACGGGACTCTCCCGCGGGCAAACCGTATTGCCAGTTAGGCGTGATTTGCAACACTTTCGGTGCGCGCGTCGCGCACCGTTACGCAATTGCGAGCGACCGCAAACTGCCAGCTACCACCGGCGTGTCCAGGCACAGACACGGTCGGTCGCCGGAATTTGGGCTAGATCGTCAAGCGCGCCAGCAGATCCCGGCCGCGCTCGGCACTCTGCGGATCGCACAGCACGTCATAACGGCCCGCGACGAGTTGCATCGTCGAACTGAAATCTCTTGTGCCGCGCGCCATCGCATACGGGACGGCCGAGGTGATCAAACCGAAGAACACACCGGCCACCAGACCGGTGACCAACGCGCCCCACGGGCTGGGGCTGAAGAACCCGAGGATCAGCCCGATGAACAGGCCCAGCCACGCGCCGGTCAGCACTCCACCGCCGAGCACCTTGGGCCAGGTCAGCCTGCCGGTGACTCTTTCCACCTGCATCAGGTCGACACCGACGATGGTCACTTGCTGCACCGGGAATTGTTGATCGGACAAGTAGTCGACGGCGCGCTGCGCCTCGGCATACGTCGGGTACGAGCCGATGGGCCAGCCCTTCGGCGGAGTGGGCAGGGCGGCCGGGCCCCCACGTCCAGGAGTCGGGCTACCCGGCGTCGTGCCGGCGGTCTGTCCTGGCTGAAACGGGCTGGTCATCGGTCTTCTATCTCCTCTATGCGCGCCTGAATCTGGTAGCTGTTCTCACTCGGACCAACGCTGCGACGCCCTCAATGGTGCCCAGTAGTTGCGCTAGGTTGATCAGCATGACAAATCCGGGCGAGGACGCAGGCCAAACGCCATCATCGGAGCCGACGTCCGGCGGTTACGAGGCCCCCCCGATCGAACAGTCCGCGCAGCCCACCGAGCAGCCCGGCTACACCCCGCCCCCGGCCTACACCCCGCCTGTCTACGACGCGCCCAGCTACCCGCAACAGCAGGCCTACCCGAACTTTCCGCCGGCCGACTACACCCCGCCCGGCTACCCGCCGCCGCCCTACCCCGGCCCACCCGGCTACGGCGCGCCGTCATACCCGCCGCCACCGCCGTACGGAGCACCGCAGTTCGGGGCACCGCCTCCTGGATACGGCCCACCGCCGTCCGGTTATGGGCCGCCGACCGGCTATCCGGCACCCGATTACTCGGCCTACGGGCCGCCCGCACAGAAGACGAACTCGTTGGCGATCGCTTCGCTGGTCGCCTCGCTCGTCGGGTTCCTGTGCTGGCTGGGCTCGATCGCAGGCATCGTGCTCGGCATCGTCGCGTTGAACCAGATCAAGCAATCCCGCGAAGAGGGCCACGGTCTTGCGATCGCGGGCATCGCGATCGGCGCGATCTCGCTGATCGTCGGTTTGATCTTCTTCGTAGTGGCGTTCAATAGCTGACAATGACCACGAGCGACCCTGCGCCGCAACCCGATCCGAATCCGCCCGTCGACTATCCTGCCGACGCCGGGTTGCCGCCGCCGGTCTATCCGCCGCCCTACCCCGCGGGCTATCCGGGTGCGCCCGGTTACTACCCGGGTGGCTACGATCCGTATCGGCCCGCCAAGCCGTTCGGCACGAACGGCAAGGCGATCGCCGCACTGGCTGTTTCGGCCGCATCGTTGGTGCTGTTCTGCGGCATACCGTCCATCATCGGCGTGATTTTCGGTGTCATCGCGATGCGTGAGACCAAGCGCACGGGACAGGACGGCTTCGGGATGGCGCTGGCCGGCACCATTATCGGTGCCATACCCATCGTGCTTTGGCTGCTCTACCTCTTGGTGTTCGTCGGCATCTACGCCAGCGGCTGGCAGTGGGCGCCCTGAGCTAGCTGTTCGGCCGGAACGGTTCGGTCATGCGCGCCATACCCGCGGCACGGCCCTTGCCTGCGATCACCAATGCCATCTTGCGGCTGGCCTCGTCGATCATCTCGTCACCCAGCATCACCGCACCCCGGGCACCGCCGGCGCGCGAGGTGTGCCATTCGTAAGCCTCCAGAATCAGCTCGGCGTGGTCGTAATCGGACTGCCGCGGGCTGAAAACCTCGTTGCCCGCCGCGATCTGGTCCGGGTGCAGCACCCATTTGCCGTCATAGCCCAGCGCCGCCGACCGACCGGCGATTCGCCGGAAACCCTCGACGTCACGGACCTTCAAATACGGTCCGTCGATCGCAAGGATGCCGTGTGCGCGGGCCGCGATCAGGATTCGCATCAACACGTGGTGATGGGCGTCGCCGACGTCGTAGCCCTCGGGCTGCTCGCCCACTTCGAGCGTGCGCATGTTCAGACTCGCGGCCATGTCCGCGGGCCCGAGGATCAACGCCTGCATTCGGGGACCCGCCGCGATCTCGTCAATGTTGGTGAGCCCCTGCGCATTTTCGATCTGCGCCTCAATCCCGATGCGGCCCACCGGCAGCCCGTGCGTGGCCTCGAGCTGGCTGAGGAGTAGATCCAGCGCGTGGATATGCGACGCGTCAGTCACCTTGGGCAGCACGACAATGTCGAGCGATGCACCTGCCGTCGATACCACCTCGATGATGTCGGCGTAGGTCCACGGCGTCGTCCAGTCGTTGACCCGGACCCCACGCAGCTGACCCGCCCAACCGGGCTCGGCAAGCGCCGCCGCGACCTGCGTGCGGGCCTCCGCTTTCGCCTCGGGCGCCACCGCGTCCTCCAGGTCCAGGAACACCTCGTCGGCAGGCAGATTCTTTGCCTTCCCGATCATCTTGGGGTTGCTGCCAGGGACCGAAAGGCAGGTTCGGCGGGGCCGATACGCGTTTTCCACAAGCACACTCTCTACTCTCTACAGACATGGCAGCGGTCAACAGGGTCTTCGTGGCCCGGCTCGCGGGGATGGTGGTGCTCGGTCCCGACGGCGAGTCCATCGGCCGTGTCCGCGATGTGGTGATCAGCATCAGCGTCGCAGGCCATCAGCCGCGGGTGTACGGCCTCGTCGTCGAATTGCTGACCCGCCGAAGGATTTTCGTTCCTATTCTGCGGGTGACGGCCATCGAACCCAGCGCGGTGACGCTCGCGACCGGCAATGTGTCGTTGCGCCGGTTCTCCAAGCGACCCAACGAGGTGATGGTGCTCGGCGAGGTCATCGAAACGCGGGTCCGCGTCGACGATCCGGATCTGCCCGAGCTGGCCGGAATCGACGTCGTCGTCGTCGATCTGGGCATCGAACAGAGCCGCACCAGGGACTGGGTCGTCACCAAGGTCGCCGTGCGGCCACAGCGCCGGCTCGGCCGCAGAAGCAACGTCTCCATCGCTGACTGGAATCGAGTGCAGGGCCTGACGCCGTCCGGGCTGGCCATGCCCGATCAGGGCGTGGCCCAGTTGCTCGAACAATTCGAGGGCCAGCGAGCGGTCGAAGTCGCCGAGGCGATTCGCGAACTGCCCGCCAAGCGGCGCTTCGAGGTGGTCAAGGCTCTCGACGACGAGCGACTCGCCGACGTGCTTCAGGAACTGCCAGAAGACGAGCAGGCCGACGTGCTGCGGCAATTGAAGGCCGAACGCGCGGCGGATGTGCTCGAGGCGATGGATCCCGACGACGCCGCCGACCTGCTGGGCACGATGACGCCCGCCGACGCGGAACAGTTCCTGCGCCGGATGGATCCCGAGGACTCCGAGGACGTGCGACGGCTGCTGAGCCACTCGCCCGACACCGCGGGCGGCCTCATGACGTCGGAGCCCGTGGTGCTCGCCCCCGACACCACCGTCGCCGAGGCGCTGGCACGCGTGCGCGATCCCGACCTCACACCGGCACTCGCCTCGCTCGTCTTTGTGGCGCGCCCGCCCACCGCGACGCCGACCGGACGCTACCTGGGCTGTGTGCACCTGCAGCGTCTGTTGCGCGAACCACCGGCAGGGCTGGTCAGCGGCATCCTCGACAAGGACCTGCCGAGCCTGAGCCCCGAAGACCCGCTGGCGACGGTGACGCGCTACTTCGCTGCCTACAATCTCGTCTGCGGTCCGGTTGTCGACGAGGAGAACCACCTGCTGGGTGCGGTGTCCGTCGACGACGTTCTCGACCACCTGCTGCCCGACGACTGGCGGGAACGTGAAGAGCCCGAGCTTTCCGGCGCCGAAGGGGTGACATGAGCGACTTGTGGGCGCGTCAGCGGCTGGACACCCCACGCACGTCGCGCCGATTCGCGGTCAACTTCGACGTCGAGGCAGTGGGCAGGTTCAGCGAATCCATCGCGCGGTTCCTCGGCACCGGCCGATATCTGGCGATCCAAACCGTTGTGGTGATCATTTGGATCGCACTGAACCTGATCGCCGTGAAGTGGCGCTGGGACCCGTATCCATTCATCCTGCTCAACCTGGCGTTTTCCACCCAGGCGGCCTACGCCGCGCCCCTGATCCTGTTGGCCCAGAACAGGCAGGAAAACCGCGACCGGGTGTCGTTGGACGAGGACAGGCGGCGCGCCGAGCAGACCAAGGCCGACACCGAATATCTGGCCCGTGAGCTGGCCGCACTGCGACTGGCCGTCGGTGAGGTGGTGACCCGCGATTACCTGCGCCGCGAACTCGAGGAACTGCGCGACATGCTGACCGATTTACAGCAGCCGCAAGCGTCGGCGGACGGGGCGGCGGCGGGCGCGTCGGATGGTTCGGAGCGACGGTCCAAACGACCTGGCTGAACCGGCTATCGCCATTGCTGCAACGGCTGTACCGAGAGTAGGTATGGTGACTTGGTTCACCAGTCACCGCACATTGAGGACGGTTGAGTGCACATAGGGGGACGAGCCGCCCTCGAGGCAGCGCGGCGCCGAGCAGGGCGAGCCGTTCGCAAGCCTGCCTTCGGCGTTGCAATCCTCGCCCCACTCATCCTCGCCGGCGCCGTCGGCGCGTCCGCCCCAACGCCGCTCGCGGAGGTGCGCGACTCGGCGGTGACACCTCTGGCCTCCGTCCAGTCCTCGGCGGGCAACCGCAACGGCGCATCCGTCGTCGCCGTAACCAAGACACCCAGCGCGTTTCATATCGCGGCGGCGACGATCACCGCTCCCCCGCCGTCGGTGGTCGTGAATTCGCCTGGGGCGCTTCGCATTCCGGCAATCGCGCTGTCGGCGTACCGCAATGCCGAGCGGATGATGGCGGCGGCCGTCCCCGCGTGTGGCATCAGTTGGAACCTGCTCGCGGGCATCGGACGCATCGAGTCGCTGCACGCCAACGGTGGCGCCACCGACTCGCGCGGCACCGCGGTGCAGCCCATTTACGGGCCCACCTTGGACGGCACGCTGCCCGGCAACGAGGTCATCGTGCAGAGTCGGACGTCCAACCGGGTGCAGTACGCGCGTGCGATGGGCCCGATGCAGTTTCTGCCCGGCACCTGGTCCCGCTACGCCAGCGACGGCGACGGCGACGGCAAGGCCGATGTGCAGAACGTTTACGACGCTTCGCTGGCGGCGGCCCGTTACCTTTGCAGCGGCGGGCTGAATCTGCGCGATGCGAGCCAGGTGATGGCCGCGATACTTCGCTACAACAATTCGATCGCCTACGCCCGCAACGTGCTGGGGTGGGCGGCGGCGTACGCGACCGGTGTGGTGCCGGTGGATCTGCCGCCGATCACCGGACCGGTGCCGCCGCTCGGCGACGCCCATCTGGACAACTACGAGGGTCTCGGGCCGGGGCTGCCGGACAGCGCGCTCGGACTGCCCGCGAACGACCCGTTGGCGTTGATTCCGATGATGGGACGCGGCGACTATGCGAGCCAGATGCAGGGCCTTGGGCCGCTGCCAGGACCGCTGCCGGGGCCCGCGCCGCTCGCGGTGACGCAGCAGCCGGAGCCGCAGCAGCCTGTGGTGCCGCCGTGGTTGCCGCCGTGGATGCAGCAGCCCGCCCCGCAGGAGCAGCCGCGCCCGACGGCGTGTGCCGTGTTCTGCATTACGCCGACCGCGCCCGCGCCGAGCGTGGCGCCCGCGCCAGGCGATGCGCAGTTGCTGGTGCCACCGGCACCGCTCGCGGGACCGCCCCCCGAGCAGCCTGCACCGGCACCGGTCGAACAGCCCGCCGCTGTCCTGCCCCTGGCACCGGGACCTGCTCCTGGCCCTGCGCCGGGACCGGTTGGTTAAGGACGCCGCTCGAGTCGGCCTAGACTCGCGTTGATGTCCCAAACTCCCACTGACCTGGAACCGGCGATCCGCGCCGCGCTGGCCAAGGTGATCGACCCCGAGCTGCGGCGGCCGATCACCGAGCTCGGCATGGTCAAAAGCATCACCGTCGACGCCGATGCCGCTGTGCATGTCGAGGTGTACCTGACCACCGCGGCCTGCCCGAAGAAGACCGAGATCTCCGAGCGCGTCACCCATGCGGTCGCCGATGTGCCCGGCACTGGTGCCGTCAAGGTCAGCCTCGACGTGATGAACGACGAGCAGCGCACCGAGCTTCGCAAGCAGCTGCGCGGCGACGCGCGTGAACCGGTGATCCCGTTCGCCCAGCCGGGCTCGCTGACCCGGGTCTACGCGGTCGCGTCCGGCAAGGGCGGTGTCGGCAAGTCCAGTGTCACGGTGAACCTGGCCGCCGCGATGGCCGCGCGCGGGCTGTCCGTGGGCGTGCTCGACGCCGACATCTACGGCCATTCGGTGCCGCGAATGATGGGCACCACCGACCGGCCGACGCAAGTGGAGTCGATGATTCTGCCGCCGGTCGCCCACGACGTGCGGGTGATCTCGATCTCGATGTTCACCCAGGGCAACACCCCGGTGGTGTGGCGCGGGCCGATGCTGCCTCGCGCGCTGCAGCAGTTCCTGGCCGATGTGTACTGGGGCGACCTCGACGTGCTGCTGCTCGACCTGCCGCCGGGGACCGGCGATATCGCAATCTCGGTGGCGCAGCTGATTCCCGGCGCCGAGATCCTGGTGGTGACGACCCCACAGTTGGCGGCCGCGGAGGTGGCCGAGCGGGCAGGCGCGATCGCGCTGCAGACCAAGCAGCGGATCGCGGGTGTGGTGGAGAACATGTCCGGGCTGTTGCTGCCCGACGGCACCACCATGCAGCTCTTCGGCGAAGGCGGCGGACGTCAGGTCGCCGAGAGCCTGACCCGGGTCGTCGGCGCGGACGTGCCGCTACTCGGCCAGGTGCCGCTGGACCCCGCGCTGGTGTCGGCGGGCGATAATGGTGTGCCGCTTGTGCTTTCGGCGCCGGATTCGGCGGCGGGCAAGGAACTGCGCAACATCGCCGACGCGCTGTCCAGCCGTAAGCGTGGACTGGCCGGAATGTCGTTGGGCCTCGACCCCGCAGGCCGTTAAGGCCTCACGACGCTCGCGCTGCCACACCCGGGCGCAACGCTCCCGGCGATCGGCCCGTGTGCCGCTTCATGAGTCGGTGCAAGGTGGCCGCATCTGCGAACCCGACGGCGGCCGCGATCTGTTCGAGAGGCATCCGCGTGGTGCGCAGCAGATGCAGCGAGCGCTCGAGTCGTACCCGTTGCACCAGCTGAAGCGGGCTCAGTCCGGCGGCCTTCTCGGTCCGCCGCGCCAGGGTCCGCGGGCTGACGCCACAGCGGCGCGCCAACGAGTCGAGCGTGTGCGGCTGGTCGAGCCGCGAACGCACGAAAGACTCGAGAGCCGCGACGGTTTCGTCGCGCGCCGCCAGATGTGACGGGATGAGGAAGCTCGCCTGGGAGGTGCGCTGATCGGCGACCAGCCGATTGGCCAACTCGTCGGTCAACGCCGCCCCGCCGAGATGTCGCATCAGGGCCAGCATCAGGTCGATGTGCGCGAAGGCGCTGCCCGCGGTCCAGATCGGCCCGTCGCGCACCACCATCTCATCGATCACGACGCGCGCATCGGGCGCGATGCGCGCAAGGTCCGCGCCGAGCCACCAGGTCGTCACGCACCTCCGCTCTTCGAGCAGGCCCGCTGCGGCCAGCACGAAAACCGCCGTGCAGGAGGCCGCGAGGTCAGCGCCACGGGCGTGCGCACGCGTCAGCCACCGGCAGGCCGCGTCGATGTCGGAAGCATCGAGCCGATCAGCGATCTCCTGCGCGTCGGCGGCACCGAGGCCCGGCGTGATGATCACGTCGCGCGGCCGTGCACGGGCCAGCGGCTGTGCCTCCGCGACGAGCCCACCGCGCAACTCCACGCGGCTTCCCGGCGCAACGAAGCGCAGGTCGAACGCGGGTTCGCCGAGGATGCGATTGGCCGCGGACACCACGTCGATGGTCGTGCCAACTGCGCTGGCGCTCGCTCCTTCCAGGACCAGAACATCGATACCGAGCATGTGGCGAATTATGCAAGATAATTGTCATTCCTGCCACTGGATCACACCGGCCGACTCCCGGAGACTGGCGTCATGCCTTTGATGCGAGTCACGATGACGCCCAACGCTTTCGACGACGCCGGCAAGAAGAGTCTGGTGACGGCCCTTACTGAGGCCGCATGCCGCGCCGAATCAGTCCCCGACCGGCCAGAGCACCGAATGCGCGCTCTGGTCCTCCTCGAGGAACTCGCAGCGGGATGCTTCTACTCCGCAGGCGTGCCCGCCGCCGACGCCGTCGCGGGCGTGTTCGTCGACTGGCAGGTCAGCACCGGAGTGCTCGACGGCGCCCGCAAGGCGCGCTTCGCGCACGAACTTCAGGAGGCGGCGGAATCTGCTGCGGGCACCGGGGACCGGATGGTCGTCACGTCGTGTGTCATCCAGGAAGTGCCGGAAGGACAGTGGGCCCAGACCGGAGCCATCCGCCGCCTGCCGGAAGTCTCGACTGTGGCAGGCTTCGAGCATCTGACGGCGATCGCGTCGAACAGCTGATGGCAGTGCGCCCCGCAGAAGTGTTGGCGCATAGGATGATCGGCGAACCCGGCTCTCGCTCCCGGCTGCCGACGCCAGCGCTCGTCGTCGACGAGGAGGCCCTGGACGCGAACATCGCCCGGATGGCCCGACGCGCCCGGGGCAAGGTCGCACTGCGCCCCCACGCGAAGACGCACAAGAGCGCCTGGATCGCGAGCAAGCAGATCGCGGCCGGCGCGGTGGGCGTATGTTGCGCGAAACTCGGTGAGGCCGAATCACTCTCGGCAGCGGGCGTGCGTGGCATCCTGTTGACGTCGCCCGTCGCCGACCCGTCGATGCCCGCGCGGCTGTGCGATGTGGCGGCCGTCGATCCAGGATTCATCTGCGCTGTCGACCATCCCGACCCCGTCGCCGCCCTGGCGGCCGAAGCCAGTCGTCGGGGCATCTCGATCAACGTCGTCATCGACGCCGACGTCGGCCTCATGCGCACCGGGGTGTCTGGAATCGAGGATGCCCTCGCGCTGGCAGACCTCATCCGGCGGCACTCATCGCTGACCCTGGCCGGCGTGCAGGGGTACGGCGGACATTGGCAGCACATCGCGGGCTTCGCGGCGCGCCGCGAGGCCGTCCGCACCGGGATGTCGGTGTTGACCGGTCTCGTCGACGCGCTTCGTGACGACGGCCACCGCATCGAAATCGTCACCGGCGGCGGCACCGGCACCGTCGCAGCCGATCTCGAACTGGGCGTCCTCACCGAGCTGCAACCGGGCTCGTATGTCTTCATGGACGCCCAGTACCGCGACGCGTTGGCCGATGACGAGGACGGGGCGTTGCAGACAAGCCTGTGGGTGGCGAGCCAGGTGGTGAGCGTGAACGCCGACCCGATCGTCACCGTCGATGCGGGCCTGAAGGCCTTCGCGACGGACGGTCCCGCCCCGCGGCCGGCGGGCGAGCGCTTCGCCGAATCGACATATGCCTTCTTCGGCGACGAGCACGGTGCGCTGACCCGGCCCCGCGGTGCACCCGTGCGACCCGGCGAGCGCGTCGAGTTCGTCACCCCCCACTGCGATCCCACGGTGGACAGGTACGACGCCTATCACGTCGTGCGGGGTGACCGACTTGTCGCGATCGTCCCGATCGACGCCGCGCGCGCGAGTCGCTGACCCTTAGGTGGCGTCGGTGTCGAACGGCGTCGAGGCGGGCGGTTCGGGCTGCGCGACGGGTGCAGGCGCGGACTGCGGCTTCTCGGTATTGGTTTCGGGGTTGTCGAACTTACCCGTGAAGAACGAATCATCGCCGTCGAGAAGGTGTTTCGTGAGCGCGGCCCGTGGCGACATGCCGCGCAGCTTGTTCAGCTCGCTGAGCGGCTCGCGCAGGTCCTCGAATTCCGGACCCAGATCTTCGCGCAACTGACTGGTGGCGCCGCTGATGTAGTCACGGGCCTGGCGCAGCGCGCCCGACGTCCAGCGGATCGCGCCCGGCAGCCTCTCCGGCCCGAGGATCACCAGACCGGCGATCACCAGGACCAGCATCTCGCCCCAGCCCACGTTGGCGAACATTACGTCGTCGGAGTGTCCGCGCCCGGCGTGACCATCAGGGTGACGTGACGGCCGTCGCGGACCACCTCGATCGGCGACTCCTGACCAATGTTCAACTGGCGCACCGCGACAACGAATTCGTCGGCGTCGGCGACCGTGCGGTTGCCGACCTTGACGACGACGTCGTTCTCCAGAATGCCGCCCTTCTCGGCCGGTCCACCGGCCTTCACATTGGCGACCTGCGCACCCGAGGCGATGTCGTTGCTCACCGAGCGAGCGGTCAGGCCCAGCGTCGGGTGGGCGATCTTGCCGTCCTTGATCAGAGCCTCGACGGTCTT
>DATJIX010000164.1:0-5628 GCA_035492865.1 Mycobacterium sp. | reverse complement strand
CGCCGGATGCGAACAAGACGGGTGCGCCGGTTCGCGCCAGGATGTCGCTCGCCTCGCTGGCGGTGTAGCGCGTGTTCAGTGGCACCAGCACGCCACCGGCGTAGGTGGTGGCCAGGCATGCCACCACCCAGTGCCAGGTGTTCGGCGACCAGATCGCGACCCGGTCACCGGCGCCGACGCCCAGGTCGACCAGTGCAGCGGCCGCCCTGCGGACCTCGTCGCGCAACTCGGCGAAGGTCAGCCGCCGATCCGGGGTGATCAGCGCGTCATGCTCGGAGAATTGGTCGGCAATCCGGTCAAGGACCTGCGGAATGGTCCTTCCATCGTCCGCCATTGACGCTCCTCTAACAAAGCAAGTGCTTGGTAGGTTAGCCTACAGGGGTGATAGAGGTCGAGGAGTTCAGGGCGGAGGTCCGCGACTGGCTCGCCGACAATCTCGTCGGCGAATTCACCGCGATCAAGGGCCTCGGAGCGCCTGGTCGGGAGAACGAGGCGTTCGAACCCCGGCTCGAGTGGAACCGCCTCCTGGCCGCCGCGGGGCTGACGTGTCTGGGCTGGCCGGAGCAGTACGGCGGCCGTGGCCTTTCGGTCGCCCACCGGGTGGCGTTCTACGAGGAGTACGCCCGCGCCAACGCGCCCCACAAGGTCAACCATTTCGGTGAGGAATTGCTCGGCCCGACGCTCATCGCGTTCGGCACCGACGAGCAGAAGAAGCGCTTCCTGCCGAAAATCGTCGATGTGACCGAGCTGTGGTGCCAGGGCTATTCGGAGCCGGGCGCAGGCAGCGACCTCGCCAACGTGGCGACCACAGCCGAGCTCGACGGCGACCAGTGGGTGATCAACGGGCAGAAGGTGTGGACGTCGCTGGCGCACTTCGCGCAGTGGTGTTTCGTGGTGGCCCGCTCGGAGAAAGGCTCTAAGCGGCACGCCGGGCTGTCGTATCTCCTTGTGCCGCTGGACCAACCGGGTGTCGAGGTGCGTCCGATCATCCAGCTCACCGGCGAGTCGGACTTCAATGAGGTGTTCTTCGACGATGCCCGCACCGACGCGGACATGGTGGTCGGTCAGCCCGGCGACGGCTGGCGTGTCGCAATGGGCACGCTGACCTTCGAGCGCGGCGTCTCGACGCTGGGGCAGCAGATCCGCTATGCCCGTGAGCATTCCGACCTGGTGGAGGTCGCCAAGGCCACCGGCGCCGCAGACGATCCGGTGATCCGCGAGGCACTGACGCGGTCGTGGACGGGCCTGCAGACCATGCGTTCGTATGCGTTGGCGACGATGGACGTCGAGCAACCCGGCCAGGACAACGTGTCGAAGCTGTTGTGGGCCAACTGGCACCGCGAGCTCGGCGAGATCGCGATGGAGATCCAGGGCAAGGCCGGTCTGACGTTGACCGACGGCGACTTCGACACCTGGCAGAAGCTGTACCTGTTCACCCGCGCGGACACCATCTACGGCGGGTCCAACGAGATCCAGCGCAACATCATCGCCGAGCGCGTGCTCGGCCTACCGAGAGAGGCCAAGGGAGCATGACGCTCGCAGAAGCGCCGAAAGAGATTGAGGGACACGGCCTTCTGACCGGCAAGGTGGTCGTGGTGACGGCCGCCGCAGGCACCGGAATCGGGTCTGCAGTGGCCCGCCGCGCGCTGGCAGAAGGGGCCGACGTCGTGGTCTCCGACCACCACGAACGCCGGCTCGGTGAGACCCGTGACCAGTTGACCGAACTCGGGCTTGGCCGGGTGGAGAGCGTGGTGTGCGACGTGACGTCCACCGCGCAGGTCGACGCGCTCATCGCCTCGACAACCGCGCGGATGGGCCGTCTCGACGTGCTGGTGAACAACGCGGGTCTCGGCGGTACCACCCCTGTGGTCGACATGACCGACGAGGAGTGGGACCGCGTGCTCAACGTGACCCTGACCTCGACGATGCGTGCCACCCGCGCCGCTCTGCAGTACTTCCGCGATGCCGGCCACGGCGGGGTCATCGTCAACAACGCCAGCGTGCTCGGCTGGCGTGCGCAGCACTCACAGTCGCACTACGCGGCGGCCAAGGCCGGGGTGATGGCGCTGACGCGTTGCAGCGCAATCGAAGCCGTCGACTACGGCGTGCGGATCAACGCGGTGTCACCCAGCATCGCCAGGCACAAGTTCCTGGAGAAGACCAGTTCGGCGGATCTGCTGGACCGACTGTCGGAGGGCGAAGCCTTCGGTCGCGCCGCCGAACCGTGGGAAATCGCGGCCACCATCGCATTCCTGGCCAGCGATTACTCCAGTTATCTGACCGGCGAGGTCATCTCGGTGTCGAGCCAGCGGGCCTGACCCCCACAATCTCCACGGAATCTTCACAAACGCTGCCGGGAAGCCCCACATCCGGCCCCTACAGTCGGATGTGTGAAGCGCATCCTGGTGGTCGAGGACGAGCCGACCATCCTGGCCGCGGTCGCGAGCCGGCTGCGCGCCGAGGAGTTTCTGGTGGAAACGGCGGTCGACGGACCGTCGGCCGTCGCCGCGGCCGCGGCCTCCCCACCGGACCTCGTGGTGCTCGACGTGATGTTGCCCGGATTCGACGGGCTCGAGGTGTGCAGGCGAATCCAGGCCGTGCAGTCCATCCCGGTGCTGATGCTGACCGCGCGAAGCGACGAGACCGACATGCTGGTCGGGCTCGGCATCGGCGCTGACGACTACCTCACCAAGCCGTTCAGCATGCGCGAACTCGTCGCGCGGGTGCGTGTGCTGCTGCGCCGCATGGACCGCACTGGACCGACCCAGCCGGTGTGGATAGGTGACCATCGAATCGACATGCAGGCCCGCAGGGTCCACAAGGGTGAGGATGAAATTCACCTGACGCGAACGGAATTCGATCTGCTCGTCTTTCTGGCGGGCAGGCCGCGCACCGCGGTGTCGCGGGACGATCTGCTCGAGCACGTGTGGGGCTGGGCGTCAGGCGTGGAGAGCCGGACGGTCGATACCCACGTTAAAGCGTTGCGCCGCAAGCTCGGCGCGGAACTCATCCGCACGGTGCACGGCGTCGGGTATGCACTGGAGCTACCGCGTTGAGCAGGCTCTCCGATGTGTGGGACCGGCTGCCGCGGCCGTTGGACCCGTTCGCCTCGTTCAAGGTCAAAATGGGTCTGCTGGTCGTCGGCGCGATCATCCTGGTCGGGTTCATGTTCTGGGTCGCCGACGGCTGGCAGATTCGGTACACACTGCTGGCCGCACTGACGGCCTCACTCACGCTGACCCTGTTTCTCGCTCACGGCATGACGTCGCCGCTGCGTCAGATGACCGCGGCAGCGCGTGCCATGGCCCGTGGTGACTACAGCGTGCGGGTGCGCGCCACCTCGAGGGACGAAGTGGGACAGCTTGCGACTGCCTACAACCAGATGGCCGCCGACCTGGGTGCCGCCGACGAGTATCGCCGCGGGCTCATCGCCAACGTCAGCCACGAACTGCTCACCCCCATCACGGCGTTGCACGCGCTGCTCGAGAACGTCGTCGACGGCATCGCCGAACCGGACGACAAGACCATGCGGATGGCGTTGTCCCAGACCGAGCGACTCGGCGAACTGGTGACCAACCTGCTCGACCTGTCGCGGCTCGAAGGCGGGGCTATCCCGTTGCAGCCCAGGATATTCGGGGTTGCACAGTTTCTTGAGGAGGCGGTCAGCCATGCCGCGATGACCGGCGGCGGTGTACAGGTGTCGGTGCAGGTGTCTCCTCCGGATCTCGTTGCCGTCGCCGATCCCGCGCGGCTGCGGCAGGTGGTCGTCAACCTGGTGGACAACGCCATTCGGCACAGTCCGGCGGGCGGTCGGGTCGTCGTGAATGCGACCGCAGCGCAACCCGCGGGGCTCCGGCTCGAGGTGTGCGACGAGGGGCCAGGGATACCGCCCGGCGAACGCGAACGCGTGTTCCAGCGCTTCACAAGGGGCGCGACGTCGGCAGGGGGTACCGGACTCGGGTTGGCGATCGCCCGTTGGGCGGTCGAATTACACGGCGGATCCATCGAAGTGATGGACGCCAGGACTGGATGCCGGATAGGGGTCACGATCCCTGCGGCCGAGGAGGATTAGGCATGACGCCGCCGACCATGATGTACCCGCGATACGGGACACCGCCACCGCGACCGCCATCACTGCCAGCCCCGCCGGCGCTGCCGCCGATGCTCGGTCCGCACCTGCCGCGGCACGGCGAGCCCGGCTGGACGATTTGGCCGCACCGCGTCTGGCCGATCGACCCGCTGGCCGCCGCGCCGCGCCGATTGCTGGTGGCTGCCGTCGTCGTCGGCGCGCTGGGCGGTGAGTTCTGGCGGGTGTCCATGCTGAGCGCGGGCTACCTCGTGGTGGGTGTCATGGTGTTCGCCGTCGTGTACGGCACCGCAGAGCGTCGCCCGGCCCGTCGCGAATGGCTCGGCATCACGGTGACGCTGGCGCTGCTGGCCGTGCCCGCGCTACTCGCAGCGAAATGGCTTGGGGTGCTGTGCATCTTGGCTGCGTGGCTGGTCGGTTGGGGCACGCTGGCAGGCGGCAGGACCTGGACCGCGGTTGTGACAGGACCGTTCCTGGCGCTGCTGCCCGCCCGTGTCGTCGGGTGGGCACGCCGCGGTGTTCCCGAAGGCGGCCTCACGTGGAGCGGGCGGCCGAGTGCGACCCGCATCGGCATCGTCGGGGCCGTCACCCTGGTACTCGTGCTGGTGTTCGGCGGCTTGTTCGCGTCGGCCGACCCGGCCTTCGCGCGGTTGATCGAAGTCCTCACCCCCGAATGGAACCCCTTCGAGGTCTACGGCCACGTGCTGGTGTTCGGGATCGTGGTGTGCTTCGTGTTGTTCGGCGGCTACCTCGTGCGCTTCGCGCCGAACCTCGACGCGCTGGCGCCACGTCCGATGCGCACCGTGCCGAACTGGGAGTGGGCGGTACCACTCGCGGTGCTCGACGTGCTGTTCATCGGGTTCGTCGCGGTCCAGGCCACAGTGCTGTTCGGCGGGCATGCGCACGTGTTGCAGACCGAGGGACTGACCTACGCCGAGTACGCACGGCAGGGCTTCTGGCAGTTGCTGTGGGTGTCCGCGCTGACGCTTCTGGTGCTGACCGCCGTCATCCGGGTGGCGGGGCGGACGGCGGCGTCGGATCGACGACTGCTGCGCGTCCTCGTCGGAATCCTCTGTGCGACTTCAGTTGTGGTGGTGATCTCGGCAATCCACCGGATGTGGCTGTATCAGCAGGCCTACGGTTTCAGCGTCCAGCGTCTGGTGGTGATCACCATCGAACTGTGGCTCGGCGCAGTGTTCATCCTCGTCGCTGTCGCAGGCATCCGGATGACAGGGCGGTGGTTGGCGCGCGCGATCCTGATGGCCGGTGCGCTCGCGCTGCTCGGCCTGGCCGCGACAAACCCCGAGCGGCTGATCGCCGACCGCAACATCGACCGGTACGAGCAAGGCGGCGCGTTGGACACCGGCTACCTGTTGCGGCTGTCTCCGGACATCGAGCCGGCGCTGGCGCGGCTGCCCGCGTCGATGCGCGAATGCGCGCTGTACCGCAACGACCAGCGGGGACCCTGGTACGAGTTCAACATGTCGCGGTGGCGTGCGCCGCTTGGCACCCCGCGGCCGAGCGAGCAGTGCCCCGCCCTT
>DATJIX010000163.1:0-3770 GCA_035492865.1 Mycobacterium sp. | reverse complement strand
AAGACCGGCATTCCGGTGTCGGAGACGCAGGCGGGCAAGGGGTCGCTGCCCTACGACCACCCGCAAGCGGTCGGCGCGATCGGTTCGACCGGCACGACCGCCGCCAACGCACTCGCCGCCGAGGCCGACGTGGTGATCGGGATCGGTACCCGGTACAGCGACTTCACTAGCGCGTCGCGCACCGCGTTCAACAACCCCGACGTCCGATTCGTGAACGTCAACGTCGCGTCGTTCGACGCTGTCAAGCAGGGCGGGCTTTCGGTGGTGGCCGATGCGCGCGAGACGCTGGAGGCGCTCTCGGACGCCATGGGCGACCACGCGGTGAGCGATGAATACCGCTCACAGACAGCTGAACTCGCGCAAGACTGGGATGCGACGGTATCGGCGGCCTACCGCGTCGAGGACGACGGCAGCGCGCTGAACCAGAGCCAGGTGATCGGACTGGTGAACACGCTGTCGGATCCGCGCGACGTGGTCGTCTGCGCGGCCGGGTCGATGCCGGGCGACCTGCACAAGCTGTGGCGCACCCGCGACCGCAAGGGCTACCACGTCGAATACGGCTACTCCTGCATGGGATATGAGGTGGCAGGCGGCATCGGCGTCAGAATGGCCGCCCCCGATCGCGACGTGTTCATCATGGTCGGCGACGGCTCGTATCTGATGATGGCGACCGAACTGGTGACCGCAGTCCAAGAGGGCGTGAAGGTCGTCGTGGTGCTGGTGCAGAACCACGGCTTCGCGTCGATCGGCTCGCTGTCGGAGTCGTTGGGGTCGCAGCGATTCGGCACCTCGTACCGCTACCGCAGCGCCGACGGTCGACTGGACGGTGACAAGCTGCCAGTCGACCTCGCGGCCAACGCCGCCAGCCTCGGCGCCGAGGTGATCCGCGTGACCACGGCCGCCGAATTCACCGATGCGGTCAAGGTGGCAAAGGCCAACGAGCACACCACGGTCATCCACGTCGAGACCGATCCGCGGATATATGCGCCCGACAGCCAATCGTGGTGGGACGTGCCGGTCAGCGAAACCTCGACGCTCGATTCCACGCAGGACGCGTATGAGACGTACACCGCATGGAAACAGGTCCAGCGTCCGTACGTGAAGCCCCACGACTCGAAGGATTGATAACGTGAGCACGATTCTTGTTGGGTCAGCGCCTGATTCGTGGGGGGTATGGTTTCCCGACGATCCCAACCAGACGCCGTATGACCGCTTCCTCGACGAGGTGGCCGCGTCCGGCTATCAGTGGATCGAGTTGGGCCCATACGGCTATCTGCCCACCGACCCGAAGAAGCTGTCGGACGAACTCGCGTCGCGCAACCTGAAGCTGTCCGCCGGAACGGTGTTCGAGCATTTGCACCAGGACGACTCCTGGGACGCGGTGTGGAAGCAGATCGAGGACGTGGCGAAGCTGACCGCGGCCGTCGGCGGCAAGCACGTCGTGGTCATTCCGGAGATGTGGCGCGACCCAGCCACCGGTGAGGTGCTGGAAGACCGCAACCTCACCGCCGAGCAGTGGCGCAAGAAGACCGGTGGAATGAACGATCTCGGCAAGGCGATGTTCGAAAAGTACGGTGTGCGAGCGCAATACCACCCGCACGCCGACAGCCACGTCGACACCGAAGACAACGTCTACCGTTTCCTGGACGGCACAGACCCCCAGTTCGTCAACCTGTGCCTTGACACCGGCCACATCAGCTATTGCGGCGGCGACAACCTCGCGATCATCAATCGTGCCCCCGACCGGATCGGCTACTTGCACCTCAAACAGGTCGATCCGGAGGTGCGCGCCAAGGTCGAGGCGGAGGACCTGCCGTTCGGGGAGGCCGTCAAGCTCGGCGCGATGACCGAACCGCCACGGGGCATCCCAGAGATGCCGCCGCTGCTCGATGCCATCGAAAAGCTGGGCGTCGACGTATTTGCGATCGTCGAGCAGGACATGTACCCGTGTGATCCCGATCAGCCGCTGCCGATCGCTCAACGCACTCGAAGCTACCTCGGGTCGTGCGGTGTCCCGTCGGTGAAATTCTAGGAGCGTCGAAGACCATGTCAGACTTGCGTATTGCCGTGTTGGGCGTCGGCGTGATGGGAGCCGACCACGTCGCCCGCATCACCAGCCGAATCAGCGGTGCACACGTCGCCGTCGTCAACGACTACCTGCCGGAAAAGGCAGCTGAGGTTGCGGCCGCGATACCGGGCGCCCGGGTGGCCAACGATCCATTCGATGCGATCATCGCCGACGACGTCGACGCCGTCCTGCTCGCCACACCGGGCCCGACGCACGAGAAGCAACTGCTGGCCTGCGTCGAGCAGGGCAAGCCCGTGCTGTGCGAGAAGCCGTTGACCACGGACTCGGCATCCTCCCTTGAAGTGGTACGACGGGAGGCCGAGCTCGAAACACCACTCATCCAAGTGGGCTTCATGCGGCGCTTCGACCCGGAATACCAACACCTGAAGGCGCTCATCGACGGCGGAGAGCTGGGCCAGCCCCTCGTCATGCACTGCGTACATCGCAATCCCGCTGTCCCGCCGACCTTCACCTCCGCGATGGTGGTCAAGGACTCGCTCGTGCACGAGGTCGACGTGACGCGGTTCCTCTTCAGCGAGGAGATCGCGTCGGTGCAGATCGTTCGGCCTGCGGCGAATCCCGCAGCGCCCACCGGCTTGCAGGATCCGCAAATCGCGATCTTCCGGACGGCCAGCGGCAGGCATGTCGACGTCGAGCTGTTCGTCACCACGGGGGTCGCATACGAGGTGCGCACCGAGGTCGTCGGCGAACTAGGCAGCGCCACAATCGGTTTGGATGTCGGATTGGTCCGCAAGTCTGCTCCAGGATCCTGGGGAGGACGGATCACTCCCGGTTTCCGCGAACGATTCGGGACGGCCTACGACATCGAATTGCAGCGCTGGGTCGACGCCGTCCGATCCGGCGTCAACGTGGACGGCCCGACGGCGTGGGACGGCTATGCCGCGGCAGCGGTGTGCGAAGCGGGGGTGAAGTCGCTGGAGTCCGGTGAGCGCGTCGATATCGAACTCGCGGAAAGGGTTGGCACCTGATGAAGATCGCGTTGGACCCGACCCCGTTCCACCACGACTATGAGCTGCTCGAGTTTCCGCGTGTGGTAGCGGAATTGGGTTACGAGTACCTGCAGCTGACCCCGCATCGGGACTTCCTCCCGTTCTTCAACCACCCGCGCGCCGACGACCAATTGGTCGCACAATTCCGCAAGGCGTGCGCCGACGCGGGCGTGGGCATCGCGTCGGTGCTGCCGGTGCTGCGGTGGTCGGGTCCGGACGAGGACGCCCGCGAAGCCGCGGTACGCAACTGGAAGAGGGTCATCCAGATCACCGTCGACCTCGGCGTCAACGTGATCAACACCGAGTTCTCCGGCCGTCCCGAGCGGGCAGAGGAGTCCGAGCGGGCGTTCTTCCGGTCGATGGAGGAGCTGCTGCCGATTTTCGAGCGTGAGGGCATCGACGTTCGAATCGACCCACACCCAGACGATTTCGTCGAGGACGGGATGGAGGCACTGCGCATCATCCGCGGCCTCAACTCGCCGAACGTCGGCATGGTCTACGTCGCGTGCCACACCTACCACATGGGCGGCAACATGGCCGAGATCATCCGCGCGGCGGGTAACAGGCTGCGGCTCGTGCACGTCGCCGACACGATGGACCATCACCGCAGTCACGGGTTGCGCTACATCACCAATCCCCCTGGCAACCAGGCGCGGGTACATCAACACCTCAAGATCGGCGATGGCGATGTC
>DATJIX010000162.1:0-9260 GCA_035492865.1 Mycobacterium sp. | reverse complement strand
GCCCGTCAACCGCCAACGTCTTGCTCGCGGCGGCGGTCGCATGCTCGACGTCGATCGTTGTGCTTCGCGTCGCGCGCTGCGGTGCAATCTGTTTGACAGCTTCGGCGACAACTGCCGCCCTCGTGAGCGCGGCCTCTGCGTGTGGTGTCGCCTGGACGCTGCCCGTCGCGACCACCGGTGCGGCGCTCGCGGTGCTTTCTCTGGGTGTCGTCGGTGCTGCAGCAAGACTGTCGATCGCGACGGCCGGATTGGCGCCCGCAATGCCGACGCCGGAAAGCCACTCAGACGATGACACTCCCGAGGTGACGCCGCGCGCGATCGCCGCTCACCAGTCGTTGACGGGCCTGGTCGTCGGGTCGGCTGCAGCCGCAGCGCTCGGTGCGGTGCTCGTCGGAATGGGTTGCTTCCCCGACGGCCAACCGAGCACTGTCGCGTTCACGGTGGTCGTCGCGCTGGTGATGGTGTTGCGCGCCCGCACGCACATCGACTTGCGCCGTCGGGCCGCGCTTGTCGTCGGCGGCGCGGTCGCGTTGGTGGCGGGCAGTGCAATGGTCGTCATAGCTGCGCCGGAGCGGGCCTACTGGGTCTGTCTACTCGCCATCGCAATCGGCCTGTGCGCGCTTGGCAGTGCGCTTGGCGGCACGTCAAATCCACTCGCACACCGAACGATCGAAGTACTGGAGTACCTAGCACTGGCAGCCGTCATCCCGTTGGCGTGCTGGGTTGGTGGACTCTACGGGTTGGTTCGCGGGCTGAGCCTGCCATGACGACTGGTACCACGCGGTTGGCGAGGCTGTGCGTCGCAGGCGTTTTCGCCACCCTTCCCGTGTTCGCCGCGCCGCCCGCCAGCGCCGTCACGCCGCCTGCGGTCGACGATTCCCTGCTGCCCAAACCCGAGCCGCCCGCGCCCCCGCAACTGACCGAGCAGCACGCGCGGTGCGTCACCGCACCTGCCGCGGGTGCAGGCACACCTGCGGCAGGACAGCTGTCGGACCTGAACTTGCACGACGTCTGGAGACTCACTCGGGGAGCCGGGCAGACCGTCGCTGTCGTCGACACCGGTGTGTCACGACATCGGCTGCTCCCCCACCTCGTTCCCGGCGGTGACTACGTATCCACCTCCGACGGCACCGAGGATTGCGACGGGCACGGCACCGTGGTGGCCGGAATCATCGGCGCAGAACCGGACTCCGAAGGTTCGACGTTCAGCGGCGTCGCACCAGAGGCCACCATCGTCAGCATCCGCCAGTCCAGCAACAAGTTTCGGGCAGCGAATGATCCGTCGGCGGCTGGATTCGGCGACGTGGACACGCTCGCGCGTGCCGTTCGCACCGCGGCGGACCTGGGCGCCACGGTGATAAACGTATCCTCGATCGCGTGTCTGCCCACCGACGGCGACTTGGATGACCGACCGCTCGGTGCCGCCTTGGCCTACGCCGTGGACGTCAAGAACGTCGTGGTGGTGGCCGCTGCGGGAAACGTGGGCGGTCCCGGCCAATGTCCCGAGCAGAATCCCGCGTCCGACCCGGCGCGGCCCGGCCTGCCGGATTGGGCCCATGTCAGGGTTGTGGTCAGTCCGGCCTGGTACGACGACTACGTGTTGACCGTGGGTTCGGTCGATGCGAGCGGGGCGCCCTCATCGTTCAGTCTCGCCGGGCCGTGGGTGGATGTCGCAGCGCCGGGCGAGGGCGTCGTGTCGCTTGACCCCGACGGGGAGGGCCTCGTGAGCGCGTTGCCCACCGACGATGACCCGACGCCGATCTCAGGGACGAGTTATGCGGCGCCGGTGGTGAGCGGCATCGTCGCGCTGGTGCGGTCGCGATCGCCCGAACTGACTGCGCGGCAGGTGATGCGACGCATCGAGGAGACTGCGCAGCGGCCTGCCGCCGGGTGGGATCCGCTTGTGGGCCACGGGGTTATCGACGCATTGGCTGCGGTGAGCGGCAGCGGAACGACGACGCCCGCCGTCCAGCATCCACGGTCGCGGCCAGTGGCGGATCCCGACGTGACACCTACCGACGGTCGCGCCCCTCGGTTCGCGGTCAGCGGAGCCGCGGTCTGTCTCGCGGTGGCTGTGTCGGTCATCGCGACGACAATGTCGGCGGCGCGGCTACGACGTCCCGCCAATACTGTCCCGCGCGACTGACGCGGCGTCCTTGCTCAGCTCCGGTCCTCGCGGTAGCCGTGCGAGCACAGGCCATGGCGCAGACGCAGGCGGGCCGGCGAGGCCGAGGTGTTGCGCGGTGTCCTCGTCGCGAAGCCCGAACGCCACGCCTGAATCGTTGACGAAGTACAGCGTCCCGGTGCTCGCGCCGTCGCCACCGACACCGATGGCACGGACATAGGCACTACGGCCCCGCGGTATGGCGAACGAGTCGATGTTCGGACCGTCGCCGTCGGCCTGTGCGAGCGCCATCATATTCACGTGCGAAAGCGAATTCATCACGACCACACTGGTATTGGCTGCAGCAGCGTCGACATTCCATCGGGTGCACACGATGCCATCGTTGGACACGCCCCCGCGTTCCGGGAAGGATGAGACGCGCAACGAGTCGACGATGGGCACGGCCGCTGCGGTGTCCGGTGCGGCAGTGGCGATGTCGCGGTTGTTCTGCGAGTTGGTGAATCGGATGAGGTCCGCGGCAACCTGGCCGATCCGTTGCATCCCCTGCGCCAAGACGACGTAGTACTCCTCCGCGGCCGCGCGGTCGACGCGGACCACGCTGCCTATTGGGAATCCGCGCAGCGGGCCCGGTGAGCCGGCGTCGGGAATGTGGGGCGCTGCGATCGGCGGCGCCTCCGGCGTCGCGTCCAACAAGACTCGCGAAACAGGCCGCGGGACAACGCCGTCGAGTTTGAGCGCCCGCACGACGGCGCGGTTGCGCAGGTCCACCTCGGCTCGCCAGCCGTCATACAACAGATAGGTGGCCGCCGCGCTTTCCGAGTGGGCGGTGACCAGCACGCCCAGCCCGTTCGTGACGCCGTCTGCACGCAGGTCTCCGGCGATGACGGCTGTGCTCGTGTTGTCGTCGCAGACGGCCCAGGTCGTTTCGTCGGAGCCGAGCGGTGTGGGAATCTCGGCAGGCGCGCCCGGAATGCCAACCAGAGGACCCCGTTTGGCGTTGTTGATCGCCGTCGCGCTCACCACTTCCGGGTTGACGGATGTGCCGGCGATCATCCGGGCAGAGGCGAGATTGAGAACGGGATGAACGACGTCGCCGATGCGGACATAGAGAGCACCCGAATCACGCACCATGACGATCGGTGCGCTGCCAAGCACGCCTGGAGGCCTCAGGAAGGCGAGGACTGCGCACACCGCAACGGCGATTACCGCTAGGACGGCTCCAGCTGAAAACGAAAGTGATTGTGCACGAAGCGGATCGTCGAGCATTCGGACGTCGCCACGCACCAGCGCGTGCTCCATCCGACGCAGCAGGAACCGATATCCGCTGACGTGCATCTTTGTTGAGCGCCGAGTCATGCCTCCCCCGTAGCCAGCGTAATGCTCGCCGGGCGGCCCTCGAGTCACGAAATTTCCTAACCGCGGCGCACCCGTCGGGAGCGATGTACGTTTTGCAGCATGTCCAACCACTTCACCGGCCTGAGCCTGGGACCGCCGCTTGGCGACCAGCGACTCGATCTGTGCGACCTGTACGCGTTCGTCTCACCGGCCGACCCGACCCGGACGGTCATCATCCTGAACGCCAACCCGCTCGCCGATGCCCTGCATCCGGACGCGATCTACCGCGTCGCGATCGACAACAACGGTGATCTGATGAACGACATCGCGTTCAGCTACGTGTTCTCCGAGCCTGTCGACGGCAAGCAGACCGTCGACGTGTACCTGGCGGCCAACGATGACGCCGAGGCGGTCGAGGCCGTCGGCGAGAAAATCTTCTCGAACGTTCCGGTTTCCTTCCTCGGCGACGAGCCGCACATCGCGACATCGGGCGACTTCACGTTCTTCGCAGGCGCCCGCAGCGACGCGTTCTTCTTCGACTTCGACGGAGTCAAGCAGCTCTTCGACACCTCGGGTAAGCGAAACTTCACCGATCTGACGTTGCCGGGCGAATCACCTTGGACCGGTGTGGATTCCAACACGCAGGCCAATGTCTTCTCCACTGCCATCGAGATGCCGACCAGCTTCCTGGGCGCCAAACCCGATATCAGGATCTGGGGCCGCTGCAGCGTGCGCGAGAACGGCAAGCTGCTTCACGTCGACCGGGCCGGACATCCGTCGGTCAGCAGCTTCTTCAACACCGATGACACCAAGGAGGAGTACAACGCCAGTCTGCCGGTACACGACCGGGAGCGGTGGATCGACATGTTCATCCACCAGTTGGGTCACACCGGCGGCTACACCCGGGACGAAGCGATCGCCGCGATCGACAACGAGGGCACACTGCCCGACATGCTGACGTTCAACCCGTCCAAGCCGGCGAAGTACCCGAACGGCCGCGTCTTCACCGACGACGTCATCGACTACCGGTTGGCGTTCCTGACGAATGGCGAGTGTCCACCGTCGGGCCTGAGCCCGCACACCGACACCCTCGACGTCTTCCCGTACCTCGGCCCACCACACCCCGCGAGCTAGGCCTCTTTCGCGCGGCGCTCCCGATAGGCCGCGACGTGCTGGCGGTTGCCGCAGTTGCCGGTGTCGCAGAACTTGCCCGACCGGTTGCGCGACAGGTCGACAAGCACGGCCGCGCAGTCCGGCGCCGCGCACACCTTGAGGCGCCGCAGCTCGCCGATGCGGATGAGGTCGGCCAGCGACATCGCGAACTCGGCGCCCATCCGCTGCCAGAGCGGGTCGTGCACCGACGCCATATGCAGGTGCCATTCCGGCTGTTCGGGATGCCGCGTCAGCCAGGGCGAGGCCTTGGTGTCACGGAGTAGCGCGTTCACCTGTTCGACGGCCTGAACCTCGTCGTCGGCGACCGTCCAGACCTTGGCCAGTCGCTCCCGCAGCCGGTGGACCGACTCCAACTCGACGGTGTCGTGGTCACGCCGGCCCGTGTACCCCCAGCCATCCAGGAAAGCCTCGAGGGCGGCGGCGTCGGCCAGCTCTTCGCCATCGATGCCGCTGTTGATCAGCCCACATGCTGCCCGCAACGTGAGCTCGGTGTCATGAGTAAAAAGCATTTGACGCATGACCCCTTTCGGCAGTAGTGTCACGACCAAATCAGATTTTACTCATTACACGGCGGAGGTGCACCCATGACGACGACTCAGCCGAAGGTCGACCACTTCCGCCTCGGCCTGTTGCTCGCCGTCGGCTCTGCCTTCGCCTTCGGCTCCTCGGGTCCGTTCGCCAAGTCGCTGATGGAGGCCGGCTGGAGCCCGACCGCCGCAGTCACCGCCCGGCTTGCCGGCGGAGCGCTGCTGATGGCCGTGTTCGCCACGGTCGTCAAGCCCAGCTGGTTCCGCGAGGCGCTGCAGCACGGCAAGACGGTAATCGCATACGGGATCGTCCCGATCGCCGGTGCGCAGCTCTGCTATTTCAACGCAGTCGCTCATCTGTCCGTCGGCGTCGCCCTGCTGTTGGAGTACACCGCGCCGATCCTGGTGGTCGGGTGGGTGTGGGCCACCACCCGGCGTCGGCCGGGCGGCCTGACACTCACCGGCGTCGCGCTCGCCATCGCGGGAATCATGTTGGTGCTCGGTGTTTTTGAACGCGGCGGATTTTCGGGTGCCCACATCAATCTGATCGGCGTCGGCTGGGCGCTCGCGGCCGCGGTATGCGCGGCCTGCTACTTCGTGATGTCCTCCTCGGTCGCGACCGAGGGCGACGGACTGGACGCGATCACGCTCGCCACGGCAGGCCTGATCGTCGGTGCGGTCACGGTCGGGGCGCTCGGCGTCACCGGGCTGATGCCGCTGAAGTTCACCACCCACGACGCCGTCGTCGCGGGGTGGACGACCTCATGGGTGGTGCCCGTCATCGCATTGGCGCTCATCCCCACCGCGATCGCCTACACGCTCGGCATCATGGCCGTCGCCCGGCTGCAGCCGCGGTTCGCCTCCCTGGTGGGCCTGTCCGAGGTGATGTTCGCCGTGCTGGCCGCGTGGGTTTTGCTGGGCGAGGCGATGACGCTGACTCAGGCGCTCGGTGGCGTCGTCGTTCTCGTCGGGCTAACACTGGCCCGACAGGGTGATCGCACGGAGAAGCTGGCTGAGGCGTCATGGCCTGACGCCCCCGTCAATGGAAGCGTCCTCCGAGCAAACGGTTAGCCGCAGCCGAACCAGATATGTGAAGATGACCGGCGTGACTTCCCTTCGGATGTCGGCCAGGTTGGCCGCGATCGCCTCGACCCTGGTCTGTGCGGCCACTCCCCTCGCCGTCGCCCCGTCTGCATCCGCGGATCCGTGCCCCGATATCGAGGTGATCTTCGCCCGCGGCACCCACGACGCGCCAGGGCTCGGAAACCCCGGCCAGGCCTTCGCCGACACGCTCAGGGGCCTGGTGGGCGGGCGCACGCTCACCACCTATGCGGTGAACTATCCCGCCAGCTACGACTTCCTCGAGGCCGCCACCGGCGCCGATGACGCCGCCAACCGCATCGCGCAGATGGCCTCCTCGTGCCCGTCGACCAAGCTGGTGCTCGGGGGCTACTCGCAGGGAGCGGCCGTCGTCGACATGCTGGCCGGCATCCCGCCACTCGGCAACAAGGTCGGCGACATCGGATCGGCGCCGCCGCTGGCGAGCAATCTGGTGCCCAACGTCGCCGCGGTTGCGGTGTTCGGTAACCCGGCGACGAAGTTCAGCAATCCGATCACGTCGTCGGTCTTCGGCGGCCGGGCGATCGACCTGTGCAAGGACGGCGACCCGATCTGCTCGCGCGGCCGTAACCCGTTCGCTCACAGCGATTACGTGACCGCAGGCCTGACAGATCAGGCCGCGAACTATGTCGCGGGCATAATTTAGCCTGTCTACGCGCTAAAATTCGGTGTGCCGTCGAATCGAATTCACCGCTTCCTCACCGTCTCCGCAGCCGCCGTTCTGACGGCCTGCGCCGCCGTGCTCGCACCGGCGTTGTCCCCCATGCCAATTGGCGTCGCATCGGCCGACGACTGCCCCGATATCGAGGTGGTGTTCGCCCGCGGCACCAATGACGCACCTGGTTTGGGAAATGTCGGCGACGCATTCGTCGGCGCGCTGCGGAACAAGGTCGGTGGCCGATCGGTCGGGGCGTACGCGGTCAACTACCCCGCGAACTTCGACTTCCTGGCAGCAGCCGACGGGGCCAACGACATGAGCGCGCACATTCAGTTCATGGTCGACAACTGCCCGAACACCAGGTTGGTGCTGGGCGGCTACTCGCAGGGCGCGGCCGTGGTCGACGTCATCAGCGCGATCCCCATGCCAGTCCTCGGATTCAACAACCCGCTTCCTCCCAACGTGCCCGATCATGTCGCTGCCATCGCGGCCTTCGGAAACCCGTCCGCCAAATTGGGCATCCCGCTTACGACCAGCCCGGTGTGGGGTGGCAGGGCCATCGACTTGTGCAACGGCGGTGACCCGATCTGCCAGACCGACGGAGAGAGCCTGGTCGCGCACAAGTCCTACGTGGGTGGGCCGGCGAACCAGGCGGCCAGCTTCGTGGCGGGCCTGCTCTAGCTGCGGCAACAAATTAACGTCCTCGTTCACAGCATTCCGTTAGGATCGACGAAGTGGGGATTGATCTTGACTCTCGTCGTTGGACCCGTCGATTCGCAGGCGTTGCCGTTGCGGTGGTGCTCGCCGCTGTCGGGCTGATCGCGCCTGCCGCGGTACGAACGCCGGGACTCATCCCGTCCGCATCGGCGGCCTGCCCCGCGGTCGAGGTGATCTTCGCCCGCGGCCGCCTGGAATCGCCGGGCGTCGGCGTCCTCGGGAACGCGTTCATCAGCGCGTTGCGCTCGAAGTCGAAAAAGAACATCGGTGTCTACGCGGTGCAGTATCCCGCCGACAATCAGATCGACGTCGGCGCCAACGACATGAGTGGCCACATCCAATCGATGATGAACAACTGCCCGGACACGCGGCTGGTACTGGGCGGCTACTCGCTCGGCGCGGCTGTCACCGACGTCGTGCTCGCAGTGCCCTTTGACTTCTTCGGCTTCAAGGCTCCCATGCCACCGGGCGCAGATCAGCACATCGCTGCAGTCGCCCTGTTCGGCAACGGCGCCGCGTGGGTCGGCCCGATCACGAACTTCAACCCGCTCTACAGCGAGCGAACCATCGAGTTGTGCCACGGCGCCGACCCCATCTGCAACCCCGCCGACCCCGACACGTGGGAAGACAATTGGCCCGCACACCTCGCCAATGCGTACATCCAGGCGGGTATGGCGAACCAGGCCGCCGACTTCGTGGCGGGCCGGATCTAGTCGACCTTGCGGAGGTCTCTTGTCACCTTGGTGCGCGCCTCCAGTTGGTCGTCGGGTGGGTAGTCGACGCTGACGAGAGTCAGGCCGTGCGGCGGCGCGGCGGCGTAGTCACTGGACCGCTGCGTCGACGTCAACAACCCTGCGCACCAACCGGGTTCGCGGCGATGCTCACCGACCGCCAGCAGGGCACCGACCAACGACCGGACCATCGACCAGCAGAACGCATCGGCGCTGACGTAGGCCGTGACCCGATCACCATCGCGCGTCCAGTCCAGCCGCTGAAGATCACGAATCGTGGTGGCACCCTCACGATGACGGCAGAACGCGGCGAAATCGTGCAGCCCCACCAGATCTCGTGACGCGGCCGACATCGCGTCGACGTCGAGCGGCCTCGGCCACGCCGTCACAAAGCGCGCCTCCTGAGGCTCAACACCGTAGGGGGCGGTCGACAACCGGTAGACGTAGTGGCGACGCAGCGCCGAGAACCGGGCGTCGAAACCGGGTGCGGCGCGGTTGATGTCGAGGACCCGCACATCGGCGGGCAGGAACCGGGCGAGACGCCGCACAAGCGGAAGGAACTCGCTGTCCGCCTCACGCCTCGTGCGGGGGTAGGCATTCGGCAGCGCATCGGTGGGCACGTCGACGTGGGTCACCTGACCCGTTGCGTGCACACCGGCGTCGGTGCGCCCCGCCGCCCGCACCTGAACCGGCACGCGGAACACCGTCGACAACGCGTCGTCGACCACGCCCGCCACGGTGCGCTGCCCGGCCTGCAGCGCCCAACCCGCGAATTCGGTTCCGTCGTAAGCGATATCGAGCCGAAGACGAACAAACCCGCCACCGGAATCGATGGCGGGTTCATCCGTCATGTCGTTAGGACTTGTCAGCATCCT
>DATJIX010000161.1:0-2643 GCA_035492865.1 Mycobacterium sp. | reverse complement strand
AACCGGTTCTGGAAGCTGCTCGGCGCCAGCACGGACAAGGACCAAGCGCAGTCGATGTCGCAGGTGCGCGACGCGGCTGAGTTCTACGAGAAGGCCGCCGACCTCGACGATGAGAAGCTGCGCGAGGCGACCCAGCTGCTGAGGCTCGAGGACCTGGCCGATTCCGCGGACATCCCGCAGTTCCTGGCCATCGTCCGCGAGGCGTCCGAACGGACCACCACACTCAAGCCGTTCGACGTCCAGCTGCAGGGCGCGCTGCGGATGCTGGCCGGCGATGTGGTCGAGATGGCCACCGGCGAGGGCAAGACGCTGTCGGGGGCGATCGCCGCGGCCGGCTACGCGCTCGGCGGCCGCAGCGTCCACGTCATCACCATCAACGACTACCTGGCCCGCCGCGACGCCGAATGGATGGGTCCGCTGCTCGAGGCGCTCGGGCTCACGGTCGGCTGGATCACCGCCGATTCGACGGCCGAAGAACGGCGCGAGGCATACCAGTGCGACGTCACGTATGCGTCGGTCAACGAGATCGGCTTCGACGTGCTGCGCGACCAGCTGGTCACCGACGTCGACGACCTGGTGTCGCCGAACCCCGACGTCGCGCTGATCGACGAGGCCGACTCGGTGCTCGTCGACGAGGCGCTGGTGCCGCTGGTCCTTGCGGGCACCACGCACCGCGAGACGCCCAAGGTCGAGATCATCCGGATGGTCGGCGAGCTGACCGCGGGCAAGGACTACGACACCGACGCCGACAACCGCAACGTCCACCTGACCGAATCCGGCGCGCAGAAGCTCGAGGCCAAGCTCGGCGGCATCGACCTGTACTCCGAGGAGCACGTCGGCACCACGCTGACCGAGGTGAACGTCGCACTGCACGCACACGTGCTGTTGCAGCGCGACGTGCACTACATCGTCCGCGACGACGCCGTGCACCTGATCAACGCCTCCCGGGGCCGCATCGCACAGCTGCAGCGTTGGCCCGACGGGCTGCAGGCAGCTGTCGAGGCCAAGGAGGGAATCGAAACCACCGAGACCGGCGAGGTGCTGGACACCATCACCGTGCAGGCGTTGATCAACCGGTATCCGACCGTCTGCGGCATGACGGGTACGGCGCTGGCCGCAGGCGAACAGCTGCGCCAGTTCTACAAGCTCGCCGTCTCGCCAATTGCGCCGAATACTCCCAACATTCGCGAGGACGACACCGACAGGGTGTACATCACGGCGGCGGCCAAGATCGACGCGGTCGTCGACCACATCAAGGAGATACACGCGACCAAGCAGCCCGTGCTCGTCGGCACCCACGACGTCGCCGAATCCGAGGAGCTGCACGAGCGACTGGTCAAGGCCGGCGTCCCTGCCCTGGTGCTGAACGCCAAGAACGACGCCGAGGAGGCCGCCGTGATCGCCGAGGCGGGCAAGCTCGGCAGCGTCACCGTGTCCACCCAGATGGCGGGCCGCGGCACCGACATCCGGCTCGGCGGCTCCGACGAGGCCGACCACGACGAGGTCGCTGAGCTCGGGGGACTGCACGTCATCGGCACCGGCCGCCACCACACCGAGCGACTGGACAACCAGTTGCGCGGTCGCGCGGGCCGCCAGGGCGATCCCGGCTCATCGGTGTTCTTCGCCAGCTGGGAGGACGACCTGGTGGTGGCGCACCTCGATCCGAACAAGCTGCCGATGCAAAACGACGAGGACGGCCGGATCATCGGCAACAAGGCCGCGACACTGCTGGACCACGCCCAGCGCGTCGCGGAGGGCCGGATGCTCGACATCCATGCCAACAACTGGCGTTACAACCAGCTGATCGCCCAGCAGCGGGCGATCATCGTCGAACGCCGCGAGACCCTGCTGCGCACGGCGACCGCCAGGGAGGAACTCGCCGAGCGCGCGTCGAAGCGCTACGAGGAGGTCCTCGACGAGCTCGGCGAGGAGAAGCTGGAGAAGATCTGCCGGCTGATCATGCTCTACCACCTGGACCGCGGGTGGGCCGATCATCTGGCGTATCTGGCCGACATCCGGGAGAGCATTCACCTTCGGGCACTGGGCAATCAGACCCCCATCGACGAGTTCCACCGGATGGCGGTCGACGCGTTCGCCTCGCTGGCCGCTGACGCGATCGAGGCGGCCCAGCAGACGTTCGAGACCGCGCCGTCGATCGAGGACGAGCCCGGCGTCGACCTGTCCAAACTCGCCCGGCCGACGTCGACGTGGACGTACATGGTGCACGACAACCCGCTGGCGGACGAGACCATGTCGGCGCTGAGCCTGCCCGGCGTCTTCAGGTAGCCGAAGGGGCAACACCCGGAAGCCGTGGGTGCGCAGAGGCTCCGAAGGCCAAGTGCTGGTTGGGTTTACGGCCGATATCGAATCGATCGGGCTCGGTGAACTTCGCGAGATCCGGGTTCGCGCGCAGCCGCTCCCATTGTGCCGGCATGTGGTGGCACTGGGCTCGGCGCCGCCCATGTCGAAAATCGCTTCAGCCCAATCGAATACGTGCCGGGCGGGGGCGCGCATGCCCGTCAAGTCGGCGATCACCCTGCAGGGAGTTCGACGGCGAAGGCACCGACGGCACCGACACGGCCCATCACCGAACTCAGCACCCGTCCGCTGAGGTTCGGGGCGTGGTCATAGGCCCACCGGATC
>DATJIX010000160.1:0-19612 GCA_035492865.1 Mycobacterium sp. | reverse complement strand
CGACATCGACGAGGTCGGCATCACCACCCGGCACAACACCTTCTTCCAGATGGCAGGCAACTTCTCGTTCGGCGACTACTTCAAGCGTCGCGCCATCGAACTCGCGTGGACGCTGCTGACCAATCCGGTCGAAGAGGGTGGCTACGGATTCGATCCCGAAAGACTCTGGGCCACAGTTTATTTGGATGACGACGAGGCCGTCGGTCTGTGGCAGGAGGTCGCGGGCCTGCCCGCGGAGCGCATCCAGCGTCGCGGCATGGCCGACAACTACTGGTCGATGGGCATCCCCGGCCCGTGCGGCCCCTCGTCGGAGATCTACTACGACCGCGGCCCCGAATTCGGTATCGAGGGCGGCCCCGTGGCCAACGAGGACCGCTACATCGAGATCTGGAACCTCGTGTTCATGCAGAACGTGCGCGGCGAGGGGACCAGCAAGGAAGACTTCGAGATCCTCGGCCCGCTACCGCGCAAGAACATCGACACCGGCATGGGCGTCGAGCGCGTGGCCTTCCTGCTGCAAGGCGTGCACAACGTCTACGAGACCGACCTGCTGCGTCCGGTCATAGATGTTGTAGCCACGGTTTCCCCAAGGGCTTACAACGTCGGCAACCACGAGGACGACGTTCGCTACCGGATCATCGCAGACCACACCCGCACCGCCGCGATCCTGATCGGCGACGGGGTCAGCCCCGGCAACGACGGCCGCGGCTATGTACTGCGGCGGTTGCTGCGCCGCGTCATCCGCTCCGCCAAGCTGCTCGGCATCGACGACCCGATCGTCGGCGACCTGATGGCGACGGTGCGCGACGCGATGGGCCCGTCCTACCCCGAACTCGTCACCGATTTCGACCGGATCCACCGCATCGCTGTCGCGGAGGAGACCGCGTTCAACCGCACGCTCACCTCGGGCTCGCGGCTGTTCGACGAGGCCGCGCGAGCCACGAAGGCATCGGGTACCGACAAGTTGTCCGGCCATGACGCGTTCACCCTGCACGACACATACGGTTTCCCGATCGAGCTGACCCTTGAGATGGCGGCCGAAGCAGACCTGTCCGTGGACGAAGCCGGCTTCCGTGAGCTGATGACCGAGCAACGCAGGCGCGCCAAGGCCGACGCGGCAGCACGCAAGCAGGCGCACGCCGACCTGTCCGAATACCGCGAGCTGGTCGACGCAGGCCCGACGGAGTTCACCGGTTTCGATGAATTGACTTCTGAGGCAAAGATTCTCGGCATCTTCGTCGACGGCAAGCGAGTTCCGGTGGTCGCGCACTCAGGTGGTCTTGCTCCAGATCGCGTCGAACTGATCCTCGATCGCACCCCGTTCTACGCCGAGTCCGGCGGCCAGATCGCCGACGAGGGCAGCATCGCAGGCACGGGAGCATCCGGCTCTGCGAAGGCCGCTGTCACCGATGTGCAGAAGATCGCCAAAACCTTGTGGGCGCATCGCGTCAACGTCGAGTCGGGCGAGTTCGTCGAGGGCGATACGGTCGCCGCCACCGTCGATCCGCGCTGGCGGCACGGCGCGACACAGGGCCATTCCGGCACCCACATGGTGCATGCCGCGCTACGACAAGTGTTGGGACCCAACGCCGTCCAGGCCGGCTCGCTGAATCGACCGGGCTACTTGCGGTTCGACTTCAACTGGCAGGGCGCGCTGACCGACGGCCAGCGCACGCAGATCGAAGAGGTCACCAACGAGGCCGTCGAGGCCGACTACGAGGTGCACAGCTTCACCACCGAACTGGACAAGGCCAAGTCGATGGGTGCCATGGCGCTGTTCGGCGAGAACTATCCCGACGAGGTTCGGGTGGTCGAGATCGGCGGGCCGTTCTCGCTCGAGTTGTGCGGTGGAACGCACGTCGAGAGTTCGGCGCAGATCGGCCCGGTGACGATCCTCGGGGAGTCGTCCGTCGGTTCCGGCGTGCGCCGCGTCGAGGCCTACGTCGGGTTGGACTCGTTCCGCCACCTCGCCAAGGAGCGCGCCTTGATGGCGGGTCTGGCGTCGACGCTGAAGGTCCCGTCGGAGGAGGTTCCGGCCCGGGTGGCGAACCTGGTCGAGCGCTTGCGGGCCGCCGAGAAGGAGCTCGACAAGATGCGGTTGGCGAACGCGCGGGCAGCCGCAGCGAATGCCGCTGCAGGTGCCGAGCAAATCGGTAAGGTGCGTGTCGTGGCGCAGCGGATGGCCGGCGGCATGTCGGCGGCGGATCTGCGCACGCTCGTCGGGGACATCAAAGGCAAGTTGGGCAGCGAGCCTGCCGTCGTCGCATTGATCGCGGAAGGCGAGAACGACAGCGTGCCCTTCGTGGTGGCGGCCAACCCGGCCGCGCAGGATCTCGGCCTGAAGGCCAACGAGTTGGTGAAGCAGTTGGGTGCGGCGGTCAATGGCCGTGGGGGCGGCAAGGCCGATCTGGCGCAGGGTTCCGGTAAGGGGGCGGCGGGCATCGACGCGGCATTGGCCGCGCTGCGCGCGGAAATAGGCCGGAGCTAGCCCGTGGCCGAAACCGATGACCGCCTCCCGGATCGGCCAGGGGGCAGTCTTCACCCCGCTGATCCCGGTCGTGGCCGACGGCTCGGTGTCGATGTGGGCACGGTGCGCATCGGGGTGGCGGTCAGCGATCCGGACGGGATCCTTGCCACACCCGTTGAGACGGTGGAGCGCGACCGACGGAACAAGAGCAAGCATCTGCGGCGACTCGCACAGCTGGCAGGCGAATTGGAGGCCGTCGAAGTGGTGGTGGGATTGCCGCGCACCCTCGCCGACCGGTCCGGTTCGTCCGCACGGGACGCGATCGAGTTGGCCGACGAGCTGGCCCGGCGCATCGCGCCCATACCGGTACGGTTGTCCGACGAGCGGCTGACAACCGTTGCGGCGCAACGCTCGCTGCGAGATGCGGGCGTCCGCGCCAAGGGGCAGCGGGCGATGATCGACCAGGCTGCGGCAGTAGGGATTTTGCAGAATTGGCTGGACCAACGGCGCGCGGCTTCGCGCACGCAAGGAGCAGAGCTCACCGATGCGGCGCACGGAGAGGTCGGGAATGACTGACAACCACTGGGGCCGTGATCGCGCTGAGCCTGTAGCGGTCGGACCGCCGAGGCGCCGGATGACCAGGGCGGATCGGATTCGGGAAGCCCGCGGCAAACGCAAGCGGCGCTTCGCCAGTGGCTTGGCACTCACCCTGCTGATCGTGGTGGTCGTCGGTGCGGTGTTCCTCGGTTCGAAGATGTGGCATTCGCTGTTCGGCGGGGACACCGACTTCACCGGCGACGGCGTCAACGATGTGGTGATCCAGATCCACGACGGCGACACCACCACCGCGATCGGTAAGACGCTGGAAGACCGCAAGGTGGTGGCCACTGTCGCGGCGTTCGTCGACGCCGCCAAAGGCAACACCGCCATCTCGTCGATCCAGCCCGGCTTCTACAAGGTGCGCACCGAGATTCCGGCGTCCAATGCCGTTTCGCGACTTTCCGATCCGCAGAACCGGGTCGGGAAGCTGGTGATACCGGAAGGGCGCCAACTCGACGACGTCCAGGACGTGAAGACCAACGCGGTCACCGACGGAATCTTCAGCCTGATCTCCAAGGCGACGTGTGTGAACCTCGACGGCGACCGGCATTGCCTGGCAGTCGACGACCTGAAGAAGGCGGCCGGAAGCGCTGAGCCGTCCGCTCTTTCGGTACCGGAGTGGGCGATCAACGCGGTCAGTGCGCTGGGCACCGACCACCGCAGGCTGGAGGGGCTGATCGCCCCCGGCACGTGGAACATCGATCCATCGGCGTCTGCGCAGGACACCCTGTCCGCTCTGATCGCTGCCAGCGCAACGCAATACGCGCAGGGCGGCCTGCTGGACACCGCGAAGTCGATGAACATGTCGCCCTACCAGATCCTCACCGTCGGTTCGCTGGTACAGCGGGAGTCGAAGCCCGATGACTTCGCGAAGGTCGCCAGGGTGATCTACAACAGGTTGCACGAGAACCGCACGCTGGAGTTCGACTCCACGGTGAACTATCCGCTGGACCGGATCGAGGTGGCCACCACCGACGCCGACCGCGGGCAGAGCACATCGTGGAATACCTATGTGCGACCGGGGCTTCCGGCCACACCCATCTGCTCGCCGGGACAACCTGCGTTGGCTGCGGCCGAACAACCCGCACCGGGGGACTGGCTGTACTTCGTCACCATCGACATGCAGGGCACGACGTTGTTCACTCGCGACTACGAGCAACACCTCGCGAACATCGAATTGGCCAAACGCAACGGTGTCCTCGACTCCGCACGATAGGCGGCCCGTCGCCGGCAACGATAGGCGCCGAGCGGCGGTGCTCGGCTCACCGATCGCGCATTCCCGGTCACCGCAGCTGCACCTCGCCGCATACCGCGCGCTGGGTCTGCAGGGCTGGACGTATGACCGCATCGAATGCACGGCAGACCAATTGCCCGGCGTGGTCGGGGGTTTCGGTCCGGAATGGGTCGGCGTTTCGGTGACGATGCCAGGCAAGTTCGCCGCCTTGCGGTTCGCCGACCAGCGCACGGCGCGCGCTGAACTTGTCGGCTCCGCCAACACATTGCTGCGGACGCAGGACGGCTGGCGGGCCGACAACACCGACATCGACGGTGTGAAGGGGGCGTTGGGGCCGATCACCGGGCGGGCGGCGGTGCTGGGGTCGGGGGGCACCGCACCTGCAGTTGTGGTGGGCCTCGCAGAGCTTGGCGTACAAGACATCTCGGTCGTGGCCCGCAACCGCGACAAGGCGGCGCCGCTGGTCGAGCTCGGCCGTGGGCTCGGTGTCGACATCCGGTGGGTCGAGCTCGGGGTGGGCATCGACGTCGACGTGGTGGTGAACACCATCCCCGCCGATGTGGTGTCCGGCTACGTCGAGACGGTGGTCGCGACGCCCGTGCTGCTCGACGCGATCTACGATCCGTGGCCGACGCCGCTGGCGGCGGCGGTCGAGGCGGCGGGCGGACGGGTGATCAACGGACTGCAGATGCTGCTGCATCAGGCGTTCGCGCAGGTCGAGCAATTCACCGGGCTACCCGCGCCCGTCGAGGCGATGAAGGCGGCGCTGGCCGGACAGTAGTGTCGGACGCGTGACTGCGCGCATCGGAGTGGTGTTTCGCCCGGACTTCCGTCCCGGCACGCTGCGAGAAACTGCGGCGGCTGCAGACGCCGCCGGTATCGACGAACTGTGGCTGTGGGAAGACTGCTTCCTGCAGGGCGGCATTGCCCAGGCTGCGGTGGCGCTGGCGTCGTCCGAAACGCTCACGGTCGGTCTCGGTGTGCTGCCCGCACCCCTGCGCAACGTGGTGACGACCGCGATGGAGATCGCGACCCTCGAGGCGATGTTCCCCGGCAGGCTGCGCGTCGGGATCGGGCACGGCGTCCAGGACTGGATGCGACAGACAGGCGCTGCCGTCGCATCACCCCTGACGTTGATGCGCGAGTACGTCACCGCGCTGACCGACCTGCTCGCGGGACGGTCCGTCACCGTTGACGGCAGATACGTTCGGCTTACCGACGTGCGCTTGGATTGGGTTCCGCAACAACGGGTTCCGGTGCTCATCGGGGGAACCGGACCGAAGACACTCGCGTTGGCGGGCGAGATCTCCGACGGCGTGATCCTCGACTCCCAATACACCTCGACCACGGTGCGCGACGCGCTGGGGCACGTCACGTCCGGTCAGGCCGGCCGAGCCGGGCCGTCCTTCAGCACAGTGCTGTTCCTGGGATGCAGTGCCGGTCAGGCGGCGGAATCAGCGGACCCCTTCTTCGATGCCGGCGTGGATACCCTGGTCTTTCAGCCAACGGGGCCGCAGGGTGAGCTGGCAGAGCTGATCACTGCCGCGGGGGATGTGGCGGCTAGGCGGTGATCAACCGAGTATCGTTGTGCGCCAATCGATCTCGCGCCGAGCGGACAGCGCCAATGCTGGCGACCGTCACCAGCACGATGGCGAGGTAGCCGCTGAGCGCGAGATGCTGGCCGAGGATCAGCCAGCCGGCGAGAGCGGCCACGACCGGCGATAGACATGTCAGAATCGCGAACGTCTCCGGCGGCAGCCTGCGCAGTGAGATCAACTCCAGCGAGTAGGGGACGACCGAGGACATCACACCGACGACCACACCGAGCCCCAGCACCTGCCATCGCAACGCAGCGTCCTGGTCGATCGTGAGCACGGCGAACGGAGCCACGGCCAGCGCGCCGATCGCCGTCGCAATGGCCAGCCCGTCGAGCTTGGGGAAGTCGGTGCCCGCGCGGGCGGTGGCAAGGATGTAACCCGCCCAGCTGGCGCCCGCGCCTGCGGCGAACCCAAGGCCGACGGGATCGAGATGACCGACCCGAACACCGGTGAGGCTGAGCAGCGCGACGCCCAGAAGGGCGAGCAGCGCCCACAGCCACGCAGTCCAGCGCCGGCTGACCACAACGGAAAGCGTCAGCGGGCCAAGGGCTTCTACGGTAACGGCCACGCCGAGTGGAACGCGGGTCAGCGAATAGTAGAAGCAGACGTTCATCACGGTCACCGCGGCGGCCAGTGCCACCGCCGACGACCAGGCCCGCCCGGACAGGCCGCGTAGCCGGGGTCGGACCGCCACGCACAGGATGGTGCCTGCGACGACGAGTCGGACGAAGACCGCCCCGATCGCCCCGAACGCCGCGAACAGACCGACCGCGAACGCCGCCCCGACCTCCTGGCTGATCGCGGCGACGACCACCAGCAGCGCCGGGCCAATTGGTGACGGTCGGTGCACGCAACCGAGGTTAATCTCGGTTGATGGGGGCGGGGATGGCCGGTGCCTGCGTGCTGGCCTGGCTGGCGGCGCTGTGCGTGTACGACATCCGTGACCGTCGGCTGCCGAACTGGCTGACGCTCCCGGGGGCGGGGGTGATCCTCGTGGTGGCGGCGATATCCGGACGAGGAACGCCTGCGCTGCTCGGTGCCGCGGCGCTGTTCGCCGTGTACGCCGTCGCGCACCTGGTGTCGCCCGCCGCGATGGGCGCCGGTGACGCGAAGCTCGCGGTCGGTATCGGTGCGCTGACAGCGATATTCGGCGTCGATGTCTGGCTGCTGGCCGCGCTTGGCGCGCCGGTGCTGACTGCGTGCTTGGCCGTCGTCATGCTGTTGCGCCGATCGGGACAGACAGTGCCGCACGGGCCGTCGATGTGCCTCGCGGCGGTCGCGGCCACCACGCTTGCCGTGCTCTGAGCTACGTCGACGACGACGGGTGCGCCGATTCCTCTGCTTCGCGGGGCGGTTGGTCAGCGCGAGCGCGGGCCTGGCCGACGCTTGGCATCCCGGAGGGACCGGCGGTCGAAAGAGGGTCGTGCAGTGGGGCAGTGGGGCGCGAACCCGAGTAGTCGAGATCGGCGTAATCGCCCTGCTGCGAAGGCCGTTGGGTGCGTTGCACCCGCGACGTTGCGCGCGCATCCGCGTGTGCCTGGCCGTAGCCTGCGCGTTGCGTCTGGTCCGGCTGGGCGGGCGGCGCCTGCTGGTTGTAGTAACTCCGCACGGCCTGGTTGTAGTAGTCCACGTAGGCGTCGTAGCCGGCGTTGTCGGCGGGTTGGGCAGCCTTGGGCGCCAACAGAAGCGCAGCGGCCGCCGCCGCTGACTGCAGGGCATTGAGCACCACGATCACCGTCAACGCCCAACCCCGGTCGGCGGCGGTCAACACGGTCGACAGCGCGTCGAGGAAACCCATGGTGGCCAGAACTGCGATTACCAGCGACAGCGGGCTCTGCTTGGCCAGCAGGCCGAACATCGCGCAGAGCGCGGCAAGCGTGGCGAACCGGATGTCCCAGCCGATGGCCTCAGGGCCGTCGCCGACGGGCCCGAAGCTGAAGACGTAGGTGGCCAGACCGAGCACCGCGACCGCGATGAAAAGATTTCGCGGCAGCGAGCTTTCGGTATTCGGTCGTTCGACGGCGTAGCCGGGCTGATAGACCGAGTGGTAGTCGCGGGTTCCAGGCGAGTACACCACGTTGCTCACGCTAGCGCACCGGCGGCGGGTCAGTCGATGCTGTTGGCCGAGGCCTTGATGTAACGCATTTCGTCGTCGGTGGCCACCATGGTGACGACAGCGGAGCCTGTCCGCGTGCTGACCTTAACTGTGGCATCCGCCAGCGAAACCGACTCGAGTACGACATCGGCGCTGTCCGTCGCAGGGGTATTCGGTGCTGCGACAGCCATGCTCGTGACCCCGGCACGGACCGGCCGCTCGGGCACGCCGTCGAACATCTCCACCGAGTAATTGCGGTCTGACCCGGCCTGTATCGCACCGCGGTTGAAGTCGGCAACCCACAACAGGTCATGGTCGTCGACCTCCTCGACCATCGCCCGCCACAGGGCGGGCCGGCGGCTGTGTACGAGCACTCGCGCGCCGAGTGCCAGCGACCGCAGCACCGCTTGCTGGGCCAAATGCAAAGTGCCGCAGATCTCCACGCGACCGATCTGGGGGCCGAAGAGCGGGAGCGCGACAGCCCGGCCCTCGTCGTCGGCGCCGATGACCTGACCGCAACCCGACGCGGGCAACGCGAGGTCACACAGATCCGTGTCACGCCGACCATAGGCCCAATGCTCGACCGGTCGGTTCGGCTGTGGAATCGGCAGGCTGCAGGACAACGCCGAGAACTGGTACCCCCGCAGGTGGACGAGGCCGGGCAGGTTGACCGGCACCCCGAAGTCGCTGTCGAACCGGGCCAGTGCCCGGACCTTGACGACGTCGGGATCGTCGTCGCCGCGCAGCGACAGGCACACAGTCGTCGAGTAGCTGGGGACCGTCCACAGCACCCCGAGACCGGCCGTGGTCAGCATTTCGGCTTCGACTGCGAAGCTGCACAGCCGAAATCGGCCGTCGCGACACGTGTCCCAGGTTTCCTCGAGTGTCGCGAGGTTGACGCCGTCGCTGAGCTGATTGGTGGCCAGCGCGATTCCGGTGGCCCCCAAGATCCGCGGCCGAAGTCCTGCTTCGGTGAGCCGGTTGGCGACCCGCCTGGTCGCGGTGGCCGCCGTGCGCAGGATGCCGTCGCGACCACCACCCCGACGCCGGACCGCCTCGGCGCACCGCGACGGATCGAAGCGCACGGCGATCCACACGCTGCGCTGCGCGATGGCGGGTAGCGGCCCGAGGACGGCGTCGTAGACGGCGGCCATGGCGGTATGTCCCGACGAGCGCGCACCTTGGCTGATGATGTCGATGGAGTCGAGCGTGATGTCGAACTGGCGGAGGCAATCGACGAGTGCCTGCACCTGCACGACCTCCCCTGACACCGTCATACCAGGTTCCAGCACGGTCATGGCCTGTGGGTTCGCATCGATCTTGATGAGCGACAGCAAGGTGCTGCCGTCCCAGCGGAATCCGATTTGTGTTCCGTCGGCCATCGGCACGTCGAACGGTTCGCCGGATTCCGGCTCGGCACCTCGTCGTCGCCGCCGATCCCACGCAAAGCCCGTGCGGTGCGCCACGAACCGCGGCAGCGTCGTGCCCCGGACACGGATCACGAGCAGCAAACCGACGACAAACCCGGCAGCGCCACCCTGCCAGCCAGGTGCGTGCAGGAAGAGTGCGACCGCAACGCCGACGGCCACCACAAGCTCGAGGGTCAGCAGATCGGGAACAGGTAGAAACCGCTGTCCGCCAATACCGATGGCGGTACGTAGCTGGCGTGCCCGTGGTTGGCCGCTCCGCACGCGTCGCGACGAGCGTCGTCGGGACCGGGACGCTGTTGTCATCTTGTTCGCTGCGAAGGGCAACGGGCACACCGCGTTTCAGTGATCGTGCGATACCCTACGGCCATGCCAGCGCAAGTTACCACGCGGGCGCAGGTCAACGGCTACCGGTTTTTGATTCGTCGGCTCGAGCATGCACTGATCCGCGGCGACTCACGGATGATTCACGACCCCATGCGGGGTCAGATGCGCGCGCTCATCGTTGGTTTCGTGATCGCGGTCGTGATCACCGCCGGCTGCGGGGTGATGGCGTTCTTCAAACCCGCACCGAACATGGGCGACGCGCAGATCCTGCTCAGCAAGTCCAGCGGAGCGACCTTCGTGCGTATCGGCGACCGCGTGCACCCGGTGCTCAACCTGGCTTCGGCCAGGTTGATCGTCGGCAAGAACGACGCACCCAAGGACGTCGACGACAAGTTCCTCAACACTGTCCCGCGCGGGCCCATGGTCGGCATCGTCGGCGCCCCGGCGGCCATCCGCGGCGCGGACAACTTGTCGATGTCGTCGTGGACGGTGTGCGACAGCCTGCAGACGCCGGGCGCCACCGAGACCACGGGCACGACCACGCTGCAAACCACGGTGCTTGCCAACGATCCGGTACTCGACGGCGACATCCGCGCCACCGACGCCGCGCACGCGATCCTCACCGAGGTCGGCGGCACGACCTACCTCGTCTACGAGGGGGTCCGCGCCCCGATCGATCTGTCGGATCCGGTGGTAGTCAACGGTCTTCACCTGCAGGGCGCACAGCCGCGACCGATGTCGCTTGGGGTACTCAACGCCTTTCCACTGGTTGCTCCGATCACGCCGGTGACCGTCGACGGCGTTGGGCAGCCCAGCGCGGTGATCGGGCCGGATTACCCGACCGGGTCGATCGTCAAGACCGACGATTCACGCGGCGAACAGCTCTACGTTGTGCTGCACGACGGACTGCAGCCCATCTCGTCGGCGACGGCGGACATCATCAGATACGGCGACTCCGATGCCGGCCGCGCTTCGGCGCGCGAAATCGCCCCCGCTGTCGTGGCAGGCGTACCGATCCTGCATCAACTGCCGGTCGATCACTATCCGACCGTCTCGCCCCAGACCGTCTCTCCGGTCACGGATCCTGTGGTGTGCATGGGATGGCAGCGGACAAACGTCGCCGCACAGGGCACGGTCCGCCTCCTGGTCGGAAACAAGCTGCCTGCGCCCGCAGGAGCCGAGACTGTGCGACTGGCCACCGCTGACGGCAACGGCCCCGGGCTGGACTCGGTCTACCTGACACCGGGCAGCGGTGAGTACGTGCAGGCCACGGGCGTCGAGCCGGGCAGCCGGTCGTCCGGTCCGCTGTTCTATGTGTCCGATACGGGATTGCGTTATCACATCAAGGATTTGCCGACGGCAGAATCGCTGGGCATGGTCGGGGTCAAGGCGCCCGGTCAACAGACCGCGACCCCTCAGTTGGCGCCGTGGCCGGTGCTGGCTCTACTGCCGCCGGGCCCCGAGCTGTCGCAAGAGGCCGCACTGGTCGCCCATGACGGAATGGCCCCAGACCCCCACAGCGTGGCGGTGCCGAGCGGCTAGATGCGCATTTCGCGGAAGAACGCATAGAGCCGAACGATCCAGAAGCACAACGGGAACAGCGACCCGACGGCGATGTACTCGAGGATTTCGACTCGGCGCCGCATCACGGGTGAGAACTCGAGCCGTGGCGCGACAAGGCCGCAGGCTACGACCAGCACGAGCAGCGCGATCAGCGCTACCGCCGCGCGCAACTGCCAGCTGTCCACGTTCATCGCGACCTTGACGATGGCGGCAATTGCGATCAGCAAGCCGGCACCGATGAGGGTGGCCGACTGGACCAAGTCGTGGTGGGCGCGCCCGCGAAGACAAAGGACAGTTGCCACCGCGATCGCGAAAACCGTTCCCTGCCAGAAATACCCGTTGCTGACATCGACAGCAAGGTAGCTGCCGGCGACCGCAGCAAGCGCAGCGGCAACGAGGATGCCGGTCAGGTACTCGTTCGCGCGTCGGACCCGGCGGGTCAATCCCTCCTCTGTGGGGATGATCTGCTTGCCCACCGCATTGACGCCTTCGACAGTTGTGCCGCCTTGGGTTTCGATGTCGTCGAGTGGTTCGCCTGCGGTCGGCACCCGCGGAATCGGCAGCTTCGACAACAGGATCGTCACCCGTGGCGCCAGGTAGACCACGATGACTGCGACCGTGGCCAGCATTGCCCCCACCGTGCGCGGCGGTGAATCCCACAACAACGACGCCGTGGCGCTGACCCCGCCGAACGCGCAGACCGCGATGAGTCCCGTGTGCAATGCGCGGCCTGCGCCCGAGATGAGAAGCACCAGAAGCGCACCGAGCGCCGTGAGCGCGAACGCCATCGGCAGCGATGTCGAGCCGAAACCGTCAGGCACCACATAGAGCGCGCCCGCGAATACCAGCGGCGCGGCGACCGCGGCCACCCAGGCCGAGCGCTGTGCGGCGGTCGGCCGATACGCCATCGCGCACGCGGACACCATTCCGAGACAGCCGAGTGCGAGTATCGCGGCGGGTACCACCGCATTTCCCGCCCACCGGGGGAGCAGTCCGGCCAGCGTGATCGATGCGGCGAGGGCGACGCCGAAACACGTCAACGCCGACGCGTTGCGTGCCACCCAGCCCAGCACGACGGGTTCATCACGTGCGAGCGAGTCGTCGACATCGTCGAACAACACCGCGCTGACCGACCGGCCGACCTCGTGGATGGTCAACAGGTCGCCGTCGTAGATCCCGGCTTCATCCAACGAGCGGTCGGGGTCGATGGGTTCGCCGCCGAGTCGGGAAAGTGTCCATTTGCCTACGGAGTCGTCAAATACCACGTCGGCCAACGATTCTCGTGCCGCGGTCTGATCGTTCGCTATGTCTATCACGTCATTGATGTATTCGGTGATAGGGACGTTGGCAGGCAAGCCGACATCTATGCTGAGGCCGCCGACGACCAATGTCAGTCGGCTCAGGTCCTGTTCGGACTCGGCATCGGAATCCAGGCCCGACAACGACGGCGGTACAGTCAAACCCTCTCAGTCTCCTGCGCAAATGGATTGCTCGGCAGTGACATTACTCAGGACAATACGTTGAGCACGCAGGGTTTTGTGCGCCGCCTTCGGGTGGTGCCGCCGCGCATGCCCGGTGGCGAAGTCAATCTCGCTGCGCCACCCGAGGTTCCGCGGGCCATCCCTGGCAATCTCGTGCTGAAGCTGATGCCGTTCGTGATGATTGTCGCCGTTATCGGGATGATCGCCCTGATGATCACGGTCGGCGGCCGCGACATGGCGAAAAACCCGATGTTTCTGCTCTTCCCGATGATGATGATCATGTCGATGGCCGGCATGTTCATGGGTGGGGGCGCCCGCACCGGCAAGGCCGCCGCGGAACTCAACGAAGAGCGGAAGGACTATTTCAGCTATCTCGCGAATCTGCGTGACGAGGCAGACGAGACCGGCGGCCAGCAACGCACCGCCCTGGAATGGAGTCATCCCGACCCGCGTGCATTGGCCGACGTGGTGGGCACCCGCCGGATGTGGGAGCGCCGACCGACAGACGCCGATCACTGCCACGTGCGGGTCGGCATCGGCACCCATCGGCTGGCGACTCGGCTGCTCGCCCCCGAGACCGGCCCACCAGAGGACCTCGAGCCGGTGTCGACGGTCGCACTGCGCCGGTTCGTCAAGGCACATTCAGTGGTGCACGCCCTGCCCACCGCGGTGTCGCTGCGGGCCTTTCCCACCGTCACATTCGAGGGCGAGCGCGCCAAGGTGCAGCAGCTCGTCCGCGCAATGGTGCTCGAGCTGTGCACCTTTCACGGGCCCGACCATGTCCAGGTCGCCGTTGTGACAGCCAATCCCGACGGCGAGAACTGGAGCTGGGTCAAGTGGCTGCCCCATGCCCAGCACGGCACTGTGCGCGACGGCATGGGTGCGATGCGCCTGCTGTTCCCGACTCTGGAGCTGCTGGAGACGTCGCTGGCAGCCGATCTGGCCGAGCGTGGCCGCTTTACCCGTAACGCCCAGCCGACCCCGGGAATGCGGCACTTGGTGGTGGTGCTCGACGACGGATACGTCACCGGGGACGAACGGTTGGTCACCGACGCCGGCCTGGACAGTGTGACGCTGCTCGATCTCAACGGCCCGCGCGACGGTGCGATGGCGCGGCGCAGCCTGCAGTTGGTGGTCGACGGCGAGGACGTCGCCGCACGCACCGCCGTGGGCGTCGAACGGTTCGCCACCCCCGACGCGATCACCGTCGCCGAAGCCGAGGCCACGGCGCGCCGCATCGGCAGGTACCGTCCGGCCAACGCCGCGCACATCGTCAGCCTGGAAGCCGACTCACGGGCGGCCGACCCGGGCCTGATGGCGCTGTTGAAGATCTCCGACGCCGCCGAGATCGAACCCGACAAGGTGTGGCGACCCCGATCAACCCGCGAGCGGCTGAGGGTGCCGATCGGCATCACTCCGACCGGCCAGCCGCTCGAACTGGACATCAAGGAATCCGCCGAGGGCGGGATGGGCCCGCACGGATTGTGCATCGGAGCAACAGGTTCCGGGAAATCAGAGTTTCTTCGCACCCTGGTTCTGTCGATGATCACCTCGCATTCTCCCGAGTCGCTCAACCTCGTGCTCGTTGACTTCAAGGGCGGCGCCACGTTCCTCGGGCTCGAAGGTGTCGCGCATATCGCGGCGATCATCACCAACCTCGAGGACGAGTTGACCATGGTCGATCGCATGCGTGATGCGCTGGCCGGCGAGATGAACCGTCGTCAGGAACTGCTGCGCTCCGCAGGCAACTTCACCAATGTCGGCGAATACGAACGCGCCAGGGCCAACGGTGCCGACCTCGATCCGTTGCCCGCCCTTTTCATCGTGGTCGACGAGTTCTCCGAACTGCTCGCGCAAAAGCCCGATTTCGCGGAGCTGTTTGTCATGATCGGCCGCCTCGGTAGGTCACTGCACATCCATCTGCTACTCGCTTCTCAGCGCCTCGAAGAGGGCAAGCTGCGAGGACTGGACTCGCACTTGTCTTACCGGATCGGCCTCAAGACGTTCTCGGCGGGCGAATCGCGCAGCGTGCTCGGTGTGCCCGACGCTTACCACCTACCCAGTGTTCCCGGTTCGGCGTTTCTGAAATGTGATGCCTCAGAACCGATTCGCTTCAATACCAGCTATGTGTCCGGAGAGTACGTAAAGCCACGCGGCCCGTCGCGCGGGCGCGCCACGCATCTCGGCGTGCTCGCGCCCAAGCTGTTCACGGCCTCCGTGGTGAAGAAAGACCCCACCCCTGCGCCTGCGGCCGAGTTGCAGGTCGTCGAGGTGGAACCGGTGCAACCGTCCGGACCGACGAAGACCACCTTGCTCAACATGGTGGTCAGCCGATTGAGTGGGCACGGCCGACCTGCGCACGAGGTGTGGCTGCCCCCACTGGATGCAAGTCCCGCGGTCAACGACCTACTGCCGGATGCCGAATGGCAAGCCCCGCAGAACATCAACGGGCGATTGTCGATGCCGATCGGCGTCGTCGACCGGCCGTATGACCAACGCCGCGACATCCTGACCGTCGATCTCTCGGGAGCGCAGGGCAACATCGCGGTCGTCGGAGGACCGCAGTCGGGCAAGTCGACGGCCCTGCGCACCCTGATCTTGAGTGCTGCCGCCACCCACACCCCCGAACAGTTGCAGTTCTACTGCCTCGACTTCGGCGGCGGTACGTTGACGAGCTTGGCGAAGCTGCCTCACGTCGGCGGGGTGGCGGGCCGGATGGACTCCGACGCGATCCGCCGCACGGTCGCGGAAGTCGCGGGTGTGCTGCGCGCCCGTGAGCAGAGGTTTCGTGACCTCGCCATCGAATCCATGCGCGACTTCCGGCAGCGCAAAGCAGAGTTGGCCAAGCTGCCACCGGAGGTGGCCGCACAGGACCCGTTGAGCCAGGACAACTTCGGCGACGTGGTGCTTGTCGTCGATGGGTGGGCGTCGATCAGAAGCGACTTCGAGACCCTCGAGCAGACACTGCAGTCGCTCGCCATCCAGGGGCTGTCCTACGGAGTCCACATGGCCATCTCCGCGTCGCGCTGGATGGAGATCCGCCCGGCCGTCAAGGACATGCTGGGCACCCGTATCGAGTTGCGGCTGGGCGATCCCGTCGACAGCGAAGTCGGCCGTCGCTCTGCCGAACTGGTTCCGATCGGCCGGCCGGGGCGCGGTATCAACGCCGAGAAGCTACACATCCTGACCGCGCTGCCGCGGCTGGATTCCAGTTCTGCCGTTGACGATCTGCCTGCCGGCGTGGCGGCGGCCGTCGAATCGGTGCGCGCTCATTACGACAGCAGAGAAGCGCCTCGAGTGCGGATGCTGCCCCACGACGTCGACCGCGATGCGGTGATCCGCGCGGCGCAACAGGCAGGCCCGCTCAGCAAGTCACGGATCGCGATCGGGATCAACGAGGACGAACTGGCGCCCGTCGTGGTCGATTTCGATGCTCAACCGCATCTGGTGGCCTTCGCCGACAGTGAATCCGGCAAGACGGGTCTGCTGCGCAATATCGCCGCCGGGGTGATGGAGCGCGCGACGCCCACCGAAGCCAAGATCATTCTTGTGGATTTCCGGCGCACCATGTTGGGGGTCGTCACCGAGGAGTACCTCGGCGGCTATGCGACCGCGCCGCAGTCGTGCGCGGATTTGATGACGGCGCTGTCCGGCGCCCTCAAGGATCGGCTGCCGCCAAACGACATCACCCAACAGCAGCTCAAGGAGCGGTCCTGGTGGTCGGGCCCTGAGCTGTTCGTGCTGATCGACGATTACGACCTCATCGGCGGCGGCTCGCTCAACCACCCATTGCTGCCGTTGGTCGAGTACCTGCCCCAGGCCCGCGACATCGGCCTTCGTGTCGTGGTGACCCGTCGCAGCGGTGGCGCGGGAAGGGCCATGATGGATCCGATCATCGGCAGGCTGAGGGACTTGTCCTGCAACGGATTGGTGATGAGCGGCAGCAAGGAGGAAGGCGGACTGTTCGGCGGTTACAAGGCCACCGCGATGCCGCCAGGACGCGGGATGCTGGTGTCGCGCTCCATGAAGAGCGGTGTCATTCAGCTGTCGAGGATGCCGGACCTGTGACGGGGGTCAGCGAACTGCACACCGTCGAGGTGGTGTCCGCGGCACCCGATCAGTTTCGGGTGTCGGTGCTCGGCGGGAACACGCAGCTCGACGTCGCGGTGCCCGCGGACGTCCCGGTGGCCGCCTTCCTGCCCGAACTTGCGCAGCTGATCCGCTCGCGTGAGGCCCGCCGCGACGACGAAGTCGCCGACCGCGACGAGCGACGCACCTTCTGGGTGCTCAGCCGCATCGACGGCGATGTCGCGTTGTCGCCCAACGAAACCCTGCGCACAGCAGGGGTTGCCAATGGCGAGCTGCTGCGTATCTCGGCACGGCGGGCGCTGTCGCCGCCGATGCTCTACGACGACGTCGTGGACGCCGCGGCCCGGCTCAACAGGGCGGCGTACGCCTCGTGGAGTCCGACGGCCGCCACGGTGATGGCGTTCGCCGGGCTCTGGCTGATCGCGGCGGTATGGATGATTTTCTTGAGCGCCGACGCGCTGGCACCGCATCGCACCGCGATGGTCATCGGTGCCGGCTTCATCACGGTCATCTTGGTCGTGGCCGCGACGGTCGTGCACCGGGTGCTGGGTCTCACCGACATTGCGGTTGCCGCCGGCTGGGCGGCGCTGGCGATGACCGCGGCTCTGGTATGGGTGCTCGCAACACCATGGGGTACAGGAGGTTTGGCCGTCGGCTGTGTTGTCCTACTGGTCCTGATCGGCGTGTACTACCGGGTGATCGACACTGGCCATTGGGCCTACATCGCCGCGGCCGTGGTGTTCGCGTTCGGTGGCGCCGCCCTGTCGGGTCGCGCACTGGGTGGGCGCGTCGACGTGGTGGCGTCGGTCGCGGCTACCGCGGCGGCGCTGGGTTGCCTGGCCATCCCGACACTGACGCGGAGATGGGCAAGATTCCCCGCATCGACATCCGATGAGCAGTCTCGTATCGACGATCCGTTCACGCAGTCGGAGATGATCAGTTCCGCTGCGGCGATACCGAGTGCTGAGCAGGTTTGGCGTCGGGTCCGCGCGGTGGAGTTGGCGCGAGCAGGTCTGCTGACGGGCCTCGCAGGTGTCGTGTTGGGTGGCGCTGCGGTGTTGATGAACGTCCGAACGGAGTTGTCCGCCTTCAGTTTTGCTTTGATCTGCGCCGCCGTGCTCGCGCTGCGCAGCCGTAAGGCGCCCACTTGGTTCGAGCGCGGCGCAACGGCGGTGCCTGCGGTCGCGCTGACGCTGATCGCGTCCGTGCAGGCGCAGTCCGGTGCGGCGCCGCTACGGTACGCCGGTGTCGGCGTGCTGGCGGCGGCGGCCGTGCTGGCGGTGCTGGCCGGCTTCGTCAGCCGAGACAAGCGGGTCTCGACTGTGGCGGCATATCTGGACTACTTGGCAGTGGCCGCGCTGGTGCCGCTGGCGCTGTGGCCGCTCGGCGTCTACGACCGCCTGGGCGTGTGATGACCATCGCTGGGCGCTGCGCGGGCCTGATCGGTGTTACGGCGCTTGTGATTTCGACCGGTCTTCTGGCACCACCCGCCGCGCGTGCGATCGCCCCGCCGATCGTCGAGCCCGGTCCGCCGCCCACAGGCCCGGTGGCCCCCCTCGATCCGACCGAGCTGAAGGCCATCTGCGGCATACCGACCGGGATATTGCCCGCCACTGATTTCGCAAAGCAGACCAGCGCCGACGCGATGCTCGACTATCGCGCCGCTTGGCGGTTCTCCACCGGGGCAGGGCAGAAGGTGGCGGTGATCGACACCGGGGTGAACCGTCATCCGCGGCTTCGCTCGTTGGAAGCCGGCGGTGATTACGTGTCGAACAGCGACGGGCTGCAGGACTGCGATGCGCACGGGACACTTGTCGCTGGAATCATCGCGGCCGCACCGTCGGCGGACGACAGCTTCGCAGGGGTGGCCCCTGACGCGACGATCCTGTCGATTCGGCAAAACAGTGGTGCCTTTGGTATCCAGGGCAGCGGCGGCAGTTCGAAGGACGACCCGAACGCCACCTCGACCGGCTACGGCAACACACAGACCCTGGCGCTGGCCATCACTCGAGCCGTCGACCTCGGCGCGACAGTTATCAACATGTCGGAGGTTGCGTGCGCACCGGTCGCCGCGGGTTTGGACGACGCGGCGGTCGGGCGCGCGGTGCGTTACGCGTTCGAGCGAAATGTGGTGGTGGTCGCGGCCGCAGGCAACTTCAATGCACAGAGCATGTGCAATACCCAAAACGTGATGGCGGATCCGAACCAGCCCCTCAGCAAGGGCTGGGACACCGTCGGCACCATCGCCAGCCCCGCATGGTTCGACGACTACGTCCTGACGGTCGGTGCGGTGACGATGTCCTCGGCGCCCGCCGAATTCAGCCTGCACGGCCCATGGGTCGCGCTCGCGGCACCGGGGGAGCGGATCACCTCGCTGGATCCCAACGGCCCCGGTTTGATCAACGCGCAGCTGGGTCAGCAGGGGCTTTCGCCACTGAACGGGACCAGCTTCGCAACGCCGTTCGTCGCCGGGGTGGTGGCGCTGGTCCGGGCCCGATTCCCCGAGCTAACCGCCGGGCAGGTGATGGACCTGATCAAGGGGACGGCGCACACCCCGGGCGAAGGTCCCAACCCGGCCACCGGATACGGCGTGGTGGATCCCGTTGCCGCGCTTACCTATCAACTGGCGCCGGCCAAGGCTGGCCCGCGATCGGATGCCGGGACCCCGATAAGCGGTCCGCCGCAACCGGATCCCGGCAACGTGCGGGCGCGCAGGATCGTCCTCTGCGTC
>DATJIX010000159.1:0-4398 GCA_035492865.1 Mycobacterium sp. | reverse complement strand
CGTGCCCTTCTCGGCGCCGTCGTCCTCGGGGATCACGTCGGTGCCGTAGAGCGCGTCGTAGAGCGAACCCCAGCGGGCGTTGGCGGCGTTGAGGGCGAACCGAGCGTTGAGGATCGGCACCACCAGCTGCGGGCCGGCGGTCGTGGTGATCTCGTCGTCGACACCGGCCGTGGTGATGGTGAAGTCGTCCGGCTCGGGCTGCAGGTAGCCGATGTCGGTGAGGAACTGCTTGTATCCCTCGGGATCGAGTGGCTCGATGACGTGCTGCCGGTGGTACTTGTCGATCTGCGCCTGCAGGTCGTCGCGGCGGGCGAGCAGGTCCTGATTCTGGGGGCTGAGGTCGGTGACCACCTTGTCGACGCCCGCCCAGAAGCTGTCGGGGTCGATGCCGGTGCCCGGCAGTGCCTCATTGTTGATGAAGTCGTAGAGCACCTGGGCGACGCGCAGGTTTCCCACCGTCACGCGGTCGGTCATTTTTCCTCCCTAAAGCCGTCGATCCAGCTTACCCAGCAGTAACTGGGGCTATTCGCCAGCAGCCGCGGTCAGGAGCAGGTCACACCTGTCGGCCAGGGTGGCCCTCAGTGGTGCGGCCCGCTCGGCAATGCTCTGCTGGGCACGGACATATTCGGCCCGACCCGCCGCTGTCTCGACGGTGATCGGCTCGAATCCGTAGTCGCGGAGATCATAGGGGCTGGCCCGCATATCCAACGAACGCGCATCGCCGGCGAGTTCCAGACAATCCATCACCAGGTCCGAGTCGATCAGCGGACCGAGCTTGAACGCCCACTTGTACAAATCCATCGAGGTGTGCACGCATCCGGGCTGCTCGGTCGCTAACTGGCTGTCCCGGGTGAGGCGCTCGGCGTTGCGAAGGGTGGCCGGCTCGGTGAAGAAGCGGTAGGCATCGAAATGACTGCAGCGCAACGGCATCGACTCGACAACGGCATCGGTGCCGGCCTGTCCGAGCCGCAGCGGCACCTGGTTGTGACGCACCGTCGGCGCCCGGTACACCATCGCCCACTCGTGCATCCCGAAGCAGTTCAGCCGCGGCTGGCGCGCGGCGGTGGCGCGCAGCAGTCGGGCGATGAAGCGCACCGTGTCGGCGCGGGCAAGCAGATGCTCGCGCGTCACCGTCACACCTGGGCGCGCACTTCCGTAGCCGCTGCGGTCGAGGTAACGCCGCGCCGCCGCACCGCCGAGCGCGACGCCGTAGCCGGGGTGCCAGATCCGCAGCTGGCGCGGCCGGAGGCTGTAGTAGGTGAACAGGAAGTCCCATACCGGGTGGGCTTCGCCGACCCGGGCCCGGCTGCGATGAGGTTCACAAAACTCGTCGACCCGCTTCTGGTGCAACCGCTCGCGGGTGGTCCAGTCGGGCTCGTCGAGCAGCACCACGTCAGGCATGGTGCGTCCTGTCGCGCACGGCGCCGACGACGTCTTCGACAAGGTCTTCCAGCGTCACCATGGCGGACACCCCGCCGTCGGCCGCGTTGACCAGCGCCAGGTGGCTGTTGTTGCGCCGCAGCAGCGACAACGCTTCGGGCAGCGGGGTCGACTCGGACACCTCGGGAAGCGGCCGCACCTTCGTGAGGTCGACCACCGCGTCCGGATCGTCGACGGCGGGCAGCACGTCCTTGATGTGCACGTAGCCGATGAACCGGCCCCACGAATCGACCACCGGGAATCGGGAGTAGCCGGTCTCGGCCAGCGCGCGCTGAATCGCCGCCACTGTCGGTCCGTAGTCGTCAGCGGCCGCAGGCACCGCATGCACGTCACTGAGCGGCATCGCGACGTCGGCGACCACCCGGTTGCGGATGCGCAGGGCCCGCGACAGCCGGTTGTGCTCCTCGGGATCGAGCAGCCCCTCCGAGAGCGATTCGGCGATCATCTCGGACAGCTCGACGAGCGAAACCGTGTTCTCCAGTTCGCTTCTGGCCTCGACGCGGAACGCGCGCAGGATCACGTGCGCGCACCAGTCGTACACCGCGATGACCGGCCGGGCGATGCGCACCCACGCCAGGTACGGCGGCACCAGCAGCATGGCCGCCGACTCGGGGCCCGCGATCGCGATGTTCTTCGGCACCATCTCGCCGAGCAGCACGTGCAGCACCACCACGATGGTGATCGCGATGATGAACGACACCGTGTGCAGCACCGTGTCGGGGATGCCGAGCAGATGGAACGGCTTCTCGAGCAGATGCGCGACCGCGGGTTCGCCCACCCGGCCGAGCAGGATCGAACAGATCGTGATGCCCAGCTGCGCCCCGGCCAGCATCAGGGGCAGGTTCTCGCCGGCCCTGATCACCGTCACCGCGCTGTGCTTGCCCTGCTCGGCGAGGGCCTCGAGCCGGTCGCGACGCGCCGAGATCAGCGCGAACTCTGCGCCGACGAAGAACGCGTTGGCCGCCAGCAACACGAAGGTCAGGAGTACGCCCAGGAAGTCACCCATCGGTGCCCTCGCCCTCGTCGTCGCGCCTGCCCAGCTGCGTCAGCTCGAGCTGATCGATGCGGCGCCCATCCATCCGCACCACCGTGGCCAGCCAGCGCACCGGATCGTCCAGCGGCGCGTCGGGATCGAACGCCGTCAGCTCGACGGACTCGCCTTCCTCGGGGATGTGACCGAGTTCCTGCAGCACCAGGCCGCCGATGGTCTCGTATTCACCCTCGGTGGCGCGGAACCCGGTCGCCCCGGCCACCTCGTCGATGCGCAGCAGACCGGAAACGTGCCAACCCTGACCGGCCTGCACGACGTCGGCGGTCGGCTCGTCGTGTTCGTCGCGGATGTCGCCGACGATCTCCTCGATGACGTCCTCGACGGTCACCATGCCAGCGGTGCCGCCGTACTCGTCGACCACCAACGCGGTCTGCAGGGGGTTGGCGCGCAGCTGCGCCATCACGTCGTCGCCGTCCAGCGTGGACGGCACCCGCGCGACGGGCTGCGCCAGCGTCGCCAGCTTGGTCGTCTTGTGCAGCTCGGGTGCCACCCCGAAAACCTGTTTGACGTGCACGATTCCGGTGGTCTCGTCGAGGTCGCCCTCGACGATCGGGAACCGCGAATAGCCGCTCTGGATCGCCGCCTCCACCAGATCGGCGACGGTGTCGTCGACCTCGAGCGTCACGATCTCGGTCCGCGGCGTCATCAGCTCCTCAGCCGTCCGCGAACCGAACTGCAACGAGCGGTCGACCAGCGTCGCGGTGACCGGATCCAACGAACCGCGCCTTGCCGAGTTGCGCACCAGTGACACCAGCTCCTGCGGGGAGCGGGCCGAGCGCAATTCTTCGGCAGGCTCGATGCCGAGGCGGCGCAGGATCCAGTTGGCGGTGCCGTTGGTCATGTGGATCAACGGGGTGACCAACATGGAGAACAGCACCTGCGGACCGGCCACCACCCGCGCGACCGGCAGCGGCTTGGCCACCGCGAGGTACTGGGCGACGAGTTCGCCGAACACCATCGACACCGAGGTCGCGATCAACAACGCCAGCGCCAACGCCAGGCCGCCCGAGACACCCGGCGACAACGACGTCGCCGCGAACACCGGCTCCAGCAGATGAGCCACCAGAGGCTCGGCGAGGTAGCCGGTGATCAACGTGGTGATCGAGATGCCCACCTGGGCGCCGGAGAGTTGGAACGACAACGTGCGATGCGCCCGCTGCACGAGCTGGTCCCTGCGGCCACCGCTGCGGGCGTTGGCGTCGACGGTGCTGCGCTCCAGCGCGGTCAGCGAGAACTCGGCTGAGACGAACACCGCGGTGCCCGCGGTCAACACCAGGAAGGCCAGCACCGCCAGCACGGTGTACACAGCGCTCATCGCGTCCTCGCCAAGAACTCGCCGGGCCACATGCCCGGCCGACTAGGGGACGGCTCGGCGTCGGAGGGCTCGTGGCCGGGCCGCTCGTCATGGCAGGCCCGACCAGGATCCGGGGCCTCGACGGGTGCCTGCGGCACGGGGTCCCTTTCGAGTAGGCGCGTGAAGAAAAACCTATGTTAGCCGCCTCGACGGCCAACCGACCTCACCATCCGCTGGGCAGCGGGTGGCCTTCGGCAAATCCGGCTGCCGATTGCACCCCGAGGACCACCTTGTCGTGGAGTTCGGCGATGGTCGCGGCACCGACGTAGGTGCACGTGCTGCGCACGCCGGAGGTGATGTGGTCGAGCAGGTCCTCGACCCCGCCGCGGGATGGGTCAAGCCCCATTCGCGACGTCGAGATGCCCTCTTCGAACAACGCCTTGCGGGCCCGGTCGAAGGAACTGTCGGCCGTCGTGCGAGCGGCCACGGCGCGCTTGGACGCCATCCCGTAGCTCTCCTTGTACGGCTGGTCCTCGCGGTCGCGCATCAGATCGCCAGGCGACTCGTAGGTGCCTGCGAACCAGGAGCCGATCATCACGTTGGCCGCCCCGGC
>DATJIX010000158.1:0-2753 GCA_035492865.1 Mycobacterium sp. | reverse complement strand
CGCGAGTGCCCGGCCAGATCTTGTCGGCGATGATCTCGTCGTAGATCTCCTCGCCGACGGCCTCGAGCTCCGCGGTCGAGCGGCCCTCGATGAACGCCAGCGCCTTCGTCTTGCCCGCGGCCACGTCGTCGCTGTTCTCCCTGCCGAGAAGCTGAAACTTGGCCTGCGCGTAGATGAATCGGCCCATATCGCCATAGGTGAAGTACTTGCGGGCGGCCAGCCCGCGGGCGAAGTGCACCAGCGACGAGCCGTGCACCAACGTGTTGTCGACGTCGAAGAATGCGGCGGCTGTCAGGTCCGGCGGCGGCGGAGGCGCGGGGGTGGCGGCCTCGAGCGCGAGCTCGGTGACGGCGGCCTCGGCGCTGGCCTCGCCGGCAACGGCTTGTTCCGCCGCGTCGACGTCGGTTCCCCCGGTTTCTGACACGGATCAACAGTAATTGACCCGGTAGCCATACTTGCGGGGTGAACCGACGCGTGGAATTGCTCACACGCCAGGGCTGCACGATCTGCACGGGCGCGGCGACGCGGCTGCGGCAAATGGCCGACGAGTTGGGCTTCGAACTGGCGATCACTGACGTCGACGCTGCGGCTGCGGCCGGGGATTCCTCGCTGCGTGCCGAGTTCGGGGACAGGCTTCCCGTCGTGCTGCTCGACGGCGCCGAGCACAGTTACTGGGAGGTCGACGAACCCCGGCTGCGGGCGGATCTGGCGAACCGATAGGGCACAGCAAATTTGGTGGCCCAGCTGGTCAGCCATTACCTTGGATGACGTGGTGATGAAGCCGTGAGCGTATTGCTTTTCGGGGTTTCGCATCGCAGCGCGCCTGTTTCGGTGCTAGAGCAACTGAGCACCGACGAAGCCGATCAAGCCAAGATCGTCGAGCAGGTGCTGCAGTCCTCGTTGGTGACCGAGGCGATGGTGTTGTCCACCTGCAACCGGGTCGAGGTCTACGCGGTCGTCGACGCGTTCCACGGCGGCCTTTCGGTGATCGGCTCGGTGCTCTCGCAGCATTCCGGCATGAGCCTGGGCGACCTCACCAAGTACGCCTACGTGCGGTATGCGGAAGCGGCCGTCGAGCATCTTTTCGCGGTGGCCAGCGGCCTGGATTCCGCGGTGATCGGCGAAGCGCAGGTGCTCGGGCAGGTGCGCCGCGCCTACTCCGCGGCCGAGGCCAACCATTCCGTCGGCCGCACGCTGCACGAGCTGTCCCAGCGCGCACTGTCTGTCGGCAAGCGGGTGCACGCCGAGACCGGCATCGACGCCGCGGGTGCGTCGGTGGTGTCGGTGGCGCTCGGCATGGCCGACACCAAACTCGACGGCCTGGCGGGCCGCTCCGCGGTGGTCGTCGGCGCCGGATCGATGGGCGCGCTGGCCGCCAAACAGCTGGCTCGCGCCGGCGTCGAACGCATCCACGTGGTGAACAGGACGCTGCCCCGCGCGAAGCGGCTGGCCGACAAGATCAAAGAGCTCGACGTCGTCGCCGACGCGTTTCCGTTCGACCACCTGACGCCCGTGCTCACCGACGCCGACGTCGTCGTCTGCTGCACCGGCGCGGTCCGGCCGGTGGTGTCGCTCGCCGACGTGCATCGCGGGCTGGCCCACGGCCACGAGCCGAAACAGCTGGTGATCTGCGATCTCGGGATGCCACGCAACGTGGATCCGGCGGTCGCAGGGCTGCCCGGTGTCTTCGTCGTCGACATGGACCGCATCCAACGCGACCCGTCGGCCCGCGCTGCCGCCTCCGACGCCGAGGCCGCCCGCACGATCGTGGCCGCCGAAGTTGCCAACTACCTGACCGGTCAGCGGATGGCCGAGGTGACGCCCACCGTGACCGCGCTGCGACAGCGGGCCGCCGACGTGGTCGAGGCTGAGTTGCTGCGGCTGGACAACCGGCTGCCCGGGCTGGAGGCCGCGCACCGTGACGAGGTCGCCAAGACCGTCCGCCGCGTGGTCGACAAGCTGCTGCACGCGCCAACAGTGCGGGTCAAACAGTTGGCCAGTGCGCCGGGCGGCGACAGCTACGCAGAGGCTCTGCGTGAGCTCTTCGAGCTCGACCAGCAGGCCGTCGATGCCGTCGCCGCAGGCGAATTGCCTTTGGTGACAAACGATTTGGATAAGACCGAGTAGCGTTTGAGCAAAAGCGACGCAGTAATCCGGATAGGCACCCGGGGCAGCCTGTTGGCGAAGACGCAGGCCGGTGTCATCAAAGACGCCCTTGCAGCCAAGGGGCGCGAGGCCGAACTTGTCATCATCTCCACCGCGGGGGATCAGTCGACCGGACCGATTGCCGATATCGGCATCGGGGTGTTCACCGCCGCGCTACGCGAGGCCATCGATGACCGCAGGGTCGACATGGCCGTGCACTCGTACAAGGATTTGCCGACCGCGCCCGACCCGCGGTTCGTGATCGCCGCCATACCCCCACGCGAGGACGCCAGGGACGCACTGGTGGCGCGCGACGGGATGGTGCTCGGAGAGTTGCCCGTTGGCTCGGTGATCGGCACCTCGAGCCCGCGGCGGACCGCGCAGCTTAGAGCATTGGGTCTCGGTTTGGAAATCCGCCCCCTACGAGGCAACCTTGATACCAGGTTGAACAGGGTTAGCAATGGTGATCTCGACGGCATTGTGGTCGCACGGGCGGGACTGGCCCGCATCGGGCGACTGGCAGATGTCACCGAGACTCTCGAGCCGGTGCAGATGTTGCCAGCGCCGGCTCAAGGTGCGCTCGCGGTCGAGTGCCGCGCAGACGACAC
>DATJIX010000157.1:0-3647 GCA_035492865.1 Mycobacterium sp. | reverse complement strand
GCCCCCTGCGGGGTGAGTTGCCAGTCGATCGCGTACGCGCCGTAAACCGCCTCGAGCACCGCCGGCAGCCGCAGCGCCAGATCATCGCGCTCGGGCATCACGAACGGGATGCCCGCGTCGCGAATGCGCTTCTTGGCCCTTACCAACCGCTGCGCCATGGCCGCGGGTTCGACCGCGAACGCCGTTGCGATCGCCGCGGCCTCGACACCGAGCACGGACTGGAGCATCAACGGCGTGCGGATGTTCGGTGCGATCGCGGGATGCGCGCAGACCAGCATCAGCTCGAGCCGCCGGTCGGGAATGGCGGATATGTCGTTGTCCAAAGGCGTTGAAGCGCACTCACTTTCGTCCAGCGACTCGGTCATCCGGTAACCGGACGACTTCCACAGGTCGCGCAATCGGTTGCGGGCCACCGTGACCAGCCAGCCTTCGGGATTGGCGGGGATGCCGTCGTCGGGCCAGCGGGACAGTGCGCGTTCGAATGCGTCGGCAAGCGCGTCCTCGGCGGCGGCGAGATCGCGCGTCGGCGCCGCGAGGACGGCGAGCAGCTTGCCGTAGGAGTCCCTGGTGAGCTCGGCCACCAGGGCTCGCACGCTTACGGGTTGTACCACCCGCGGTCGGCGGCGTATGTCCGCGCCACCGGGCGGATTTCGATCCAGCCCCAACCGGTGGCGGGGTTGCGCTGTGCCCACTTCAGCGCCTCGTCGAGGTTGTCGACGTCGATGACGAAGATGCCGCCCAGCTTCTCCTTGGTGTCGGCGAACGGCCCGTCCTGGATCTCGGGGGTGCCGGTGTGCGCAGTGACGGTGGTGGTGGCGATGACGGATTCGAGCACCTCGGTGCCGATCAGCACTCCGGCAGCCGACAGGTCGTCGGCGTATTGCTGGAACGCTGCCATGGCCGGTGCCATGTCCTCTTCGGTCAGCCCGACGTCGGGGCCCTCCTGGTAGTGCATCAACAGGCAATACCGCATGTCTGGATCCTCCCTAACTCGATGATGTCATCGCAGGGATGACGATTCGAGAGGGCGCCGATCGACACGGGCCCGCCACAACGCGTCGGCGCTGAACACGGCGAGCGCCACCCAGATCAGCGCGAAACCCAGCCACCGCGCGGGTGGCATCGGCTCATGGCCCACGAGAACCCCCCAGGTCAGCTGCATCGCCGGGGTCAGGTAGAACAGCAGGCCCATCGTGACGAGCGGCAGCCGCTGGGCGGCGGCGGCGAACAGCAGCAGCGGCACCGCTGTGAACACCCCGGACAGGATCATCAACACGACGTGACCCGGGCCGTGGTCGGTGAAGGTGGCGTGGCCCGTCACCTGCAATACGACGAGGTAGCCGACAGCGAACGGCGCGGCCAGCCCGGCCTCTATGCCGACGCTCACGCGCGGATCGACGGGCACCACCTTCTTGATCGCGCCGTACAGGCCGAACGACAACGCCAGCCCGAGCCCGATCACCGGCGGCGCGCCGACCTCGATCGTCAGCACCACCACCGCGATCATGGCGATCGCCAGCGCGGCGAACTGTGCGCGGTTGAGCCGCTCGCGAAAGACCAGCAGCCCCAGCGCCACCGTCACCAGCGGGTTGATGAAGTAGCCAAGCGCGGCGTCCACGACGTGGCCGTTGTTCACCGCGTAGATGTAGATCACCCAGTTGACCGAGATGAGGGCCGACGCCAATGTCAGCAAAAGCCAGGTGCGCCCGGTGATCCGGCGGATGTCGCCGAGCCGGCGCACCACCGTGACCACCACGACCATCAGCGCCAGACACCACACGATTCGGTGCGCCAGGATCTCGAATGCGCTGGCGGGTTTCAGAAGCGGGAAGAACGCCGGGAACAGCCCCCACGACGCGTATGCGCCAACACCGAACAACAACCCGGAACGGCTCTTGCCGTTTCCCAAGTCGTTCCCCTGCGCTTCGCGCGGGAGGTGCCCCCAGCGCTCCTGCCCTCCGGCGTCACTCACAGTTCGTGGTTGCGCAACACGTCAAGCGCGTGTTGCAGATCGGCCGGATACGGACTGGTGATCTCGATGCGCCTGCCGTCGGCGGGATGGGCGAATGCCAGTGACCGCGCGTGCAGCCATTGCCTCTGGAGCCCAAGCTTTTTCGCCAGCGTCGGATCGGCGCCGTAGGTGATGTCTCCCGCACACGGGTGATGCAGCGCGGCGAAGTGCACCCGGATCTGGTGGGTGCGACCGGTTTCCAGCTCGATGTCGAGCAGGCTCGCGGCCTGGTGTGCTTCCAGCGTGTCGTAGTGGGTGACGCTGTGCCGACCCTCTTCGGTGACCGCGAACTTCCAGTCGTGTCCGCGATGCCTGCCGATCGGCGCGTCGATCGTCCCGCTGGACGGATCGGGATGGCCCTGTACCAGTGCGTGATACCGCTTTTCGACGGTGCGCTGCTTGAACGCCCGCTTCAGCAGGGTGTAGGCGCGTTCCGAAAGCGCCACCACCATCACGCCCGAGGTGCCGACGTCGAGGCGATGCACGATGCCCTGCCGCTCGTGGATGCCCGACGTGCTGATCCGGAATCCCGCCGCGGCGAGGCCGCCGAGCACCGTCGGCCCGTGCCAACCCACGGTCGCATGCGCGGCGACGCCGGGCGGCTTGTCGACCGCGACGATGTCGGCGTCGGAGTACAGGATCTCCATGCCTTCGATCTCGACGGGCGTATTCTCCACGGGCGCAGGCGCTTCCGGCAGCTGCACCTCCAGCCATGCGCCCGCGATCAGCTTGTCGGACTTGCCCGCCCGGGCGCCGTCCACCTCGACTCCGCCGTCCTCGGCCAGCGCCGCGGCCGCGGTCCGCGACAGGCCCAGCAGCCGCGCCAGCCCGGCGTCGACGCGCATCCCCGCCAGTCCCTCGGGGACCGGCATCGACCGGGTGGTCACTCGGACGGCTCGGCCTTGCGACGGCCGACGGTATCGAAGTCAAACCCGAACAGCGACAAGGCAACCAGCAGGATGGCCCCACCCACCACCGATGGGTCGGCGACGTTGAACACCGGCCACCAGCCGATCGACAGGAAGTCCACCACGTGCCCGCGCAGCGGCCCCGGAGAGCGGAAGAACCGGTCGACCAGGTTGCCCATGGCGCCGCCGAGGATCATTCCGAGGCCGATCGCCCACCACGGCGAGACCAGCCTCCTGCCCATCCAGATGATGCCGAACACCACACCGGTCGCGATCAACGTCAGCACCCAGGTGTAGCCGGTGGCCATCGAGAACGCGGCGCCGGAGTTGCGCACCAGCGTCCAGGTGATGGTGTCGCCGACGATCGACACCGGCTGGCCGGGTGTCAGCAGCCTCACCGCCAGCACCTTGGTGACGATGTCGAGAAACAGCACGACCCCGGCGACGGTCAGCAGCAGGCGCAGCCGCTTCTGTGCAGGCTGCGGCGGTGCCGCGTCGTCGGTCACGGGCTCGGCCGTCCCCGGGGATTCGTCAGTCACTCCCCCATCATCGCAGCAGAGTGGATTTGGAATGATCTCCCCCATGGCTCGCCTCGTCGTCGTCACCACCGGCGGCACCATTGCCACCAGCAGCGACGACCACGGAGTCAAGCGACCGACCCGCAGCGGTGCCGACCTGACCGCCGGACTCGACGTCGACGTCGTCGACCTGATGGCGATGGACAGCTC
>DATJIX010000156.1:0-53792 GCA_035492865.1 Mycobacterium sp. | reverse complement strand
TGGTTGCCCAGCGCTTGGTACTCGCTGTCGAGTCCGCGGATCTTCCCGCCGATCGCGCTCAGCTCACCGTGGGATCTTTGGATGATCTCCTGGACCTGACTCACGCCCTTCTGCACGATCGCCAGCCGCGCCTGTTCGCCGGCCTGCCCCTGCGGCGTGCTAGCGGTCGCGTCCACCACCCACTTGCGCACCGCGTCGAGGTCGCGCCGTCCGGCTGCCACCACCTGCGCCGACTCATCCACGTGTGCGCTCAGCCGCTGATCCAGCCCGGCCAGCTGACCAAAGACCCGAGCGTGGTCGGTGTTGGCCGCGCCGTAGGCATTGGCCGCGCCGCCCGTCCATTTCGATCCGGGGGCGGCCGATTCCACCGTTGATTGCAGCCCGCGCAGCGCCCCGCTGTTGTCGTACTGCGCGCCCGTCTGAGGCTCGCCCTCGCCGAACGTCTGCCGCGCGTTCGACCATGTCGACAAGAACGCGTTGACCACACTCACTGGCCCATTATCCCAAGCTCCGGACTACCGAGGCGCCACGAATCCGACCGGACCTGCCGCGACGCACACCGACAACGCCGCCGTGTTCGCCCGCACCTTGATCGCATCACCCGCCCCCGGCAGCCTGACGAACACCCGGTTCAGACCCGGATGCACCGGCACCTTCGTCTCTGGGCCCTCCGTCAGCGACATCGTCAACGACCCGTCGCTGTTGGCCAGGTAGTTGATCTCCGCCGTCCAATCCGCGGGCAGTAGCGGGCCGTTCAGTGGCATCGACACCGGGAAGTCCGGCTGCACCAGATATCCGCAATTCGGCGCGGGTCCCGGCACGATCGAGCGCACCCACGTCACCTTCGCGTCGACAACGTGACCGGCCGCGTCGAACATGCGCAAATCCGTTGTTGCGCCGGCGAACTCCGGTCGATCCGGCAGTAGCGCGAACATGTGGCTTGCCAGATTCTCGGGGAATGCCACCCGCTGCAACACCAACGGATCGACCTCCTGATCCAGCATCGGCGCGCTCGACCTGGCGTGCGCCGCCGCCAGCCCGGACTGCGCATTCTGCAGATACGGTTGCGCCGGGTTATCGCGCCAACTGGTCAGGAACGTCGCTGTCGAGTACAGGCTGCTCGCGATGAAAAGCGCCATGGCGCAGACAGTTACCACCGCCCGCCGCGGCGATGTATCCAGCCATGCAGAGCCCGACCGGTTCGGCGCGCATAGCCCGACCGCCAACAGCAGCGCCAACACCACCGCCAGGTCCGGTAGGTACCGCAGCGTCTGCGCCAACTCGAGCGCAGTGAACCGCGACGACCGCATCAGATAGATCGGGATCTGGCATGCGACCGCGTAGCCGACGGCCACCGCCCACACCGGCCCGATGCGCTCCTTGCGCCGAAACGACACCACCACGACGATCGCCAGAGTCACCCAGCCCAGCACCATCACCGTGATCGGCGGCGTCGCCCACGGCGACGCCGGAGCCCACCGTTGCCAATCCCACGGTCCGCCAACCAAACCCGGCACGATGCCATGAGTCACCGAGCGGCTCAACAGGTCCCATGTCATACCCACGTCGAAGCTCCACCGCTTCTGGTCGACCACCAACAGGTACACGGCGATCCACGCGGCCGTCACCGCCAGCGCCGACACCCACAGCCGAACCCCGCGCCGCCACACCGACACCACCGAGGCCGTTGAGGTGACGTGTGCGTAGAGCGCCGCGACCGTGAACGCCACAAACGGGATGACGGCCGCCTTCTCGAAGAACAACAGGCCGCCGAAGTACACCAGCAGACCCGTGACCGCATATCGCTGCCTACCGGTGCGGATCAACAGCACCGCATCGCCGCACACCCACGCCAGCGCGGCCAGCATCGGCAGTGAGTTCAACGCCGCCGCCCACCACGCGAACGCGGGCACCGACAGCGGGGTGAACAACGCGAACGTCAACGGCAGCAGCAGCACCGGTCGCCAGCCGAGGATCACGTGCAGCGCCCGCAGCAGCGCCAGCGACGCCAACAGCTGCAGCACCACCAGGCTGATCGCAGGCCCGATCCAGTTCAACGGCGCCAGTCGGGTGATGCCACCCGCCACCAGGAACGCGCCAGGCATGACGTGCCCGTCGTGGTCGTCGAACAGATAGCCCGGCGACAGCAGGCCCTGAGTGCCCGCGCGGCCGACCAGGATCAGATCGTCCCAATAGAAATAGCCCTGGAACGCGAGCACCGCCCGAACCGCCAATTGCAGCGCGATCAGCGCGGCGGCGGTGCGGGCGACCCAGTTCATCGCTCGTCGAGCCTACGGTTCAATCGGGCGCAGTCGTCCTCGGTATGGTGTGCCGATGCGCACACTGGTCACGGGGGCAGCCGGTTTTATCGGATCGACGCTGGTAGACCGCCTGCTGGCGGACGGCCACAGCGTCGTCGGCGTGGACGACCTCAGCTCGGGACGCAGCGAGAACATCGTCGGGGCGGAGCGGTCGACCGAGTTCGAATTCGCCAAGGCCGACATCGTGGACGCCGACCTAATCGGGCTGCTCGCCGATGCGAAGCCGGAGGTTGTCTTCCACCTGGCCGCTCAGATCTCGGTCACGCGGTCGGTCGACGATCCGCAGTTCGATTCGACGGTCAACGTCGTCGGCACTGTGCGTCTCGCGGAAGCCGCTCGTCGCGCGGGCGTGCGCAAGGTGGTGCATACGTCTTCGGGTGGCTCGATATACGGCATTCCGCCCAGTTATCCGACCGACGAGCAGACTCCGGTCAACCCGGCGTCCCCGTATGCGGCGAGCAAGGTCGCGGGCGAGGTATATCTGAACATGTTCCGCAACCTCTATGGCTTGCAGTGCTCACACATCGCGCCCGGCAACGTATTTGGCCCGCGTCAGGATCCGCACGGCGAGGCTGGGGTGGTCGCGATCTTCTCTCGCGCGCTGCTGTCGGGAAAGCCGACCAAGATCTTCGGCGACGGAACCGATACCCGCGACTACGTGTTCGTCGACGACGTGGTCGATGCGTTCGTCAAGGCGTCTGGTGCTAGCGGTGACGGGCAACGGTTCAATGTGGGCACCGGAATTGAAACCTCGACGCGCCAGCTGCACACCGTGATCGCGAAGGCGGCCGGCGCGCCTGACAATCCCGAATTCCACGCGCCGCGCCTTGGCGATTTGAAGCGATCCTGTTTGGAGATCAGCCTGGCCGCCGAGGTGTTGGGTTGGCGGCCGCAGTTCGACATCGAGGCCGGCGTGGCCAAGACGGTCGATTACTTCCGATCCGAATAAAGATTGTAAGTACTCACTTTTTATTGTAGCGTGGCTGCGTGACCTACGACGTCGTCATTCGCAATGGTCTGTGGTTCGACGGCACCGGAGCCGCGCCGCAGGTACGCACGCTCGGCATCCGCGACGGCATCGTCGCCTCGGTGTCCCGTGGCCCGCTGGACGAGACCGGCTGCCCGGACGTGATCGACGCGGCGGGCAAGTGGATCCTCCCCGGATTCATCGATGTGCACACCCACTACGACGCCGAGGTGCTGCTCGATCCGGGTCTGCGCGAGTCCGTCCGGCACGGTGTCACCACGCTGCTGCTCGGCAATTGCTCGCTGTCGACCGTGTACGCGGACACCGAAGACGCCGCCGACTTGTTCAGCCGGGTGGAAGCGGTGCCGCGCAAGTTCGTGCTCGGCGCCCTGGAGGCCAAGAAAACGTGGTCGACTCCGGCCGAATACGTCCAGACCCTTGACGAGCTCCCGCTGGGGCCGAATGTCAGTTCCATGCTTGGCCATTCGGACCTGCGCACCTCGGTGCTCGGCCTCGACCGCGCGACCACCGAAGGCGTCCGACCGACCGATGCCGAGCTGGAGCGGATGGCCCGACTGCTGGACCAAGCGCTCGACGCGGGCTTGCTCGGCATGTCGGGCATGGACGCGCCGATCGACAAGCTCGACGGCGACCGCTTCCGATCACGTGCTCTGCCATCGACATTCGCCACATGGCGCGAGCGCCGCAGGCTGATCAAGGTGCTGCGCAAGCGCGGCCGCATCCTGCAGAGCGCCCCCAACACCAAGAGCCCGGTCTCCGCGCTGATGTTCTTCCTGACCAGCAGCCGGATGTTCGGCCGTCGTCCAGGCGTTCGGATGAGCCTGCTGGTTTCGGCCGACGCCAAGTCGGCGACCGGCGCGGTGCACGTATTCGGGCCAGGGGTACGGCTTCTCAACAAGGTGCTCGACTCGCTGGTGCGGTTCCAGCATCTGCCGGTGCCGTTCGAGCTGTACTCCGACGGCATCGACCTGCCGGTGTTCGAGGAGTTCGGCGCAGGCACCGCAGCGCTTCACCTTCGCGACCAGATCGAGCGCAACACGCTGCTCGCCGATACGGATTACCGCCGCCGTTTCCGTCGCTCGTTCGACCGTAAGAAGCTCGGTCCGACGTTGTGGCACCGCGATTTTCACGACGCCACCATCGTCGAATGCCCGGACAAGACATTGATCGGCAAGAGCTTCGGGCAGATCGCCGACGAACGCGGCCTGCATCCGCTGGATGCCTTCCTCGACGTGCTCGTTGAGAACGGCGAACGCAACGTGCGCTGGACGACGATCGTCGCCAACCACCGGCCGAAGCACCTGGACGCCCTCGCCGTCGACCCGTCGATTCACATGGGCTTCTCCGACGCCGGCGCGCACCTGCGCAACATGGCGTTCTACAACTTCCCGGTGAAATTGCTCAAGCGCGTCCGCGATGCCGAGCTGGCCGGACGTCCCTTCATGACGACAGCCCATGCGGTGCACCGCCTGACGGCCGAAGTCGCCGATTGGTTCGGGCTCCCGGCAGGCACGCTGCGTGAAGGCGAGCGCGCCGACTTCGTCGTGATCGATCCTGCCGGGCTCGACGACTCGGTGAACGAGTATCACGAAGAGCAGGTGCCGTTCTACGGCGGCCTGTCCCGGATGGTCAACCGCAACGACGCCGCCGTCGTCGCGACCGGTGTCAACGGCGAGGTGGTCTATCGCAACGGCCAGTTCCGCGAAGGCTACGGGACTACCACAAAGTCCGGCCGGTTCTTGAAGGCGGGTGCCGGGCAGCGCACCAAAATGCCTGTCTGACATGGCCAGAACGCAACAGCAGCGCCGCGAGGAAACCGTCGCCAGGCTGCTGGACGCCAGCATCGACACCATCATCGAGGTGGGCTACGCGCGGGCTTCGGCGGCGGTGATCGCCAAGCGGGCGCAGGTATCCGACGGCGCGCTGTTCCGCCATTTCCGGACCATGAGCGATTTCATGACGGCCACCGCACGGGAAGTGATGCGACGGCAGCTCGAATTCGTCACCAGTCGGGTTGCGGAGATCTCGGACGAGGCGGCGCTCGAGGCAGCGGTGCGGATTCAATGGGAGGCGACGACCAGCGCCACCAACAGTGTCATCTTCGAGTTGATGGTCGCGGCTCGTACGGACGAGAAACTGCGAGCCGCATTGCAGACGATGCTGGCGGAGTACGCCGTCAACATCCACGAGACCGCAAGAGCGTTCCCTGGTGCGGACAGGTTCGACGAAGAGACCTTCGCGACGCTGGTGGCGATCATCACGAACTCATTCAACGGCGCCGCGCTCGTCCGCCCGGTCTTGCCGCAACCCGACGCCGAGGCCAAGCAGATCGACCTGCTGATCGAGGTGATGCGCGGGCTCAGTTAGCCCTCGTCGGGTACCCGCGCGGTCTGCAACGCCACCGCGCGAGCCAATCGCGCGTACTTCAGTTCGAGATCCTTGAACCGCATGTAGGCCGACAGCGTCGTGAACACGAACGCGATGATCAGTACGTACTCCATCAGGTCGGCACCGCGCGCCACGCCAAGCCAATTCGCGACGACGGTGGTGTCGTCCGGACGCAGGATCGCGTAGATGCCCGCGATCACAAACAGCACGTATCCGACCTTCACCCACGCCTTGGACCGCGCGCTGCGGCGTGATCGCAACAGGTAGACCAGTAGCGACAGCACCGACACGATCAGCAGCGCCTGAATCCAGTTCATCGCGACATCCTCCCGCGCAACCAACCGTCGAAGATGATGTTGACACCGTTGAGCAGGGGTTGCCCCTTCGACATCGAGTACTCGGTGTAGAGGATCTCGACCGGTTCTTCCGTTACCCGCCAATGGTTTTCGTAGGCCAGGGCGATGAACTCATCGGCGTGGCTCATGCCGCTCATGGTCAGGTTGAGCCCGTCGGCCACCTTCTTGTTGAACACCCGCAGGCCGTTGTGCGCATCGGTCAACCCCAGCTTGCGGCTGCGCGGGCTCAGCGCGGCCGCCGAGCGCAACACCAGCCGCTTCAACAGCGGCGTGTGGCTGACCACGCCAGGGTCGGCGAACCGGGTGCCGACCACCAGGTCGACGTCGTCGGCTGCCAGCCGGTCGATCATCCGGATGACGTCCTTGACGCGGTGCTGGCCGTCGGCGTCGAACGTGGCGAACACCGTTGCACCGGGCTGGCGACGGGCGTACTCGACACCGGTCTGAATCGCAGCGCCCTGGCCGAGGTTGACCGGATGACGGACCGAATGCGCGCCTGCGCGAAGCGCCACGTCGCCGGTGTCGTCGCGGCTGCCGTCGTCGACACACACCACGTTGGCGAAAACCGAGCGAACGTCAGAGATGACGTCGCCGATGACGCTCGCCTCGTTGAAGGCGGGAATGACGATCCAGACGTCGTGGTAGCGCGTGTCGATGCCCATCAAAATACAGGGTCACCTGTGAGGCGCCCTGGCAAGCGCGCCCAGATGGACGGCGATTCCCACCAGCGGCCCGCAGAGCAGCGCGATCACGGTGCGGGTTTCCAGTTCCACCGGCAACAGCAGCAACAGCGCCGACGCGACCGTCGCGGACACCCAACCAAGCGAATAAGCACGGTGCAGGGCGGCAGCCACCGCGGCGGCCCCCGTCAAGGTCAGCAAGGCGATCGCCACCGCCGCGCCGGTCAGCCAGGCCAGCAGCTCGCCGTCGGCCCGGTACTGGGCCCCGAAGCCCTCCCGCAACAGCCACGGCCCGAACACGCCCGCGAGCAGCACGCCGAGCAGGCCGAGGCCGATCACGACCAGCGCGGGCTGCGCCAGCGCCCGCAGTCGTTCGGTGCGCTGATCGACGAAATGCGCGATCAGATTGCCCTGCATGGCGGTCAGCGGCACCAGCAGCGGCGCCCGGGTCAGCGTGACGGCCAGGATGACCACGCCGCCCGTGGCGCCCAGATCGCCGGAGGTCGCCTTGAGCAGCACCGGAAAGCCCATCACCAGGATCGCGCTCGCCCCCGCTGCCGCGATCGAATGCGAGGCACCGCGCAGGAACGTCATGGTGCCGCCGGGCGTCAGCAGTCGCGCCGCCTCCCGCGTCGTGGGGGCCGCGATGAGCAGGATCAGCCACGCGATCGCACCCGCGACGGTCGCCCACAGGTATCCGACCAGCCCCCAGCCGAGCACGAACGTCGTCGCCGCCACGACGACTCGGAGACCGGCATCGGTCACCATCAACGATCCGTACTCGGTCCACCGGTTCACCCCGGCCAGCATGCCCAGCAGCGTGGCGTGCAGGCAGAACCCCGCGAGCCCGACGCTCAGCAGGGCGACGCTCAGCCACTGCGACTCCACGAACACATGCGCCGACCACAGCGGCGACGTCGCGGCGATCACCACAGCGGCAACCACGCCCACCATCGCCGCCACCCGCATCGGATGCGTGCGGGGTCCGGCAATCACTTCGGTGTAGCGGGCCGAGCGCACCTCACGGGTGGCCTCCTGCAGCAGGCCGAATGCTGCTCCTGTTACCAACCCGAACGCGCCCCAGAACACACCGAACACCGAGAAACCCGCCGGCTCGAGATCCCGTGCGGCCAGGTACAGCACCGCATACCCGCACAGCGCGGACAACACCGTCGCGGTGCCGACGCGCGTCACACTGGCGCGCGTGATCGGGCCCGTGGGCGCCGCGTCCGTCACGACGGACCTTCGAGGGCGGGCACGTTCAGCGAGTACAGCCACGCATCCCACAGCGGTCGCAGCGACTCGTGTGCGTAGTTCGCCGCCAGCCCGGTGAAGTCGTCGGTGACCGCGGTGCTGTGCCGGTAGCGCGCGGTCCAATCCCGCAGCAGCGCAAAGAAACTCTCGTCGCCGATGCGCTGGCGCAGCACATGCAGTGTCAGCGCGCCGCGTTTGTACACGCGGTCGTCGAACATGTCACGCGGTCCGGGGTCGGCCAGCAACAGGTCCTGCGGCGAGTCGACCAGCCGCTGGTAGTAGTGACGTGCCCATTCGTCGGCGGTCCGTCCGCCGGAGTGCTCGGACCACAGCCATTCGGCGTAGCACGCGAAGCCTTCGTGCAGCCAGATGTGCCGCCATCGTTTGGCCGTGACGGAATTGCCGAACCATTGATGGGCGAGTTCGTGGGCGATCAGCCGTTCTGCGCCGCCGCTGCCGTCGCAATGGTTGGCACCGAAGATCGAAATACCTTGTGCCTCAAGCGGAATCTCGAGGTCGTCATCGGTGACCACCACGGTGTATCCGCTGGCCAGCGGGTAGGGCCCGAACAGCTTGACGAACAGCTTCATCATCTTCGGCTGGTCGGCGAAGTCCTGATCGAAGTTGTCGCGCAACCGGTTCGGCAGAACGGCGTGCATCTGAACACCGTTCTTGGCCATCCGATGACGGTCGTAGGGTCCGATTTGCAGCGTGATCAGATACGTCGACGTCGGCTCCGCCTGCTCGTACGTCCATGTCGTCATGCCCGCGCGAACGCGTCGGGACAACAACTCGCCATTCGCCAGCGCGTAGTACGGACTCTCCGTGCTGATCTGAATGCGGAAGCTGGCCTTGGCGCTCGGATGGTCGTCGCAGGGAAACCAAGACGAGGCGCCGTTGGGTTGCCCGGCGACGAGCACCCCCTCCGACAGCTCCTCGAAACCGACTTCGCCCCAATAGGAGCGGATGGGTCGCGGTGTGCCGCCGTAGCGAACCGCGATCGTCATCGCCGCCCCGGCGGGTAGCGGCTGATGCAGCGCGATGTGTAGCTTGCCGTCCGACGACCGGAACTGGGCCGGGCGCCTGCCGTTAACGGACACCTTCGTCACCGAAAGGGCGTTCGACAGATCCAGCGTGAAGGTGCGCAGCGCAGCGAGGGTGACCGCGGTGATGGTGGCGGTCCCTGAGAGCCGGTTGATCGCCACCTTGTATTCGAGGTCGAGTTCGTAGCGCGACACCCGATATCCGAAGTTGCCGATTTCGGGCAGGTAGGGGTCGATACAGGGAGGGGTGGCCTTCTTCGCGGCTTTCTTGCTCCTCGTCACGCGGCGCTGGCTTCTGTCTTCTTGGGCGGTGGCTCAGGGGCGTCGCCCCGCTTCTTGCGGAACATGTTCCACGGCGCGATCGGATTGCCCTGCCACCGGGTGGACGGCGGCACCTCGTCGCCACGCATCACCAGCGACGCCGGGCCGACGGTGGCGCCTGCGCCGATCCGTGCGGCGGGCAGGGCGACGCAGTGCGTGCCCAACGTCGAACCCTCTTCCAGCACAACGGTGTCCATCCGCATGATCCGGTCGTGGAACAAGTGGGTCTGCACCACACAGCCGCGGTTGACGGTCGCGCCCTTCTCGAGGGTGACGAGGTCTGCCTCGGGCAGCCAATACGTCTCACACCAGACGCCGCGGCCGATCTTGGCGCCCAGTGCCCGCAGCCACAGGTTCATCACAGGAGTGCCGCTGGCGGCGCGGGCGAACCATGGCGCCGCCACCGACTCGACGAAGGTGTCCGACACTTCGTTGCGCCACACGAACGATGACCACAGTGGGTGCTCGATCGCCCTGATTCGGCCGACCACAAGCCATTTCGCGATCACCGCGATACCACCTGCGAGCGCACCCGCCGCCAGCAGCACCACGCCGCTGCCAAGCGCGCTCCACACCCAACCGGCTTCCACCGCCAGCCATTGCACCGCGAACAGCACTGCCACTCCGATCGCGAACGTCACGATCAGCGGGATAATCCGGCAGGTCTCCACCAGCGCGCGCAGCACCTTCAAGCGCAGCGACGGGTGGAAGGTGCGCAGTGCGTCGGCCGCGGTGGGCTTGCGGCGCAACCGAACCGGGGGGCTGCCCAACCACGACGAACCCGCCTTGGCCTTGTGCGGCGCAGCGGAAAGCACCGCGACCAGACCATCGTCGGGGACGCGCCGTCCGGGCTGGGTGATACCCGAGTTGCCGAGGAACGCCCGCTTGCCGATGGTCGCCTTCGCGACATGGATCCAGCCGCCGCCCAGCTCGTAGGACGCGACCATGGTGTCGTCGGCCAGGAACGCGCCGTCCTCAACGACGGTGAATTTCGGCACCAGCAGCGCGGTCGAAATCTCGGTTCCCCGTCCGACTTTCGCGCCGAGCAGGCGCAGCCACCACGGCGTCAGCAGGCTCGCATAGATCGGGAACAGGTAGTTACGCGCGGCATCCATCAGCCGCTCGGTCGCCCAGAGTTGCCAGCCGACGCGGCTGCGCACCGGGTGATAACCCTCGGGCATCCACATCGACAACGCTCGCACGCCGATAACCGTCGCCGCGGCATACGTGACCACCGCGGCCAGCGTCGCCGCGGGTGTCCACAGCGCCGCGGGTGCGATCGCGTCGGTCAGCGACGCGGCATCCCGGACCGCCCAACCGATCACAGCCAGACCGACGGCCAGCGCCACCAGCGGCACGGCGCCCAACAGAATCGACGTCAGCCCGTACACGCCCACCCACAACGGCGCGCGCCGCGGGCGATGGTCCGGCCACGGATGCTTGGCCTTGCCGGACTTCACCGCGGGCGAGCCCTTCCAGTACTGCCCGTTCTTGACCTTGCTGACGACACCCGAGCCCGGTGCCACGTCGGCGTTCTTGCCAACGACGGCACCGGGCAGCAGCGTCGTGCGGGCGCCGATGGTGGCGTCATTGCCGACGGTGATCGGGCCGACGTGGAAGTGGTCGCCGTCGATCCAGTGTCCGGACAGGTCCACCTCGGGTTCGATGGAGGCGCGGTGCCCGAGGCTGAGCATCCCGGTCACCGGCGGGGCGGAGTGCAGGTCGACTCCCTTGCCCACCTTGTTACCCAGCATGCGGGCGTAATACACCAGCCACGGTGCACCGGCGAGGTTCTCAGCGCCGCTGGCATCGGCCAACCGCTCTGCCAGCCAGACCCGCAGGTGCACGGCGCCACCGCGGCGATACGTGCCGGCTTGAAGGCCGCCGAGCAGGATCCGCGCGCCAAGCGCCGCGATCGACATCCGGCCAAGCGGGGTGATGAACAGGGCGAAGCCGATGCCGACGAACCACCAGTTCACCGGCACCAGCCATGGCATCGGATGTAGTTCGACTACAACATTGTTGAGCAGAGCCAACCACAGCACCCACTGCAGCCCGGTCAGCGTGGCCAGCGGCAGGGACAGGGCCACCTGCGCGGCCTGGGTCAACCGAGGCGTCGGCTTCACGGTGCGGGTCTGGACGGCAGGCGGCGGGTCCAGCTCGTCGAGATAACCCGCCAGCGATCCGAGCCGGGGATGGTCGTAGAGATCTGCGACGGTGACCTGGGGATAGCGCTGTCGCATCGCCGCCACCAACTGCGCCGCGGACAACGATCCCCCGCCCAGCGCATGGAAGTCGGCCTCCGGGCCGTCGATAGGTGCCGCGAGGACCTCGCGCCACAGCCCGGCCAGCCATCCCATCGTGCCGCCGAGGTCGGGCTCTTCCTCGGCACTCGCGCCAGGGGGAGGCCACGGCAGCGCGTTTCGGTCCACCTTGCCCGATGTGCGGGTGGGCAGCTCATCGACGAGCACCAGCCTCGGCACCAACGCGGCGGGTAGGGACTCGGCCAGCGTGGCGCGGGCCTTGGCGATGTCGAACGCCGGGTCGGCGCTTGCGATGTAGCCGACCAGCAGGGGGGTGCCGCTGGTGGTCCGTCGTACCGCGGCCGCCCCGCCGCTGACGCCGGGCAGATGCACCAACGCCGAGTCGACCTCACCCAGTTCGATGCGGCGCCCGCCCACCTTGACCTGGTCGTCGGCCCGGCCGACGAAGTACAGGCCGTCAGGCTCCAGCCGGACCAGGTCGCCGCTGCGGTAGGCCCGCGACCATCCGAGCGTGGGCAGCTCGGCGTATTTCTCGGCGTCCTTGACCGGATCCAGGTAGCGGGCCAGTCCGACGCCGCCGATGACGAGTTCGCCGACATCGCCGGTGCGCACCGGGAATCCGTCCTTGTCGACCACCGCCAGATCCCAACCCCGCAGCGGCAATCCGATGCTCACCGGGCCCGCACCCTCCAGCCGGGCCGCGCACGCCACCACCGTCGCCTCGGTCGGGCCGTAGGTGTTCCACACTTCGCGTCCCTCGACAGCCAGCCGCTCGGCGAGCTCCGGCGGACACGCCTCGCCGCCGAAGATCAGCAGCCGCACCGCTTCGAGCGCCTCCGCGGGCCACAGCGCCGCTAGCGTCGGCACCGTCGACACCACGGTGATGTCGCGCGAAACCAGCCACGGCCCCAGATCCATGCCGCTGCGAACCAGCGAGCGTGGCGCGGGCACCAGGCACGCCCCGTGCCTCCAGGCCAGCCACATCTCCTCGCAGGACGCGTCGAAGGCGACCGACAATCCGGCCAGCACCCGGTCCCCTGGCGCAATCGGGTTGTCCTGCAAGAACATCTGCGCTTCCGCGTCGACAAACGCGGCAGCGCTGTGATGGGTGACCGCGACGCCCTTCGGGGTACCAGTGGAGCCGGAGGTGAAGATGATCCACGCGTCGTCGCGGCCAAGCGGCGCGCCCGCACGCCATCCGCGCGACGAGCCTTGCGCGCGGACCAACCCTCGATCGGTGATGACACCCACCACGCCGGCCTCGCCGAACACCAACTCGGCCCGCTCGTCGGGATCGTCGGCGTCGACCGGTACGTACGCGGCACCGGCGGCGAGCGTCGCGAGGATCGCCACGTAGAGCGCGTAACTGCCCGACGGCATCCGGATGCCGATGCGATCGCCGCGGCCGATGCCGCGCGCGGCCAGCCACTCGACGCTCTCCTCGATATCGGCGATCAACTCGGCATAGGTGAGCTGGACCTCGCCGTCGTCGAGCGCGGGTGCATCGGGATAGCGAGCAGCCGTGTCGTGCAGGATGTCGATCAGCGTCCGCGGTTCTGGCGCAGACGAAGACAGCAGGTATTGCGCGGGGATTACCGGCTGCGGATCCGCTGTCACGAATACAAACTACTAAGCCGCGCGTTCGGCGCGACCGCGCCGCACTCGATGCGTGATCACAATTGCGGCGAGGACGACCACAGCCGCAACCACGTACCACTTGTATCGCTCGAACGTGTCGTAGATCTCGACGATGTGCTCGCCTGCGAGGTATCCGAGCGCACACCAGGCGCCCACCCACAGCACCGCGCCAAGGGCGTTGTAACCGAGAAATTTCAGCCAGTGCATGCCGACGATCCCGGCCAGCAGACCGTTGATCTGGCGCAGGCCGTCGATGAAGCGGGCGACCGTGACGATCTTGCCGCCGTGCCGGTTGAAGAAGGTCTCCGCGCGGTCCAGCCGCTGCGGGGTCAGGAAGACGTACCGGCCGAACCGCTCCGCGAGCGGGCGGCCGCCGAAGTGGCCGACGACGAAGCCGATGTTGTCGCCGATGACCGCGGCAAGCACCGCGACCAGAAAGACCACGGCGATGTTCATCTGCCCCGCGCCCGCGAAGACCGCGGCGGCGATCAGCATGATCTCGCCGGGCACGGGAACGCCGAAGTCCTCGAGGAACAGCATCCCGGCCACGCCCAGGTAGCCGTAGTGCTCCAGCAGCGGCTGCACGTCGGAGAAAACGCCGGGAAGTTGGGTGTCGGCCACGGGGGTAACCGTAAGTTCACTCGCCCCGGTTTTCGATCGGAGCCATCGAGCTGGCAGAATGGAAAGCGGAGGGGAGTATTCCTTCGCCGCGATGTCGTCACCACGTCGGCCGCTATCGGACGACCGGCACCGCGGATCTGCTACGGATCATCGTGGCGGGTGGAAGAGACCTCCGGCGTTTAACAACGACCGGAGGCTGCTTCATGCATGTAACCCAACTCGAGTGGATCATCACGCTGAGCGTGACGATCGCCGTGCTGCTATTCGACGTGATCGTGATCGGTCGTCGTCCGCACGAACCGTCCAAACGTGAGACGGGCACGGCGCTGGCGGGCTACATCGGGCTCGCCGTGGCGTTCGGGTTGTGGACGTGGTTCTACCACGGCAGTCAGTTCGGGCTGGAGTTCTTCGCCGGCTGGCTGACGGAGTACAGCCTGTCCGTGGACAACCTGTTCATCTTCTTGATCATCATGGCCAGCTTCAAGGTGCCCAAGAAGTATCAACAGCAGGCATTGCTGGTCGGCATCATTCTGGCGCTGATCTTCCGCGGCATCTTCATCGCGCTCGGCGCGGTGGCCATCAACCAGTTCTCCTGGGTCTTCTACCTTTTCGGGGCGTTCCTGGTGTACACCGCGATCAACCTGGCCCGCAACACCGAGCACGACGACGATGCGGAGAACTTCGTCGTTCGGTTCGCGCGCAGCCACCTGAAACTCACGGACAGGTGGGAGGGCGGCCTTGCGCTGTGGGTGAAGGAAAACGGCAAGCGGCTGATGACGCCGATGTTCCTTGTCATCGTCGCGCTCGGCACCACCGACCTGCTGTTTGCACTGGACTCGATCCCCGCGATCTACGGGCTGACCCAAGAGCCGTACCTGGTGTTCACCGCCAACGTGTTCGCGTTGATGGGTCTGCGCCAGCTGTATTTCCTGCTCGGCGACCTGCTCAAGCGGTTGGTCTACCTGTCGCAGGGGTTGGCGTTCATTCTGGCCTTCATCGGACTGAAGCTGCTCCTGCACGCGCTGCACGAGAACGAACTGCCGTTCATCAACGGAGGTGAGCATGTCCCCGTGCCGGAGATCCCCACGCTGGCCAGCCTCGGCGTGATCGTCGTGACGCTCGTCATCACGACCGTGGCGAGTCTGTACAAGACCCGCGTGCACGACGTGAAGAAGGAAACCGAAAAGGAGGCGTTGGATTCCGCCTGAGCGGAATCGTCGACGCCGTGGGCTTGTTTTCCTAGCGTGACCCATGTGCGGCTATTCGTGGCGGAGGCGCCGAGCGGTGACTGGAGTGAGCTGACGGATGGCGATCAGCGCACCGTGCGGGTCGCGGCGTCCGACCTTCAACAGGCGCGGCGGGCTCGCGCGCGGATCAGGGCGCGCGGCGACGACGTGGCCGTCATCCTCGATGTGACCGTGGCCGTTGCCGGCGACTTTCGTTCGGCGCGAAGCGTTCTCGGCCCCGCCGAACACACCGTGCATTACGCGGGCACCGTCGACGGGCTGGCCGGGTTGGTCTCCGACATCGCCATGGCCGGTGTCGCCGACGGCGTCACGCTGATCCCGGCGTCACCTCGGCAGGACTTGCGTGACCTGGGGCTTGACGTGCTGCGCCTGCTCACGCTTCGCGACCAGCCAAGGGCCTCCTGACGGCGGCGCAGCACCTCAGCGCAACGTAGCTGCATCCGCCTGATCGCGCCGATTCTCACTATCGGACAGCGGCTGTGGGTTTTCTTTCACTTAACTGTGTTCGTGGAAGCAATAGAATTCGGTTCGTGAGAATACAAAAGGCGGCACAATAAGCCGACTTATTTGCATGCGAAACTACCGCCTGCGATGTACAGTTCATTAGCTGGCCAATCCTCACCTTTAGTTGCTGTGACGTTGGCGCGGCAGATTACTCAAGTCTGTAGAAAAAGGGGCATTCGTTGTCTTTATTTGCCGCTATCGTTAATTTCGGATCGCCATGACCGCGCGATCGACGCAGGCCTCATCTGAGGCGGCGACGACAGATGCCACGGCGACTCCGCCAATTCGCAGGCGAGCCCGGATAATTGGGCTTGACGGCGTTCGCGGGTTGTTGTGCATGAGTATCGCGATCACGCACGTCACGGGGTATTACTCGAAGCAAACCGCGGACGTATGGAAGACGAATGTCTTCGGATTCTCGTTGGTGTACTTCTTCGTGCTAAGTGGTTTTCTGTTGTTCTTACCGTATGTCCGAAATGTGGTTGCGGAACCCTCTTCGGTTCGGATGCCGAATGTTCGCGATTACGCAGTCCACCGCCTTGCGCGCATCATGCCGGCATACCTCGCCATCTTTTTGATCGTGAATTTCGTGTTGCGGCTGTCGTACGTCCAGAACGCGGCATTGCAGCCCAACGACGCCAAGACCGGCATCGGCATGATCACCCAACCGTGGGAGTTGCTGACGAACCTGACGCTGCTGCAGACTTATTTCCCGCAATACCTTGAGACCGGCATCGGGCCCTCCTGGTCACTGACGCTGGAGTATGCGTTCTACTTCTTGCTTCCGCTGCTGGGTTTCGCGGTGTTCCGGATGCGGAAGCACAGCGCGCGCAATCCGTTCGTGGTCGCCATGTTGGCGCCCGTCATCCTGTTGGTCGTCGGACTTGTCGGACGTGCGCTGATCCCTGTGGTGAACCAGTACGGAGGCACCACCAACTTCGTCCTACTCAACTGGGGACCGAACATCGCCGCGGTGTTCACCAAGAGCATCCTGACCAACGCCGACAACTTCGCGATGGGAATGTTCGCCGCGATCGTGTTTGTCGCGATCGAGCACGGCGCACTGTCCGAGCGGGTCAGTCGGCGCGTCAGGATGCTCAGTGCAACGGCGATACTGCCCGTGTTGGTGGTCAGCGCGGCGTTTTTCGGGATTGCAGTCGAGTTCGTCACCGCGGGCGTCGGCGTGGTCGCGGCCTTGATGATCCTCGTTGTGGTGGTCCCGCTGGCCCGCGGCCGGAAATCGAAGTTGGCGACGTTCCTCGACGTTCGGCCGATCCGCTACGTCGGTGAGATCTCGCTGTCGGCGTATCTGTGGCATTTCCCGATGCTGCTGTTGTTGGGGCGGCTTGGCTGGATGGCAGGCGACACCCTGCCCGGGATGCTGCACAACATCGTGATACTCCTGGCCGCCACGATCGTCGCCGCGAGCGTCACGTACTACTTGATCGAGAAGCCTGCGATGAACTACGCCAAGCGGATCCGCGCGAAGAAGACACCGGCGGTGTCCGCTGAGCAAAAGCTGGCACCTGCGGTCAAGTAAGCGTCAGCCCATGGCGTCGTAGATGAGGTGGGCGTAGCGGTTGGTGCGTTCGGTTCCGGTGGTGCCAGGACCCATCCTGTTCATCACGTAGGCGAACGTGGTCCGACGGTCGGGGTTCATCACGATCATCGAGCCACCCCAGCCACCCCACCAGCAGATCTTGCCGTCGGGAATGCCGGGAACGCTTTCCGGTGACGGCAGTCCGAATCCGATGCCGAACCGCAACGGAACCAACAGCACCTGGTCGGGTCCGTACGACTGTTCCTGAAAGATCAGGTCGATCGTTTCCGGGCTCAACAGTTGCACACCGTTCGCCTTGCCGCCCAGGGAGATTGGTGATAGCGCCCTGGCAAGTGCGCGGGCGTTGCCGTGGCCGTTGACCCCGCCGATGTCCGCGCGACGCCACGGTGTGGTCTCGACGATCAGCGCGGTGTTCTCGTCGGGGGGAAAGCCGGCGAACGTCTTGTAGGCGGGGTGGTCTTTGGGTAGCGCGTCGAGCGGGATCGGCAACGGCGGGGGCGGGATGATCTCGGCGACGCGGTGCTCGTCCGCCGGGCCGACGCCGATTTGGACGTCGGCACCCAGTGGCTCCGCGATCTCGTCGCTCACGAACTCCTTGAGGGTCTTGCCCGTGGCGCGCCGGATCACCTCACCGATCAGGTGTCCGTAGTTGACCGCGTGATAGCCGGATGCCGTGCCGGGTGTCCACCACGGCTCCTGACGCGCGAGGTGGTTGGTCGACTTCTCCCAGTCGTACATGTCCTCGATGCCGAACGGGACCTCCCACCCCGAGACACCCGACGTGTGGGACATCAGGTGACGCACCTCGATGTCTTGCTTGCCGTTCTGCGCGAACTCCGGCCAGTACTTGGCCACCGGGGCGAACGCGTCGATGGCACCGCGGTCGATCGCTATCAATGCCGCAAGGGCGGTGAGCGTCTTCGTGCACGAGAAAAAGTTCACGATGGTGTCGCGCTCCCATGGGACCGTCTTCGCGCGGTCCGCGTGGCCGCCCCAGATGTCGACGACCAACTCGCCGTCGATGTCCACGGCAATCGAGGCGCCCAGTTCCTCGCCCTTGGCGATCTCGTCGGCCAGTGCGTCGGCGACCTTCGAGAAGCGGCTGTCGCAATGACCGTTCACGGCATCATTCATCGGGCCATCATGCGACGGCGCGTGGGGCGGCGACGTCATTCTCATTGTTTTCGAATGCGGCAAACGACGATTGTCTTCGGCGTACCGTTTTCTTGGCAAAATTCCGAGATACGGGGAGGAATCTGATGCGCAAAATCGGCATGGCCCTCGCAATCGTCGCGATGATGTCGGGCTCGGCGGCCACCGCGCAGACGGCGTACGCGGCGCAGAGCTCACATGACACGAACTCCTACACCCAGCCCGCGGTGCCGGTCGGGCCGAAAGTGCAGATGTTCGATTGCCAGGGCGGGACGGGCGCGATGGGTTGCGGCGCCGGCTTCTTCTGGCGCGATGGCTGGCGTGGGTGGGGCTGCTACCCCTGCTGAGCGATGGGAGTCGTGATGAGAATTCGCACCATGGCCGCGGGAATCGCAGCGGCCGCAAGCATGACATTCAGCGGTTTCGGTTATGCCGCAGCACAACCCGGTGACTTCAGCACGCTGCCGGTCGACCCGAATCTGATCACCGATTCACTCGCCTACAGCGCGGCGCCGCCGGTCATCAACCCGAATGGGCAGCCCGGTGTCGAGACGGTTTACACCCACCGCGACGGCAGTCGCACCATCACCACCACCGTCCTGGTATTGCCCGACGCGCAGGCGGCGACGGGTGCACTGGACGGTGCGCGCGCGGCGCTGGGCACGGTGGCCAACGGCAAGTCGCAGCCCGTGGCCGTCGGCTCGGGGGGCACCATGCTGACCGGGATGTCATCAGACGGGTCGCAGTCGGTGACCTTACTGTCATTCGCCGAGGGCAACACGGCCACCACCATCGAATTCGCTGGTGCGGCAAAAGATCCCGCGCCTGAGGACCTGGTGCTCGAACTCGGCCGCAAGCAGGACACCGCGATCAGGGACTGGCAGGCCGCCTAGTCACCAGTTGTCGTAGCCGCCTTCTGGTCCGAGCATGCGCTCGAGCCGGGTGCGGTTGATGCGCGCCAACTCGTTGCGCACCACCTTGCGCTCGGTTTCGAAGTCGTTCTGCAGACGGTCGGTCATGGCGGCGAGCACATCCTGCGCCGAATAGCCGTTGATGAACATCACGAAGCCGAAGCCGAAGTGGTCGAGGTAGCGCTTCGATGCGACCGTCAACCGGTCCATCACCTCGGGTTGATCGCACCACACCGCACACTGCTCGGCCTGTGATTTCTCGCTGCCCGGCCGCCTGCCGACATCGGGGTAGGCCTGCAGGATCGAGTCGATCGAGTCTTCGGACAGCCCGAACAACAGGGCGTCAGCCTGACGGAACAACCGGTCGTGGCTGTCGTATGACCGGCCGCGAGCCAGATCAGCGGCCAACGGCACGCTGTAGCAGCACTCGTAGATCGCGTGCACGGCCCGGCGCATCGGCATTGCGTTGAACGCGTCCAGGCCGATCCCCTGATGCATCAACACACAGCAATCATGGAAAACGCAGGACACGCCTGCGTTACTCCGTGTTACGGGGAGGAAAACTCAGTGACTCGAGTTCTTGAAGCGTTCGACCGACGCCTTCAACTCTGCCTCGGCGGCTTCCCGGTTGGCCCAGTCGGCAGCCTTGACGAACTTGCCGGGCTCCAGGTCTTTGTAGTGCACGAAGAAGTGCTTGATCGCCTCGAGTTCGAAGGCGGGCACGTCGTCGAGGTCCTGAATGTGATCCCAGCGGGGGTCGCCTGCGGGTACACACAGCAGCTTGTCGTCGCCGCCCGCCTCGTCTTCCATCTTGAACATCGCGACGGGCCGGGCCTCGATGATGCAGCCGGGAAACACCGACTCCGGCAGCAGCACCAGCGCGTCGAGCGGGTCGCCGTCCTCGCCGAGGGTGTTTTCGAAGAAGCCGTAGTCCGCCGGGTAGCCCATCGGGGTGAACAGGTAGCGGTCCAGCTTGACCCGGCCGGTGTCGTGGTCCACCTCGTACTTGTTACGCGAACCCTTCGGGATCTCGATGACGACGTCGAACTCCACCGTCGCGGCTCCTTACGCATGTACTCAGGTCTTCCAGGGACGGGCCTCACCATAACGGAGCGATACGCTGCTGTAAGGGGGCGGTCAATAGAGCAGGAGAGTTATGCGGCCGACGCAGTGGCGCCGATCCACGCATGTGGTGGTCGGCGTGGCGGTGCTGGTCCTGGTAGCCGCCGTCGTCGCGGCCGCCGCCCTGCTCGGCAACGACTCCACCAGCGACGCCAAGGCGGTCAAGGCGGCCCCCGCCGCGGCGACCGCAGCGCCCGGCGTCGTGCCGGTCGCGGACTCGGCGACCAAGCCAACGCCCGACCGGCTGGCCGCGATGCTCGCACCGCTGGTGGCCGATCCGAACCTCGGCATGATGACCGGCAGGATCACCGACGCGCTCACCGGCGCGCAGCTCTGGGCGCAGGGCGCCGACGTGCCGATGCAGCCCGCATCGGTGAACAAGACACTCACCACGGCGGCGGCGCTGTTGGCACTGGACCGCGATGCCAGGCTCACCACCCGCGTGGTGGCCAGCGGGCAGCCCGGCGTCGTGGTGCTCAAGGGCGGCGGCGACCCGACCCTGTCGGCGGCCCCGCCGGGTCAGGACACCTGGTACAAGGGCGCGGCGCGCATCAGCGACCTCGCCGACCAGGTGCGTCGCAGTGGCGTCGACGTGACCACGGTGCAGGTGGACATCAGCGCTTACAGCGGTCCGACGATGGCGCCGGGCTGGGATCCCGCCGACATCGACGGGGGCGACATCGCGCCGATGGAAGCGGTGATGCTGGATGCCGGCCGGACCCAGCCGGTCAGCGTCGAGTCGCGGCGATCCACCACACCCGCGCTGGACGCCGGCCGCGCGCTGGCCGTCGCGTTGAAGGTCGACCCCGCCACGGTCACGGTGCTGCCCAACGGGTTGCGCGGCGGCCAGGAGATCGCGTCGGTGCAATCCGCGCCGTTGGTCGAGCGGCTGCGCCAGATGATGAACGAGTCCGACAACGTGATGGCCGAGTCGATCGGCCGTGAGGTCGCCGCACAACAGAACAAGCCGCAGAGTTTCGATGGCGCAGTGCAGGCGGTGCTCGGCCGGCTGGACGAGGCGAAGATCGACACCGGCAACGCGCATCTGCTGGATTCCAGCGGGCTGTCCGTCGACGACAGGCTGACAGCAGAGACTCTCGACGGCGTGGTGAATGCCGCCGCGGGCGACGACCAGCCGAAGCTGAGGCCGCTGGTTGATCTGCTGCCGATCGCAGGCGGCAGCGGCACGCTGTCCAACCGCTACCTCGATACCGACGCGGGCCGCGCGGCCGCGGGGTATCTGCGCGCCAAGACCGGCTCGTTGACCGGAACGAATTCGTTGGCAGGCATCGTCACCGACGCCAGCGGACGGGTGCTGACGTTCGCGTTCATCTCCAACAATGCGGGCCCGACGGGGCGCACGGCGATCGACGCGCTGGCCGCGGCGTTGCGATCGTGCGGGTGCAGCGCATGAGTCCCTCCACCAAACCCAGCCTGACGGTCGGTCGCGCGGTCGACTGGCAGTTCGCGGCGACCGTCGGTGCCCGCCTTGCCCGGCCAGGGCCCGCCGCCACTGATTACACCCAGCGCCAGGTCATCGATCAGCTGGCCGACGCTTCTCGCAAGGCCGAGATTCCGGTGCGTGAGGTGACCGGGCTCATCGAGGGTGGCGAGATTCCCGAGGCTCGGATTGTCGACCGCGTCGAATGGATCCGCGCCGCAACACAATCCATGCGCGTGATGACCGGCGGCAGCCAAAGCCCGCGGGGTTTCATCACAGGACGGATCACCGGGGCGCAGACCGGTGCCGTGCTCGCGTTCATCTCGTCGGGCATCCTCGGCCAATACGATCCGTTCGGGCCGAACGGTGGCGAGTTGCTGCTGGTATATCCGAACGTGATCGCCGTCGAGCGCCAATTGCGGGTGCTTCCGGCCGATTTCCGGCTGTGGGTGTGCCTGCACGAGGTCACGCACCGGGTGCAGTTCAGGGCCAACCCGTGGCTGGCCGAGCATATGTCGCAGTCACTCGCCGTGCTGACCGAGGACGCAGGCGAGGACGTCTCCGAAGTAATTGGTCGGCTCGCAACGTTGGTCCGCAACAGGCGCGACGGCGTTGCGGCGGAACCGAATTCGAGCGGTGTACTCGGATTGCTGCGGGCGGTGCAGTCCGAACCTCAGCAGCGCGCGCTCGATCAGCTGCTGGTGCTGGGCACGCTGTTGGAGGGGCACGCCGACCATGTGATGGACGCAGTGGGGCCGGCGGTGGTGCCGACGGTGGCCACCATCCGGCGCCGGTTCGACGATCGCCGCAAACGTAAGCAGCCGCCGCTGCAGCGCGTGGTGCGGGCGCTGTTGGGGTTCGACGCCAAGCTAAGCCAGTACACCCGCGGCAAGGCGTTCGTCGACCACGTCGTTGGCAGGGTCGGGATGGCGAGGTTCAACACCGTCTGGACCAGCGCCGAAACCCTGCCACTGCCAACCGAAATCGATGAGCCGCAGCGATGGATCGACAGGGTGCTGTAGCGGCGCTCAAGGCCGCGCTCGCCGCGTTCGCCAGCGAGCACGCCGCAACCGACGACCGCTGGTGTGTCGCACTGTCCGGCGGTGCGGATTCGCTCGCGCTCACGGCTGTCGCGGCCGCGGCACGGCCGACCACCGCGCTGATCGTCGACCACCGACTGCAACCCGGCTCCGACCTGGTCGCGGCGACCGCGCGGGAACAGGCGCTGTCGGTGGGATGCATTGAGGCCCAAGTGCTTTGCGTTGAGGTCGGCACGGCGGGCGGGCCGGAGGCGGCCGCGCGCACCGCACGGTACCGCGCGCTGGACGACGCCCGCGACGGTGCTCCGGTGCTGCTTGCGCACACCCTCGACGATCAGGCCGAGACCGTGCTGCTCGGGCTGGGCCGCGGCTCGGGCGCCCGGTCGATCGCGGGCATGCGGCCGTGTGACCCGCCGTGGTATCGCCCTCTGCTCGGCGTCCGCCGCGCGCTCACCCACGCCGCGTGCGCCGAGCTGGAGCTCACGCCGTGGCAGGACCCGCACAACCTCGACAAGCGGTTCACTCGGACGCGGCTGCGCACCGAGGTGCTGCCGCTGCTGGAGGATGTGCTCGGCGGCGGGGTCGCCGAGGCGCTGGCACGCACGGCGACCGCGCTGCGCGAGGACACCGAGACTCTCGACGAACTGGCCCATCGGGCTCTGGCCGAGGCAGGTGGTGGCGGCGGTGTGCTCGACGCCGCCCGGCTGGTGGCACTGCCGGAGGCGATCCGACGCAGGGTGATTCGTGGCTGGCTGCTTGCCGGCGGTGCCAGCGGGCTGACCGACAAACAGATCCGCGGCGTCGACACCTTGGTCACCGCTTGGCGCGGTCAGGGTGGCGTGGCCGTCGGATCGCCGCTGCGCAGCCAACGTCTGATCGCGGGTCGCCGCGACGGGATGCTGACGCTGCACACCGAGCCGGTCTGAGGATGTGGCACGCTGTGGACGTGGCTGAGCAACCCGCGGAGCTCTACCCCGGCGACATCAAGTCGGTGTTGCTGTCATCGGAAGCGATCCAGGCCAAGGTCGCCGAGCTCGGTGCACAGCTCGGCGCGGACTATCGCGACGCGATCGCCGAGAACTCCCAGGACCTGCTTCTGATCACAGTGCTCAAGGGTGCGGTGTTCTTCGTCACCGATCTCGCACGGGCGATTCCGGTGCCCACCCAGCTGGAGTTCATGGCGGTCAGTTCGTACGGCTCGTCGACGTCGTCGTCGGGTGTGGTGCGCATCCTCAAGGACCTCGACCGTGACATCAACGAACGTGACGTCCTGATCGTCGAGGACGTCGTCGACTCCGGACTCACGCTGTCCTGGCTGTTGAGAAACCTGGCGACTCGGCATCCACGGTCGCTTCGGGTGTGCACGCTGCTGCGCAAACCCGACGCCGCGCGGGCCAACGTCGAAATCGCGTACGTCGGCTTCGACATCCCCAACGAGTTCGTCGTCGGCTATGGCCTCGACTACGCCGAGCGCTACCGCGATCTGCCCTACATCGGCACGCTGGACCCCAAGGTGTACGAGGAGGAGTAGTCGGCGCAAGATGAGGGTCATGACCGCCGAGACAGCCCTCCGGATCTGCCCGCTGTGCGAGGCCACCTGCGGCCTGACCTTGACCATCGCTGACGGCCGCGTGACCGGCGCCCGTGGCGACCGCGAGGACGTCTTCAGCCACGGCTTCATCTGCCCTAAGGGCGCCAGCTTCGCCGAGCTCGACAACGACCCCGACCGGTTGACCACTCCGCTGGTTCGCCGCGACGGCGAGCTGACCGAAGCCACCTGGGACGAGGCCTACGCCGTCATCGCCGAACGGCTCGGCGGAGTCATCCGCGACCACGGCGGGGGGTCGGTCGGGGTGTACCTCGGCAACCCGAACGCCCACAACATCGCGGGCAGCCTGTACGCCCCGCTGATCATCCGTGCGCTGCGCACTCGTCACATGTACAGCGCGAGCACGCTGGACCAGATGCCCAAACACGTCGCGTTGGGCTATCTGTTCGGCAGCCCCATCGCCTTCACCGTGCCCGATCTCGACCGCACCGACTATTTGGTCATCATCGGCGCGAATCCCCTTGTGTCCAACGGAAGTTTGGCCACCGCTGCCGACTTCCCCGGCAAGCTGCGCGCCCTGCGCAAGCGTGGCGGCAGGCTCACCGTGATCGACCCGGCCCGCACCCGCACCGCGGAGCTGGCCGATCGTCACATCGCCCCGCGCCCCGGCACCGATGCCGCACTGCTGTTCGGCGTCGTGCACACGCTGTTCGAAGAGGGCCTTGTCGCAACGGATCTCGGCGGCGTGGCCGAACACGTCGCCGGTCTCGACGACCTACGCGAACTGGCCGACGGGTTCTCGCCTGAGGCCGTTGCTGCCCACTGCGGGGTGCCCGCCGACGAGATCCGTGCGCTGGCCCGCGAGCTCGCCGCTGCCCCGTCGGCCGCCGTGTACGGCCGAATCGGTACCTCCACAGTGGAATTCGGCACGATCGGCAGCTGGTTGGTCGATGTCGTCAACATCCTGACCGGAAATCTCGACCGTCCGGGCGGGGCGATGTTCCCGCTGGGAGCGGCGCTGCCGGCACCACGACCCGCGGGACCCGGCAAGGGTTTCGCCACAGGGCGCTGGCACAGCCGTGTCTCGGGCTATCCCGAGGCGTTGTCGGAACTGCCCGCTGCCGCGCTCGCCGAGGAAATCGACACTGCGGGCGATGGCCAGATCAAGGCGATGATCACAATCGCGGGAAACCCGGTGCTGTCCGCACCCGACGGCGACCGCCTGGACCGCGCGTTGGACACCGTGGAGTTCATGCTCAGCATCGACCCATACCTCAACGAGACGACGCGCCATGCCGACGTCATCCTGCCGCCGCCGCCCCCGTCGCAGACCGGCCATTTCGATTTCGCACTGAACAACTTGGCGGTGCGCAACAACGCGCGGTATTCGCCGCCCGCGCTGCCGCTGGACGGCAGGCCAGACGAACCGGAGATTCTGTCGCGGCTCGCGCTGATCCTCTACGGCCTCGGTCACGACGGTGATCCGGCATTGGTCGACGCGCAGGTGATCGCGACGACGCTGGAAAAAGAGACCGCGGACCCCAGTTCACCGGTTGCCGGGCGCGCCGTCGACGAACTCACCGCGATGCTCATCGACGGCCCTGGTTACGAACGCCGACTCGACATGATGCTGCGGCTCGGGCCCTACGGCGATGCGTTCGGCGCCAAGCCTGAGGGTCTGACGCTGGAGCGGCTCAAGGCGTCGCCGCACGGTATCGACTTCGGCCCGCTGCAGCCCCGCGTTCCCGAGGTGCTCAAAACACGTTCTGGCCGAATCGAACTGGCGCCGGAGGCGCTGATCGCCGACGTTGCGCGGCTTCAGGATTCACTCGCCCGCCGCGACGACGGCTTTGTGTTGATCGGTCGCAGGCATCTGCGGTCCAACAACAGCTGGATGCACAATCTGCCTGCGCTCGCGGGCGGCACGAACCGCTGCACGCTCAAGATCCACCCGGATGACGCCGCCGAGCTCGGGCTCACCGACAACGCGTCGATCAAGGGTCCCGGTGGGGATTTGGTGGCGCCGGTCGAGCTGGAGCCGGGCATGCGCCGCGGCGTCGTGTCGCTGCCGCACGGCTGGGGTCACGACCGCGGTGGCACCCGGCAGGGCGTCGCCGCGGACCAACCCGGCGTCAATGTCAACCAGCTCAACGACGGGGGTCTGCTGGACGCATTGTCGGGCACCGCGGTGCTCAACGGCATCCCGGTCGACATCGCGCCCGCCGGCTAGACCTCTGCGCCGAAATAGGATTCCGGGTCGTTGAATCCGCGGATTAACGACCCGGAATCCTATTTCGGCGAAATCAGGTGAGCTCGAAGATCACCGTCACGCTGAAGCCGACGGTCTGCTGGCCGGGCTCCACCGGGACGGCCGCCATCTCCGCACCGCGTGAATACGGCATGGGGGGCGGCGGTGGGGTGGCCCCGCCCGACTCGGTGATCGAGATGACCTTGCCGAGATCGAGCCCGGACAGCTGCGCGTACTGCTGCGCGCGGTCCTTCGCGTCGTTGAACGCCCGCGCCCTGGCATCCTTCACCAGTTGCGAGTCGTCCTCGATCGAATAATTCACGGTATTGATCCGGGTGGCGTCGCCGCCGGTGCTGACGATCAACGCCAGTGTCTGCGATGCGGCGTCCAGCTTGCGGATCTTCACGTCGATCGAATTGCTGGCCCGGTAGCCGATGATCGTGGTGCTGTCGCCGCCCGCGAACTGCGGCTGCAGGCTCACCTGCGTCGTGCTGATGTCCTTGCGGTCGATGCCGGAGCCCACCAGGGCGTCGATGACCGCCTTCTGACGATCGCTGGTCTGGTTCATCGCACTGCTGACATCGGGCGCGACGAACTCGATAGAGGCGTTGACGGTCAGCGTGTCCGGAGTGCCCTGCACCTCGCCGGCGCCCACGACCGTGACCTGACGGGTGTCTTTGTCGGGCGTGCCCGTCGTGGGCCCCGACTGCGAGTCGCAGGCCGAGAGCCCAACTGCGACAAGCCCCGCCGCGGCCAGCATGACGAAACGGGTGGACAACTTCGCTCTCGCTGCGCCTGCCATGCCTGGCACCCTACCTTCAGGGAGTCACCAGGATCTTGCAGTGCGCATCGGGATGGGCCAGGTCTTCAAATGCGGTGCCCACGCCGCTCAGCCCGACCTCACCGGTCACCATCGGTGCCACATCGATTTCGCCCTCTGCGATCGCGCGCAGGCAGTCGGTGAACTCGGTCGGGTCGTAGGCCAACACGAACTGCACGTTGATCTGCTTGGCGATCGCGAAGTACGGATGGAACGTGTCGGCCTGCATGCACACGCCTGCGACGACGACGCGGGCGCCGACCGGCGCGCGGCGCAGAATGTCATCGATGATGCCCGGCACCCCGACCGCCTCGAAGACCACAGCCGGTGCGGCGCCGTCGAACGGCGACCCGTCGGCGGGGTCGACGGTTGCGGTGGCGCCCATCGCCTCCGCCAACTGACGTCGTCGTGCCGAAAAGTCAGCCGCCACAATGGTTTCCACGCCACGGTGGCGCAGACCGGCGATGATTGCGATGCCGATCGGTCCGCAGCCCAGCACCAGTGCGGCTTCGCCCTGCTCGATGGCCGACTTGTTGACCGCATGCAGTCCAACGGCCATCGGCTCGGTCAGGGCCGCGTGCCGCGGATCCAGCCCGTTGGGGATCGGCGTCAGCAGCGGTGCCGACAACAACATCCGCTCGGCGTAACCGCCGATCGTCTTGTTGGAGTACACGATCGGTTCCACACCTGTCGCGGAAACCAGCACCGGCAGCGACGTGACGAGCGTGCCTGGCGGCGGGGCTTCGGTGTCGGGCCCAGCTTCGAGCACCTCGGCACTGAACTCGTGACCCATGAACACGTCGTGGTTCAGGTCGATCTGCATCATCCCGCCGCCGAAGCCGCCGATCTGGTTGTTCAACTCGAGGATGTCGGCACCGTGCTTGGCGAAATGCAGGTCGGAGCCGCAGATTCCGCACGCCTTCACACCGACCAGCACCTGTCCGGGCCCTGGTGTCGGCTCGGCCACATCGTCGCGCAGCACCATGCGGCCGTTGCGAAGGACGGAAGCGCGCATCAGGTTTCCTGCCCCTCTGCCTGTTCGGCCTCCAACTTGAGCTCGTCGGTGTGCTCGTTGATCGCCTTGACGATGGCCTCGCCTGCGCGGCCTAGCAGCTTGTCGCGCATGCCCTTTGCCCAGTCGTGTGACGCGCGCGGCGCTACCAGTTGGCCCTTGAAGTGCGGCATCACCTCGCGCGCGAACAGTTCGTATGAGTGGTAGGTCGCCGCGGGTGACGCCCAGTCGTGACCAAGCAGCAGCAGGGTGCCGAAGCCGCCGGACTTGTCGAGCAGATCCTGGATGTAGGTGACCGCCTCGCCGGGGGTACCGATGCAGCAGTTGCCCATCCCCGCATACTCCGCGACGAATTCGCGTGGCGACTGCGTCCCCTCAACGGAATTCGACAGCGGTACGAATCCTGCCGCGCCGAAGTAGTTCGCGAAGTCCTGCAGCCCGTACGTGCAGTCATCGATCGCCTGGTCCTTGTTGTCGGCCAGATGCATGATGGCCAGCACCCGCCAATCAGCGCGGTCGGGCTCGTCGCGCCCGGACTTCTCGGCCTGGTCGATGACCAGCTGCCAGGTGTTCTCCAGTGCGGCATACCCGCCGGGCACCGACATCGACAGCGAAAGCAGCGACGTGCCAAGCGCACCGGCCAGTCGCGGTCCTGACGGGGAAATCATTGCCGCCGTGGATATTTCGGGATACGGCCAGGTGTACGGCCGGATATGCAGCTGGGCGTCGCGCAGTGTGAACCAGTCGGAGTGCCTGCTGATCCGCTCGTCGGGCGCCGCTCGGAACAACGCAAGAATCGCGTCTAGCGACTCCTGCATCATCCGCCGCTGCTCGACCGGGTCGATGCCCATCATGTACGCGTCCGACGGCAGCGCGCCCGGTCCGGTGCCGAAGATCACCCGGCCGCGGGTGAGGTGATCGAGCAGCACCCAGCGGTCGGCGACCATGAGTGGGTGGTGGTACGGCAGCGACACCACGCCGGTGCCCAGCCGGATGTGCTTGGTGCGTTCGGCGGCCGCGGCGATGAACACCTCGGGGCAGGCGATGAGTTCGTAGCCACCAGAATGGTGTTCGCCGAACCACACCTCGTCGTACCCGAGCTTGTCCAGTGCCACCGTCCGATCGAGGTCGTATTCCAGTGCGACGGTGGGGGATTGGCCGACCGGATGGAACGGCGTGATGAAGACCCCGAAGTTCATCGGTCTGCCCGTCATGACTTCTCCACCTCCCGTAGGAATGCCAGCAGAATTTGGTTGACCTCGTCGGGACGCTCCTGCTGCACCCAGTGCCCCGCACCCTCGATCCACCGTTCGGTGTAGGGCCCTGCGGCCACGTCGCGGGCGCGGGCAGGATTCATCGTCGGGCCGACCGGGTCGGCGGTGCCGCTGACAAACAATGCGGGCACCGTGATCTTCGCGTCGGTGAGCTGCGGCGTCGACTCCCAGTTGCGGTCGTAATTGCGGTACCAGTTCAGCGCACCGGTGAATCCGGTCCTGCTGAACTCGGACACGTAATGCTCGAATTCGTCGGCGCTGATCCAGTCCGGCAGCGATGCCCTCCCCGTCAAGAGACCGGCGAACATTCCGCTCATCGTGGCGGCCACGTCGGCTTCCATTTCGGCCTCGGCGAGGCCGGGTTCTTGGAAGCGCAGCATGTAGAAGTCGTCGCCGAACTTCTGTCGCCAGCGTTCGGTGGGGCGCGACCTGGCGCGGGGTATGGGCGGAACGGACAGGCCCGCTACCGCCCGCACGCGCTGCGGGTGCAGCACGGCGGTGTGCCACACGACCATCGCGCCCCAGTCGTGGCCGATGAAGATCGCTTGTCGTGCGCTGACGTCGTCGAGCAGACCGATGAGGTCCCCGGTGAGGGCGTGGATGTCGTAGTCCTCGACTGCCTCGGGTCGGGCCGAGCCGCCGTAGCCGCGTTGATCAGGGGCCAGCACCCGGTAGCCGGCCGCGACCAGAACCGGGATCTGGTGTCGCCATGAGTAGGCCAGTTCGGGGAAGCCGTGAGCCAGTACGACCACTGGCGCATCGCGGTCACCGGCATCGGTAACCCGCAGCACAACGCCGTTTGTCTCAACTAACCGTTCGGTCGATGTGAGCACGCCCACAGCCAAGCACAGGGCAACGCGGTCCGAAAGGGTGCGCGGGAGAACCGGCGGGAACTGTGATTCGTTGGGGTAGCGGTAGCCTTGAGTGTTCCAGCTGCGCGTATTGAGAGGACCTGGCCGGCGTCGGCCGATGCTTGATGAACCGGAAAAATGTAATTCGCACGCTCACGGCGATCGCCGTGGTGCTGTTGCTGGGCTGGTTGTTCTTCTACTTCAGCGACGACACGCACGGATACACACCCGTCGACACGTCGGTGGCGATGGCCCAGGTCAACAGCGACAACGTCAAGACCGCGCAGATCGACGACCGTGAGCAGCAACTGCGGCTCGAGCTGAAGAACGGCAACGCCGACACCGAGAACAACGGCAAGGTCATCACCAAGTTTCCGACGGGGTATGGCGTCGACCTGTTCAACGCGCTGACTGCCAAGAACATCCAGACCAACACCGTGGTGAACCAGGGCAGCATGCTCGGCTCGCTGTTGATCTACCTGCTTCCCCTGCTGCTTCTCGTCGGGCTGTTCGTGATGTTCTCCCGCATGCAGACCGGTGGCCGGATGGGCTTCGGCTTCGGCAAGTCGAGGGCCAAGCAGCTCTCCAAGGACATGCCGAAGACCACCTTCGCCGACGTGGCAGGCGTCGACGAGGCGGTCGAAGAGCTCTACGAAATCAAGGACTTCCTGCAGAACCCGACGCGCTACCAGGCGCTGGGCGCCAAGATCCCCAAGGGCGTGCTGCTCTACGGCCCACCCGGCACCGGCAAGACACTGCTGGCCCGAGCCGTGGCCGGTGAGGCCGGGGTCCCGTTCTTCACGATCTCCGGTTCGGACTTCGTCGAGATGTTCGTCGGCGTGGGCGCCTCCCGCGTGCGCGACCTGTTCGAGCAGGCCAAGCAGAACAGTCCCTGCATCATCTTCGTCGACGAGATCGACGCCGTCGGCCGCCAGCGTGGTGCCGGTCTGGGCGGTGGCCACGACGAGCGTGAGCAGACGCTGAACCAGCTGCTGGTCGAGATGGACGGCTTCGGCGACCGCCAGGGCGTCATCCTGATCGCCGCCACCAACCGCCCAGACATCCTCGACCCCGCGTTGCTGCGGCCCGGCCGCTTCGACCGCCAGATCCCGGTGTCCAACCCGGATATCGCGGGCCGGCGCGCGGTGCTGCGGGTGCACTCGCAGGGCAAGCCGATCGCACCCGACGCCGACCTCGACGGGCTGGCCAAGCGCACAGTCGGCATGTCCGGCGCCGACCTGGCCAACGTCATCAACGAGGCTGCGCTGCTGACCGCACGCGAGAACGGCACCGTCATCACGGGTGCGGCGCTCGAGGAGGCGGTCGACCGTGTTGTCGGCGGGCCGCGCCGCAAGAGCCGCATCATCAGCGAGCACGAGAAGAAGATCACCGCCTACCACGAAGGCGGCCACACGCTCGCGGCATGGGCCATGCCCGACATCGAGCCGATTTACAAGGTCACCATTCTCGCGCGCGGGCGCACCGGCGGGCACGCCATGGCCGTGCCCGAAGACGACAAGGGCCTGATGACCCGCTCGGAGATGATCGCGCGGCTGGTGTTCGCGATGGGCGGACGCGCCGCCGAGGAACTCGTGTTCCGCGAGCCCACCACCGGAGCGTCCTCGGATATCGACCAGGCCACCAAGATCGCCCGCGCGATGGTCACGGAGTACGGCATGAGCTCCAAGCTCGGCGCCGTGCGGTACGGCACCGAACACGGCGACCCGTTCCTCGGCCGCACCATGGGCACTCAGGCCGACTACAGCCACGAGGTCGCGCAGATCATCGACGACGAGGTGCGCAAGCTCATCGAGGCGGCACACACCGAGGCGTGGGAGATCCTGACCGAGTACCGCGACGTGCTCGACACCCTCGCAGGCGAGCTGCTGGAGAAGGAGACGCTGCACCGCGTCGAGTTGGCGGCGATCTTCGGCGACGTGAAGAAGCGTCCCCGCCTGACCATGTTCGACGACTTCGGTGGCCGTGTTCCATCGGACAAGCCGCCGATCAAGACGCCGGGCGAGCTCGCCATCGAGCGCGGCGAGCCCTGGCCGAAGCCGGTGCCCGAGCCGGCGTTCAAGGCTGCGATCGCGCAGGCATCGCAGGAAGCCGCCGCCCGCCAGGCCCACCAGAACGGCGCAAATGGCAACCGCGGCAACGGAGCTCCCGCCAACGTGCCGACCCAGCCCGACTACGGTGCGCCCGCAGGCTGGCACGCGCCTGGCTGGCCACCGCAGGGACAGCCGCCCGGCCAGCAGCAGCAGCCCCAGCAGGGGTACTGGTACCCGCCGCCTCATCACGCTGGTTGGCAGCAGCCATACCCGCCGTATCAGCCCTATCCGCAGCCAGGACATCCGCGGCCCGCGCAGGATGCTCAGCCCGTGCAGGATGCTCCGCCCGCGCCGGGCACCAACGAGGATCCAGGCCAGGACAACAGCCGGCCTAACGGCTGACACATAACGGAGGCTCCGATGACGCGGTCGCACAACAACAACTCGGCCACGTTCAACCACCGCGTCTTCGACCAGGCGCGGGCCGAGGCGGCGGTCCGCGAACTTTTGATCGCCGTCGGTGAGGACCCCGATCGGCACGGCCTGGAAGACACCCCGGCCCGGGTGGCGCGGGCATACAGAGAGATGTTCGCCGGTCTCTATACCGACCCGGATACGGTGCTGAACACCACCTTTGACGAACAACACGACGAGCTGGTGTTGGTCAAGCAGATCCCGATGTACTCGACGTGCGAACACCACCTGGTGTCGTTCCACGGCGTTGCGCATGTCGGCTACATTCCCGGCAGGGACGGCCGCGTCACCGGGCTGTCGAAGATCGCGCGACTGGTCGACCTCTACGCCAAACGGCCACAGGTGCAGGAGCGGTTGACCGCGCAGATCGCCGATGCGCTGATGCGCAAGCTCGACCCGCGCGGTGTCATCGTCGTCGTCGAGGCCGAACATCTGTGCATGGCGATGCGCGGCGTGCGCAAGCCAGGAGCAACCACCACCACGTCGGCGGTTCGCGGCCAGTTCAAGGCGGATGCCTCATCACGGGCCGAGGCGCTGGATCTCATCCTGCGAAAGTGATTCCGACACACATGCAGGTCATGGGGGTCGTGAACGTCACCGACGATTCCTTCTCCGACGGAGGATTGTTCCTCGACCGCGACCGCGCCGTCGAACACGGGCTGAGACTGGTCGCCGAGGGCGCGGGGATCATCGATGTGGGCGGCGAGTCGACCCGGCCAGGTGCCACCCGTATCGAGCCGCGGATCGAGTCGGCACGCGTGCTGCCTGTGATCAAAGAGCTTGCTGGACAAGGCATCACGGTCAGTATCGACACCATGCATGCCGAGGTGGCCCAGGCGGCGCTGGAAAACGGCGCGCAGATCGTCAACGACGTGTCAGGTGGGCGCGCAGATCCCAACATGGCCCCGCTGCTGGCCGACGCGAAAGTGCCGTGGGTGCTCATGCATTGGCGCTCCGTCGGCGCGGACCGACCGCACGAGGTGCCGACGTACGGCGACGTCGTCGTAGAAGTCCGCGACGAACTGCACGCGGCTGTAGACGCGGCCGTGCAAGCGGGTGTCGATCCCGCACGGCTGATCATCGATCCCGGTCTGGGTTTCGCCAAGACAGCACAACACAATTGGGCGTTGCTGCGCGCGCTGCCCGAATTCGTCGCCGGCGGGATCCCGGTGCTTGTCGGGGCGTCGCGCAAGCGTTTCCTCGGCACATTGCTGGCCGGCCCTGACGGCTTGCCGCGCTCGCCTGACGGCAGGGAGACCGCCACCGCCGTGGTCTCGGCGCTCGCGGCACTGCACGGCGCGTGGGGCGTGCGAGTGCACGATGTGCGGGCGTCGGTCGACGCGCTGAAGGTGCTGGAGGCCTGGAATGGCTGAGCATGACTGACCGAATCGAATTGCGCGGCTTGTCTGTTCGCGGCCATCACGGTGTGTTCGAGCATGAGCGGCGCGACGGACAGGACTTCATCGTCGACATCACGGTGTGGATCGACCTGGCGGCCGCGGCCGCAAGCGACGACCTCACAGACACACTCGACTACGGCACACTCGCCAAGCGCGCCGCCGACATCGTCGCCGGGCCGCCGCGCAAGCTCATCGAAACCGTCGCAGCCGAGATCGCCGACGAGGTAATGGCCGACGAACGCGTGCATGCCGTCGAGGTTGTCGTGCATAAACCGTCGGCGCCCATTCCGTTGACGTTCGCGGATGTGGCTGTCATGGCGCGACGTTCCAGGCGCGGCGCGCGTGGTGAGGCGCCATGAGCACAGTGGTGTTGTCCATCGGATCGAATCTGGGCGATCGGCAGGCACGGCTGCAGTCGGTGGTCGACGGACTCGACGGCGCGGTGCGTGCGGTATCGCCGGTCTACGAGACGGAGGCCTGGGGCGGCGTCGAGCAGGGCCCGTTCCTCAACGCCGTGCTGATCGCCGACGACCCGATGCTCGACTGTCGCGATTGGCTGCGTCGCGCGCACGAGCTGGAGGCGGCGGCCGACCGGGTCCGCGAGCAGCATTGGGGACCGCGCACGCTCGACGTCGATCTGGTCACGTGCCACGAAGGAGAGCGTGAGGTGACTTCGCGTGCCCCCGAGCTCACGCTGCCCCATCCGTTCGCGCACCTGCGCGCTTTCGTACTGATCCCGTGGTTGGCCGTCGACCCGGATGCCACGCTGACCGTCGAGGGCGAATCGCGACTGGTCGCCGCGCTGCTCGAGGAACTCGAGCCCGCGGAGCGTGCCGGCGTGCGCCTCACCGAGGTGGCGTTGGCCTGATGGGACCTACCCGCAAGCGTGACCTGACGGCCGCGGTGGTGCTGGCCGCCGTCGTCGGCTACATGTTCGTGGTTTTGGTGTACCGGTACTTCCCGCCGATCGATGTGTGGACGGGGCTGTCGCTGCTTGCCGTTGCAGCGGTCGAGGCCGGCTGGGCGTTCTATGTGCGGGCCAAGATCAACGACGGCGAGATCGGTGACGCGCGGGGTTGGCTGCATCCGCTCGCGGTGGCGCGGTCGGTGCTGATCGCGAAGGCGTCGGCGTGGGTGGGCGCGCTGGTGCTCGGTTGGTGGATCGCGGTCCTCATCTACCTTTTGCCGCGCCGCAGCACGCTGAGGGTGGCGGGGGAGGACACCGCGGGAGCGGTCGTCGCTGCGGTGAGCGCCCTGGCGCTGGTCGTTGCTGCGCTCTGGCTTCAGCATTGCTGCAAGTCACCACAGGAGCCCCCGGACAACGCCGATGGCGCCACCGAGTAGCTGACCGGCGGCGTCCTCGGCCGAATCGCCGAACTGGTCGACACGCGAGCCGACCTGTGGCGGGTACAGTCGGCCCATGGCCGATCTGTCCCGCGGTACGCGTTCAAGGCGCGCTGTCCGCAGGCCGGGTTGGTTGCTCCTGACGGTGTTGCTGGTGCTCGCCATCGGGGCGAGTTCTGCACTGGTGTTCACCAATACGGTGGAGTTGCTGAAGCTCGCAGTCATCCTCGCGTTGTGGGCCGCGGTGGTTGCGGCGTTCGTATCGGTCATCTACCGCAGGCAAAGCGATATCGATCAGGCGAAGGTGCGGGACCTCAAGCTGGTCTACGACCTACAGCTGGATCGGGAGATCTCGGCGCGCAGAGAGTACGAGCTGACGGTTGAGACGCAGCTGCGCCGCGAGCTGACATCTGAGATCAGGGCCCAGGCCGCGGATGAGGTCGCGGGCCTGCGCGCCGAATTAGCCGCGCTGCGAGCCAATTTGGAGATTCTGTTCGACGCCGATCTGTCGCACCGGCCCGCAATCGAAACCGATCGCAGCCGGAGCTACGCCGACTGGCCACGCACTACCGAAAGCGCTGGCCGGGTCACCGCCAGTCGAATCGACGCCGACGACCGCGAGGACCTCGACGCAAACACAGAGGAAAGCCCGATCATCGACGTTCCCGCCGAACCCCATCCGCCCGAAGCCGATTGGGCGACGCCGGCGTCCGGTGGCGCGCACCGCAGGCCGTCGGAGACAGAACAGGAGCGACGGCAACGTCATCGCGTTGAGGAGCAGCCGCGCGCCTGGACACCACCGCCACCGCCACCCATGCCGCCGCCGCCGTCGGCACCGCCGCCGACCGCCGCGGAGACCACGACACAATTCACTTGGGAGCCACCGCGACAGGAGCGGCCGGCCGCGCCGCCACCGCCAGAGCCGGCACCGCCGCCGCAACCCGAACCGGAACCGGTACCGGAACCGGAACCGGAACAGGAAGCTCCCGCGCAGGCTTCGGACTGGCAGCCGGCGCCTGCCGAGGGCGAGTGGATACCGGCGGGCGCGCCGGGCAGCAATTGGGTGGCTCCAGCGGCGCCGAGTCCGACGATCGAGAACGGCTCCGCAGGCGAATACGTCGGCAGGCGACGCGCGCCCGAGCCTGCGATGCAAGCACCGCCCGTCGAACCCCGCGGCCGCCATTCGGCACCGCCGGACGCCGTCGACCCAGGGCGCCCACCGGCGCTGCACACCGAATCCGCGGGTCCGCCGCCGCATCCAGAGCCCGAGCCCGAAGCGGCGCCGGAAGAGCCGCCTGCGCAGCAGGAGGGGCGGCGGCACCGCAGCGCCGAGGACACCGGAGGCCAGTCGGTAGCCGACCTGTTGGCAAGGCTGCAGGCCACCCCGACCGGCGGCGGTCGTCGCAGGCGCCGCGACGAGTGAGCTAGGCTGATGCCGACCGTCCGGTACCCGCAACGCAGGACCGGAACGAGAAACCACGACAACTTGCGAGGTCGTCTGCGATGGAGCAGGTGGACGGACTGCGTCCGGCGCGCCTCACGATCGGCATCATTTCCGCTGGTCGGGTAGGTACCGCGCTCGGCGTGGCGCTGGAGCGCGCCGAACACGTGGTGGTCGCGTGCAGTGCGATCTCGCGTGCGTCGCGGCAGCGCGCCGAGCGCAGGCTGCCCGACTCCGTAGTGCTGCCCCCTGACGAGGTCGCCGGCCGTGCCGAACTGTTGCTGCTGGCCGTCCCCGACGCTGAGCTCTCCGGGCTGGTGTCAGGGCTGGCGGCGACGTCGGCGGTGCGGCCGGGCACCATCGTCGTCCACACGTCGGGGGCCAACGGCATCGGCGTGCTGGCGCCGCTGACCGAGCACGGCTGCATCCCGCTGGCCATTCATCCCGCGATGACGTTCACGGGTGCGGACGAGGACATCCCCCGGCTGTCCGAAACGTGCTTCGGCATCACCGCAGCCGATGAGGTCGGGTATGCGATCGCCCAGTCACTGGTGCTCGAGATCGGCGGCGAGCCGTTCCGGGTCCGCGAGGACGCCCGCACGCTGTACCACGCGGCGCTGGCCCATGCCAGTAATCACGTCGTCACCCTGTTGCTCGACGCGGTGGAAGCGTTGCGGTCGGCACTGTGGGGTCAGGAGTTGTTGGGGCAGGAATTGGTCGGTGACGCGCCCGGCGGTATCGCGGAGCGCGTGATCGGTCCGCTTGCGCGGGCATCGCTGGAGAACTCGTTGCAGCGTGGGCAGGCGGCGCTGACCGGGCCAGTGGCCCGCGGCGACGCGGAGGCGGTCGCCGGTCATCTGCGGGCGCTTGCCGAAGTCGATCCGCAACTGGCGCAGGCATATCGGGCCAACTCGTTGCGCACCGCCCAGCGGGCACACGCACCGGACGATGTGTTCGCCGTACTTGCTGATGCGGGTCAGTCATGACCAAGCCACACTTCACCGCCGGTGATCTCAACGTCTATCCGAGCCCGCGTGACGTCTCCGAGGTGACAAGGGCGTTGCGAGCGACCGGCCGCAGGGTGATGTTGGTGCCGACGATGGGCGCACTGCACGAGGGCCACCTGACACTGGTCCGGACCGCCAAGCGGGTCCAGGGAGCCGTCGTAGTGGTGTCAATCTTCGTCAACCCGTTGCAGTTCGGAGCGGGCGAGGACCTCGACGCCTACCCGCGCACCCTCGACGACGATCTCGCGGCGTTGCGCGCGGAGGGCGTCGAGATCGCGTTCACACCGACCGCCGCTGATATGTACCCCGACGGTATGCGCACCTCCGTGCATCCGGGGCCGCTGGGCGCCGAACTCGAAGGTGCCGCCCGCCCAACACATTTCGCGGGTGTGCTGACCGTCGTGCTCAAACTGCTGCAGATCGTGCATCCGGACCGGGCGTTCTTCGGCGAAAAGGACTACCAGCAACTGGTGGTGATCCGGCAGATGGTCGCCGACCTCAACGTCGACACCCAGATCGTCGGGGTGCCCATCGTGCGGGAGGCCGACGGGCTGGCGATGTCGTCGCGCAACCGCTACCTCAACGAGGTCGAGCGCGAACAGGCGGGCGCGCTGTCGGCCGCGCTACTGGCAGGCATGTACGCCGCATCCGGTGGCACCGCCGCAGCGCTGGACGCCGCACGGGCCGTGCTGGACGAGGTGCCCGCGATCGACGTCGACTATCTCGAGGTGCGCGACCCGATGCTTGGCCCCGCGCCCGACGAGGGCATCGCCCGCATGCTTCTGGCCGCTCGGCTTGGTGGCACCAGACTGCTGGACAACATCGCAATCGACATCGGCGCCGCCGCCGGCACCGACGGACATCCACGGGTCGGGTCGGACGCGAGTCATGAATTACCTTGGAGGAATTGATGTTACGAACAATGCTCAAGTCGAAGATCCACCGCGCCACGGTCACCCAGGCCGACCTGCACTACGTCGGGTCGGTCACCATCGACGCCGATTTGATGGATGCGGCCGACCTGCTCGAGGGCGAGCAGGTCACGATCGTCGACATCGACAACGGCGCACGGCTGGTCACCTACGCGATCACCGGCGAGCGCGGCAGCGGTGTCATCGGCATCAACGGCGCCGCGGCGCATCTCGTGCATCCCGGTGACCTGGTCATCCTGATCGCCTACGGCACGATGGAGGACGCCGAGGCTCGCGTGTATCAACCTCGCGTGGTGTTCGTCGACGCGGAGAACAAGCAGATCGACCTGGGTCATGATCCCGCCTACGTGCCGGCCGATGCGGCCGAGCTGATGTCGCCGCGGTAAGCCCGTGCTCCTCGCTATCGACGTCCGTAACACCCACACCGTCGTCGGCCTGATCTCCGGATCCGGTGACCACGCGAAGGTGGTGCAGCACTGGCGTATTCGCACAGAATCCGAGGTGACCTCCGATGAGCTGGCACTCACCATCGACGGTCTGATCGGCGACGACTCGGAACAACTCACCGGCGCGGCAGGGCTCTCGACGGTGCCTTCGGTGCTGCACGAGGTTCGGCTGATGCTCGAGCAGTACTGGCCGTCGGTGCCACACGTGCTGATCGAGCCGGGGGTGCGTACCGGCATTCCACTGCTGGTCGACAACCCGAAAGAGGTTGGCGCAGACCGCATCGTGAACTGTCTAGCGGCGTTTCACAAGTACAACACCGCCGCGATCGTCGTCGACTTCGGCTCGTCGATCTGTGTGGACGTTGTCTCCGCGAAGGGCGAATTCCTCGGTGGGGCAATCGCTCCCGGCGTGCAGGTGTCCTCCGACGCCGCTGCCGCGAGGTCGGCTGCGCTGCGCCGCGTCGAGCTGACCCGGCCCCGCTCGGTCGTCGGCAAGAACACCGTCGAGTGCATGCAGGCCGGCGCAGTGTTCGGATTCGCAGGCCTGGTTGACGGGTTGGTCAGCCGCATTCGTGAGGACGTCGACGGCTTCGCCGGAGACGACGTCGCGGTGGTGGCCACCGGCCACACCGCTCCGCTGGTGCTGCCCGACCTGCACACCGTCGACAGGTACGACCAGCACCTCACCCTCGACGGGCTGCGGCTGGTGTTCGAGCGCAACAGGGACAGCTCGCGCGGCAGGCTCAAGCAAGCCCGTTAGAAATAGGTGCGGATAAGACCGACCACGCGGTTGTCGGCGTCGAGTTCGGGGATGAGCTGCCACTTGTCGAACACCGTGCACGGATGCGAAATCCCGAACTCCAGCCAGCCGCCGACCTCGACACTGTCGCCGCCGCCCAGCCGCAGATAGCCATGCTGGTCGTTGAGCTTGGTGACGACGGTGTCGGGCAGTTTCAGCGGCATCGGCAGGTCCTGGTCGAAGGACACGTCGCGCCGACCCATGTTGACGATCGCCAGGTCCCCCTCCGGCCGCGACACCACCTGGGCCCACACAGTCAACGCCGGTCGGAACTGCCCACGCAGGGGTGACGTCCGCCCGTACAGCCCCGCGTCGTGCGTCAGGTAGCAGCCGCTGCGCAGCACCGTGCGCCAGTCGCCGGTCAGCACATCGGCGACCGCATCGAAATACGTGCTTCCGCCTGCCGTCACGATCACTCGATCCGTCTCGAACAGCGCGTCGAGTCGCACCGCCGCCGCGCGCATCTCCTCGAGGTAGGCGGTGACGCCTGCCAGAGCGCCGGGCGCGGTGTCGTGGCCGAGCGCCGCCTCGTAGCCGGCGACCCCGACCAGCCGCAGCCGCGGCGATGCGGCGGCCGCGCGCGCCACCTCGTCGACCGCGGCTTCCCCGCGGCAGCCAGTGCGTCCGCCCGCCATGCCGACCTCCACGCAGACATCGACCGGTCTCTCCGCCCCCGCCGCGGTCAAGGCCGTGGTCATCAGCTCGACACCGGGCACCGAATCCACCCAGCACATGGCCGAGAAATCGGGATGGGCGTCCAGTTCGGTTGACAGCCAGCGCAATCCCGCGGTGTCCACCAGCTCGTTGGCCAGCACCACGTCGCGGACACCGAAGGCTCGATAGGTACGCACCTGACTCAGCGTCGCCGCCGTGATCGCAGTCGCCCCGGCTCTCAGTTGGCGTTCCATCAGCTGCGGTGCCATGTGCGTCTTGCCGTGTGGCGCCAACTCGACGCCGCGGTCGCGGCACCAGTCGGCCATCGTCGTGATGTTGTGGCGCAGTGCCTCGCGGCGCAGGATGCACACCGGCCCGACGGCGCCGTCCTCGAAGAGATCGGGGGCTTCTTCGCAGATCTGTGCGGGGGTGCGTCCCCACCAAGTCGACGGCACGCCCTTGAAGCGCCAGTCGATCACCTCGTCGGAAGCGGCGGCCACCGCAGCGGCGTTGATGGGAGCGGTCATGCGTTGATTTAAGCTCGCAGGTCGTGACCTCTTCTGATCAGCCCGACTCCGAGTCCGACGCCCCCGAGCAGTTCCGGATCCGGCAGGCCAAGCGGGACCGGCTGCTGGCCGAGGGCCGTGAGCCCTATCCGGTCGAGGTCGCCCGCACCCATACGCTGGCCGAACTCCGCCAGGCCTATCCAAACCTCGAGGCCAACACCGAGACGGGCCAGGTTGTCGGCGTCGCGGGCCGGGTCATGTTCGCCCGTAATTCCGGGAAGCTGTGTTTCGCGACGCTGCAGGAGGGCGACGGAACTCAGCTGCAGTTGATGATCAGCCTCGACCGCGTCGGACAGGACTCGCTCGATGCCTGGAAGTCCGACGTCGATCTCGGCGACATCGTTTATGCGCATGGCGAGGTGATCAGTTCGCGCCGCGGTGAACTATCTGTGCTTGCGGATTCCTGGCAAATTGTTTCCAAGGCGCTGCGGCCCCTTCCCGTCGCTCATAAAGAGATGAGCGAAGAGTCCCGCGTGCGGCAGCGCTATGTCGACTTGATCGTTCGTCCAGAGGCCCGCACCATTGCTCGCCAACGGGTCGCTGTGGTGCGCGCCGTCCGGTCGGCGCTGGAGCGGCGCGGCTTTCTGGAAGTCGAGACGCCAATACTGCAGACTCTGGCGGGCGGTGCGGCCGCTCGCCCGTTCGTCACGCACTCCAATGCGCTCGATGCCGACCTCTACCTTCGCATCGCACCGGAACTGTTCCTAAAACGTTGCTTGGTGGGCGGATTCGACAGGGTCTTCGAGTTGAATCGGGTGTTCCGAAACGAAGGTGCGGATTCCACACATTCACCGGAATTTGCGATGCTCGAGACTTATCAGGCCTACGGCACCTACGACGATTCCGCCGTGATGACGCGGGAAGTTATTCAGGAGGTCGCCGACGAAGCGATCGGCACCCGAAAGCTGCCATTGCCCGATGGCACCATCTATGACATCGACGGAGAATGGGACACGATACAAATGTATCCGTCCCTGTCTCAGGCGCTCGGTGAAGAGATCACCCCGCAGACGTCGGCTGAACGGTTATGGGAGATCGCTGATCGGCTCGAAGTGGCGATTCCGCGTGACCGCGGTTACGGGCACGGAAAATTGGTCGAGGAATTGTGGGAACACGCTGTCGGAGACAAGCTTTGGGCGCCGACGTTCGTACGTGATTTTCCGGTCGAGACGACGCCCCTTACCCGCTCTCACCGCAGCATCGAGGGGGTTACCGAGAAGTGGGACCTCTACATCCGGCGAGTTGAAACGGCGACCGGCTACTCCGAGCTGATCGACCCAGTTATCCAACGCGAAAGGTTCGAAGCCCAGGCTCGTGCTGCTGCCGCGGGCGACGACGAGGCAATGGCTCTGGATGAGGATTTTTTGGCCGCATTGGAGTATGCGATGCCGCCCACAACTGGTACCGGAATGGGTATCGATCGGTTGTTGATGGCATTGACGGGTCTGTCGATTCGAGAGACAGTTTTGTTCCCGATTGTTCGTCGGCACAGCAACTGAACTGCTTCGATTCCGGATTTTTCAGAAGCTGTTGAATGGCCTGCGTTTCTATGGCACATTGGTGCGGGGGTTCGAGGACTAAACTAGAGGTCTGAGTGTGCTCAAGCAGAAGGGCAGTGTGGGGAATGGCGAAGAAAGTGACCGTCACGCTCGTCGATGATTTCGACGGCGAAGGCGCAGCCGATGAGACGGTCGAATTCGGGCTCGACGGGGTGAGCTATGAGATCGACCTTTCTTCCAAGAATGCCTCAAAGCTTCGGAACGACTTGAAGCAATGGGTGGACGCAGGCCGGCGGGTCGGCGGTCGTAGGCGTGGCCGTTCGGCGGGCTCGGGCCGTGGCCGGGCGGCGATCGACCGCGAACAAAGCGCCGCAATCCGCGAATGGGCCCGCCGCAACGGGCACAATGTGTCCACCCGTGGCCGCATCCCCGCCGACGTCATAGACGCATTTCACGCGGCAACCTAATCCGTAGTTGCCAGCACACGAGGTCGCCGAGACGGCCACATCAGATCAAGCCGGCGACCCAACGATGTGCTTTCGCTAGCGGCGAACCAGCCGCGCCTGACGATCGGAAACGATTTCTCCAAGGACCGCGTTGCTATGGGCAGCGCCGAGGTACAGGGCCGATGGCGCGGACAGCCGTCACTGCATCGCATTTTGGATAGGGCAAGCAGGCAGCGCAGTGGAGGCGGTCGCCCACTAGACTTGGGTGACGGGTACAGCGTGCATGCGCGGTACCTATTTGATGGAGAGCAGGTAACCACCGATGTTTGAGAGATTTACCGACCGTGCCCGCAGGGTCGTCGTCCTGGCGCAAGAAGAGGCCCGGATGCTCAACCACAACTACATCGGCACCGAGCACATCCTGCTGGGACTTATTCACGAGGGTGAGGGCGTGGCGGCCAAGTCGCTGGAGTCGCTGGGCATCTCACTCGAAGGCGTTCGCAGCCAGGTCGAAGAGATCATCGGCCAGGGCCAGCAGGCGCCGTCCGGCCACATCCCGTTCACCCCGCGCGCCAAGAAGGTGCTGGAGCTGTCTCTGCGTGAGGCGCTGCAGCTCGGCCACAACTACATCGGCACCGAGCACATTCTGCTCGGCCTGATTCGCGAGGGCGAAGGCGTGGCCGCTCAGGTGCTCGTCAAGCTGGGCGCCGAGCTGACCCGCGTGCGTCAGCAGGTGATCCAGCTGCTGAGCGGATACCAGGGCAAGGAGACCGCGGAGGCCGGTACCGGCGGCCGCGGCGGCGAGGCGGGCAACCCGTCCACCTCCCTGGTCCTCGATCAGTTCGGCCGCAACCTCACCGCCGCCGCGATGGAGGGCAAGCTCGACCCGGTCATCGGCCGCGAGAAGGAAATCGAGCGGGTGATGCAGGTGCTGAGCCGTCGCACCAAGAACAACCCGGTGCTGATCGGTGAGCCCGGCGTCGGCAAGACCGCCGTCGTCGAGGGTCTGGCGCAGGCGATCGTGCACGGCGAGGTGCCGGAGACGCTGAAGGACAAGCAGCTCTACACGCTCGACCTCGGTTCGCTGGTCGCGGGCAGCCGCTACCGCGGTGATTTCGAGGAACGCCTGAAGAAGGTGCTCAAGGAGATCAACACCCGCGGCGACATCATCCTGTTCATCGACGAGCTGCACACGCTCGTCGGTGCGGGTGCCGCCGAGGGCGCGATCGACGCCGCCTCGATCCTCAAGCCGAAGCTGGCCCGCGGCGAGCTGCAGACCATCGGCGCCACGACGCTCGACGAGTACCGCAAGTACATCGAGAAGGACGCCGCACTGGAGCGCCGGTTCCAGCCGGTTCAGGTCGGTGAGCCGACGGTCGAGCACACCATCGAGATCCTCAAGGGCCTGCGCGACCGGTACGAGGCGCACCACCGCGTCTCGATCACCGACAGCGCGATGGTGGCGGCCGCGACGCTGGCCGACCGGTACATCAACGACCGTTTCCTGCCGGACAAGGCGATCGACCTGATCGACGAGGCCGGTGCCCGGATGCGGATCCGCCGGATGACCGCGCCACCAGACCTGCGCGACTTCGACGAGAAGATCGCCGACGCGCGCCGCGAGAAGGAGTCCGCGATCGACGCGCAGGACTTCGAGAAGGCGGCCAGCCTCCGCGACAAGGAGAAGCAACTGGTCGCTCAGCGGGCAGAGCGTGAGAAGCAGTGGCGCTCAGGCGATCTCGACGTGGTCGCCGAGGTCGACGACGAGCAGATCGCCGAGGTGCTCGGCAACTGGACCGGTATCCCCGTGTTCAAGCTGACCGAGGCCGAGACCACGCGTCTGCTGCGCATGGAGGACGAGCTGCACAAGCGGATCATCGGCCAGGAGGACGCCGTCAAGGCGGTCTCCAAGGCCATCCGGCGCACCCGCGCCGGGCTGAAGGATCCCAAGCGGCCGTCGGGCTCGTTCATCTTCGCCGGCCCGTCCGGCGTCGGTAAGACCGAGCTGTCAAAGGCGCTGGCGGAGTTCCTGTTCGGCGACGACGACGCGCTCATCCAGATCGACATGGGCGAGTTCCACGACCGCTTCACCGCCTCGCGGCTGTTCGGTGCCCCTCCGGGCTACGTCGGCTACGAGGAGGGCGGCCAGCTCACCGAGAAGGTGCGTCGCAAGCCGTTCAGCGTCGTGCTGTTCGACGAGATCGAGAAGGCCCACCAGGAGATCTACAACAGCCTCCTGCAGGTGCTCGAGGACGGCCGTCTCACCGACGGTCAGGGCCGCACGGTCGACTTCAAGAACACCGTGCTGATCTTCACCTCGAACCTCGGTACCTCCGACATCAGCAAGGCGGTTGGCCTCGGCTTCACCCAGGGTGGCGGCGAGAACAACTACGAGCGGATGAAGCAGAAGGTCAACGACGAGCTGAAGAAGCACTTCCGGCCTGAGTTCCTCAACCGCATCGACGACATCATCGTCTTCCATCAGCTGACTCGCGACGAGATCATCACGATGGTCGACCTGATGATCGGCCGGGTGGAAAAGCAGCTCAAGGGCAAGGACATGGCCATGGTCCTCACGGACAAGGCCAAGTCGCTGCTGGCCAAGCGCGGGTTCGACCCGGTGCTGGGTGCCCGGCCGCTGCGCCGCACTATTCAGCGCGAGATCGAGGATGCGCTGTCGGAGAAGATCCTCTTCGAGGAGGTCGGACCCGGCCAGCTCGTCACGGTCGATGTCGACAACTGGGACGGCGAAGGGGCAGGCGAGGAGGCGAAGTTCACGTTCGTCGGAACCAAGAAGCCGGCCGAGCCCGTCGAGCCGGAACTGGAGAAAGCCGGAGCTGCCGGCGCACCCAGCGCGGCCGCTACCGAGTAACGACCACAGCGAAAGCGGGCGGTTACCCTCACCGGGGTAGCCGCCCGTTTTCGTGTCTAGAAAGGACCGCGCGTGCTGATAGTCACCACCAATGACCTTCCCGGCTGGGAGATCCAGCGAGTCTGCGGCGAGGTATTCGGGCTGACCGTCCGATCCCGCAATGCGTTCGCGCAAATCGGCGCCGGGTTCAAGTCGATGTTCGGCGGCGAACTTCAGGGCATGACGAAGAACCTCGCGGATAGCCGCAACGAGGCGATGAACAGACTGATCGCGGAGGCTCGCGGACGTGGCGGCAATGCGATCGTCGCCATGCGGTTCGACACCACTGAACTCGGCGATGTCTGGACCGAGATTTGCGCCTACGGCACCGCGGTACAGGCGGTACCCGTCACCGAGGCCGCGAAGTACACCGCCCAGCAGTTGGGTTATGGGGCCGGAACGTAGACGTTGTGTTTAGGATGCTGATGTAATCGACGGGCGAAGGAATCCTGGTGAAAATCCGGAACGGTCGCGCCACTGTGGACAGTCAGACCCGACGCCCGTCGTCACCTTGATACCTGGGACGCGAAATCCCGGAAAGGAAATGACATGACCTCTCCTGAGGCCCGCAAGACCGTAGCTCCTGCAGTCGACCTCTCGGTGGCCAAGGCGGCGGTTTGGTTGACGCTGACGGCATTTCTGGCGTTGATCGTGCTCTACTTCGTCGGGATGGACCAGGGCGCGACGTCGGTGTTCGGCAACAACACCTACGTTCACGAGTTCGTCCACGACGCCCGGCACCTTCTCGGCTTCCCCTGCCACTGAACTGCGCGAGTAGCCGGAACAATGGAAAAGCAGATCATCGGGCGCGGCCTTGTTGCCGGCGCCCTCGCTGGAGTGTTCGCGTTCGTCTTCGCGCGCATCTTCGTCGAACCCGTCATCGATCGGGCGATCGGTTATGAGGACGGCGTCGGCGCGGCCCACGAGGCCATGCACGGCGGCCACGAGCACGGTGTCGAGGTGTTCACCCGCGGCGTGCAGGCCAACATCGGCATGGGGTTCGGGGTGCTGGGGTTCAGTGTCGCGATGGGCGCGCTGTTCGCGGTGGTGTTCGCGGTGACGTACGGCCGCGTCGGCAGTGTGTCGGCACGTCTGTTGTCGCTGTACGTGTCGGGCGGAATGTTGTTGAGCCTGTACGTCGTTCCGGCGTTGAAGTACCCGGCCAACCCGCCGGCGGTGAGCCTCGATGAGACCATCCGGCAGCGCACCCTGCTGTACCTGCTGATGGTCGTGCTGTCTGCCGCGTTGTTCGTAGGTGCGGTCTATCTGGGTCGGCAGCTCGCGGCGCGGTGGGGAGCGTGGAACGCGACGCTCGCGGCGGTCGGCGCGTATATCGTCGCGATCGCGGTCGTGATGTTGATCCTGCCGACCATCGACGAGACGCCGGGACCGTTGCGCGACGACGCGGGCAACATCATCTATCAGGGTTTCCCGGCCGACGACCTCTACCAGTTCCGGCTCTATTCACTGGGTACCCAAGTGGTCATGTGGGCGACCATCGGGCTGGTGTTCGCCGCACTGGCATCGCGGCTGTTCGATTCCAAGCGGCGGGATGTAGTACCTGCGTGAGTGAGGTCGTCCGGCTCACCCTCGTCTCGCACGCGATGACGGATGCGATGGCGGCCGGACGATTTGCCACCGACGAGCCGCTCAACGCGGTCGGTCACCGGCAGGTCGACGCGTCCATCGACCTCGGGGTAACCGAACGCGCCTACTGCGGACCGGAGAAGCGGACCAGGCAGACGGCCGAATTGCTGGGTCTGCACGCCACTATCGACAACCGGCTGGCCGATCTTGACTGCGGCCGTTGGCGCGGCGATGTGGTGGGCGGCGTGCGGCCTGACGATCTGGCGATCTGGCTGACCGACCCGACGCAGGCGCCGCACGGCGGCGAGACGGTCATCGAGCTGATCGACCGGGTTCGTGGGTGGATGGATTCACTGACCACCCGCCGCGCCCGGCTGGTCGCCGTCACTCATCCGGCGGTGATCCGCGCGGCGATCCTGGTTGTGCTCAACGCGCCGCCAAAGTCGTTCTGGCGCATCGATATTGCACCGGTCAGCCGCACGGTAATGCACTTCCGCGGGCACGCTTGGACGCTGCGCTCAAGCCTCTAGGTCAGGCGACGGGAATCAGGCCGAAGGCCTGCTTCGCGATCGACAGCAGCCAACCCGCGGCGGTGTTGCTGCGGAAGCTCGGCCAGTTCGCCTGGAAGCTGACCACCCAGGCCTGGCCCGTGCGGTCGACGGCATACCAGCTGAATGTCATGTCGCCGGGCAGATTTCCGGCCTTGGCGCCGATGTAGGGCCACTTCGACCTGTCCAGATCGATTCCCGGGACATGGGACAGGATGTCCTTCACCGGCGCCGCCGCACCGACCGCGGCGGACTGCAACGCGGCATGCACCCGGCAGATGTCGGCGGCGCTTCCGTACCACTCGGCACCGTAGGCTGACGCGGGCGAGGTGGTGCGCGTCGGATCCGGTTCGTAGGGGCGCGATTTCGTCTGCTGGAGCAGTTGCGCGCGAATCTGGGGAGTGCCTTCCTTCCATTGCTCGCGCAGGTCCGGTTTCCCCCAGCCGATCGAGAACAGTTCGTGCATGGTGGGGAACGGCGTCATGCTGGCCGGATCGTGGTGGCCCGCGGCGACAAGGGCACGCTCGACGGCACCGGGGGTCACCCGCTCGATCAGCAGGTCGGTCGCCATGTTGTCGCTGGCCGAAATCATCTCCTGGGCAGCCTTGCGCACCGACACCTGCGTTCCCGACGGCAGCTCGTCGAGAGTGGCCGAGCCGACCTTCTTGGCTTCGTCGGTGATCGTGACCTGGTCGGTCCAGTGCAGGGTGCCGGCCTTCACGGCATCTGCAACCGCAAGCAGCACATACAGTTTGAAGATCGACGCCAGTGGCAGCGACAAATCCGTGTTGGTGCCCGCGATCGGTGAGCACTGACCGTTGTCGACCTTCGCGACTTGATACGAGTAGCGCGCACCCGTCTTCGAAAGTACCGCGTCGATATCGCGCCAGTCGGTGATCTTCGGCGGTTGCAACGTCACCGCGAACCGGTCGACGAAACCCTCAGTGTTGGTGCGCAAGTCGATGTCCTGGGCAGCGCCGTAGGACGTGAGCGTGTGCAGCTTCGCCTGGCCCGCGCCGATCTCGATGCCGGTGACGGTGATCGGCCGATCCAGCCAGAGATTGCCCATCAGCGAGGTGACGCCGTTGACTTGGTCGGGCGCGGCCATGGTGCGCACCCCGACGGTGCCGATCGGCCACTCGGAATTGAGCATGTCGATGGTCTGCTTGGCCCGCAGACCCTGGGGGGTGTTTATTTCGATCGGTGCGCCATAGGTGGTGTCCGCGACCGGTGCGGGCGTCGCGCTCTTGGTAGTGCAGCCGCACGCCAGCGCGACGACGAGCGCCACCGCGACCCCCAGTGTGGCCGCGGCGCGCGCGCTACACCCGGCCTTATTTACTAGCGCCCGCAACGTCCAGGACAACCTCGAACTCCAGCAGGGACGCTCCCGTCGCCACGGGATTGGCGGCCTGCCCCTTGTGCGCTTCGATGGCGGGGCCCGTCGCCCATGCCTGGAATGCCTCTTCGGACTCCCACTGCGTGACCACGAAGTAGCGGTCCTCGCCCTTGATCGGGCGCAGCAGCTGGAACCCGAGGAAACCGGGCTGGTTGTCGACGGCGTGTGCACGGTGTGCGAACCGCTTCTCCAGCTCCGGGCCGGCGTCGGGCGGGACCTCGATTGCGTTGATCTTCACCACGGGCATCTGGTTAGGCTACCGTGCGCTGCCATGGCCCCCGACCCGCTGATGCCCCGCGGCGGCGACGGCAATCCGCTGGTGCTGGTGCATGGGCTGATGGGGCGGGGCAGCACCTGGTCGCGCCAGCTCCCCTGGCTGACCGCGCTCGGTGAGGTCTACACCTATGACGCACCCTGGCACCGCGGCCGCGACGTCGCCGATTCCCATCCGATCAGCACCGAGCGGTTCGTATCCGATCTCGGCGACGCCGTCGCCGCACTGGGCAGACCCGCCGTCATGGTCGGCCACTCGATGGGTGCGCTGCATTCCTGGTGTCTGGCCGCTGATCGGCCGGATCTGGTCAGCGCGTTGGTGGTTGAGGACATGGCACCGGATTTCCGGGGCCGCACCACCGGGCCGTGGGAGCCATGGGTGCATGCGCTGCCTGCCGAATTCGGCACAGCGCAACAGGTTTACGACGAGTTCGGTCCTGTCGCCGGTCAGTACTTCCTGGAGGCCTTCGACCGGACCGCAACCGGCTGGCGGCTACACGGGCAGCCCAAGGCATGGATCGACATCGCCGCCGAATGGGGCACCCGTGACTATTGGGCGCAATGGGAGGCGGTGCGGGTGCCGACGCTGCTCCTCGAAGCGGGCAACTCTGTGACACCGCCGGGACAGATGCGCAAAATGCAGGAAACCGGCTACCGGACAACGTATGTGCACGTGCCCGGAGCCGGTCACCTGATCCACGACGATGCGCCGCAGATCTACCGAGAGGCGGTCGAGTCGTTCCTAGCGACGCTCGCCCATGGCGCCTGAGGCGGGCCAGAACGGCTGCTTCTCAAACCGCGAGCGGATCGCGTCGACGTCATGTGCGATGCGGAAGCCGTCGCGGTCGTCCTCGAACAGTCGGCCCATCATCGGGGCGGACCAACGGAACTGGTCGAAACGGATACGAATCGAGTCAGAGCGATGGGCGGCCCAGCTGAGCGCCGCTGCCACCGCGAACGGGGCGATCAGAATCAGAAGTGCGAGTGCAGTGGTCATGGCAGTAATACTCCGCTGATAAATATCCCGCCAACAGTGGCAGGAAGGACACCTTGCGATAAAATGCTGCCATGGCACTTAAGAGCGTATCCACGCTGGTGATGGATGGTCTAGCGATTTTTGAGTTCGGGGTGATCTGCGAGGTCTTCGGCATCGACCGGTCGGCCGACGGTGTGCCGAACTTCGATTTCAAGGTGTGCGGCCCGGAGCCGGGCAAGTCATTGCGGACCTCCGTCGGCGCCACCATTACCCCCGACCACGGGCTCGACGAGCTCGTGGGTGCCGACCTCGTCGCGATCCCGGCGATCAGCAGTCAGTACGGCGGGTATCTGCCGGACGCGCTCGACGCGGTGCGGAAGGCGGCCGACTCGGGCTCGATCATCTTGACGGTGTGCTCGGGTGCGTTCGTGGCTGGCGCCGCCGGGCTACTGGACGGAAGGCCGTGCACCACCCACTGGATGCACGCCGACGAACTGGCCAGCATGTATCCGACCGCCAAGGTCGACCGCAATGTGTTGTTCGTCGACGACGGCAACCTGATCACCAGCGCGGGCACGGCGGCGGGCATCGACGCCTGCCTGCACCTGGTGCGCCGCGAGCTGGGGAGCGAGGTCACCAACAAGATCGCGCGCAGAATGGTGGTGCCGCCGCAGCGCGACGGCGGGCAGCGCCAGTACATCGACCAACCCATTCCGGTGCGATGTTCGGAAGGGTTTGCGCCGCATCTGGATTGGATCCTCACCAATCTCGACAAGCCGCATACGGTCGCGACGTTGGCCACCCGTGCGCACATGTCGGCGCGCACCTTCGCCCGCCGGTTCGTCGAGGAGACGGGCCGCACCCCGATGCAGTGGGTGACCGACCAGCGGGTGCTCTACGCACGAAGGCTGCTCGAAGAGTCCGATCTCGACATCGACAGGATCGCCGATCGATCAGGTTTCGGCACGGCCACCCTGTTGCGCCACCACTTCCGCAGGATCATCGGCGTGACGCCGACGGACTACCGGCGCCGGTTCTCGTGCAACGGACCGTGCGAGGAGGCGGCCGCGACGGCCTAGGTGAGTTGCGCGCTCACGCCGCCCGCAGTCGTGCGTCGGTGATCCCGTACGGCCCGTCGGTGTCGAAATCGCGGCGGACGGATGCGACGAACTCCTCCACGGTGATCGGCGGAACACCACCGATCGCTTCGACGAGGTTGTTCATCCCGGAGAAAACCCCGTCGCGGTAATCCTGCGCCACGCTGCTGATGTGCTGCACGAAATGGTCGGATCCGCCGGCGTCGCGCAATCCCGCTGCGAAAGCAGGGATGTCGATCGGCGTGTACTGAACCGGGATGCCCAGCGTGTCTTGGACCTTCGCGGCAATCTCGTACCAGTTGAGTTCTTCGACGCCGACCAGTGGATAGACCTGTCGGTCATGGGGGTCGGGGTTCTGCAGGATGGCTGTGATGACTCTGGCTTGATCCACCGCCGCAATCGGGGCGTGCCGAACATCGGCGAACGGCAGCCGGAACAGGCCCTCGTCGCCGCGGCGGACCCAGAAGCCGGTCTGCCATTCCATGAAGAAGGTCGGTCGTAGATGGGTGGTGACCATCGCCGTGCGGTCGAGCAGCCGCTCGGCGATCCAATGCTGGCGTGCGGCATTGCTCTTGGCCTCTCGGCGCGCGGAAATCTGCGACATGTTCACCACGGCATGTACGCCTGCCTCGCCGGCGGCCTGCGCGAAATTCGTCGTAGCCTCGATAAGTCCCTCGCTGATCGGATACGTGAAGTAGGCCGCCGTCACTCCGACGGTCGCTGCACTCACGGAGTGGAAATCCGACACGTCGCCCTGGACCACTTCCGCGCCCAGTGCCTCCAACTGGGCTGCACGGCCGTCCAGGCTGTGGACGAACGCGCGCACGCGCAGGCCTTCGTCACGCAGCAGCTTGACGGTGTGTGCTCCTGTCTTGCCGGTCGCACCCATCACCAGAAACAGGTCGGTCTTATCGGTCATCGCATTGCCTTCCTCACTCGCTATATCGGGCCGGTCACCTGACGCAACCCAAGGAAACCGATCGGTATTCCGAGTATCTTGAACTGGGAAAATAACAACACCGATCGGTGTACAGTGGATCCAGTGAATGGTGAAGGCACCGCGCGCGACCGGATCTTGGCCGCCGCGCGAACGTTGTTCTACCGTGACGGCATCCACGTGACGGGTGTCGAACGATTGGCCGAGCACGCGAAGGCCTCCAAACGCACTCTCTACCAACACTTTTCGAGTAAGGATCGAGTGGTCGAGGAGTATCTGCGTGGCATCCACGAAACCGGCGGGATGCCCAATGAAAAAGCCTTGGACACCGTGGACAGCACGCCGAGGAACCGCCTCTTGGCGATTTTCGACGGTCCGCCGACGGACCGGTTCCGCGGGTGC
>DATJIX010000155.1:0-5151 GCA_035492865.1 Mycobacterium sp. | reverse complement strand
CCCGCGGCGACCGTCTCGACGCAGCCGTGTCCACCGCACGAGCACAGCCGGCCGTCCGGGTCCACGACGACGTGGCCGACGTGCCCGGCGTTGCCGGTGCGCCCGTCATAGGGGGCGCCGTCGATGACGAGCCCGCCGCCGACACCGGTCGACACCACCATGCCGAGCAGGAACTGGGCGCCCCGCCCCGCGCCACGCCACCGCTCCCCCATCGCCATACACAACCCGTCGCCACCGAGCCGCACCGGCGCCCCTGCCAGCGCCATAACCCGTTCGACGATCGGAAACCGTTGCCACTCAACGATATTGATGGGACTTACGGTTCCCGTCGGCAGGTCGATCGGGCCTGCCGATGAGATCCCGACGCCACGAACCCGTCCGCCTGCCTCGGCGAGCGCCTCGGTGACCAAAGTATCGACCACGGTCCACACGCCTTCGGCGTCGCCGTCCGGCGTCGGCAGCTTGGCCTGGTGCACCAACGCGCCGTCCGGGTCGACGAGACCGGCCGCGATCTTCGTGCCGCCGATGTCGAGTGCAAGCGTGAGGTCCATCAATGCCTGTGGGTGTTGTCGGGTTGACGCGGATCGCCTGGATGCTCGTAACCCGGTGCAAGTTCGACCAATTCGGCGCAACGGCCGTCCAGCCACAGCCGGAACGCGCGGCGCCGGGCGGCACCACGGAGGTGGTCGGCGATCTCGGCGGTGCCGCCGAAGCGCCGCGGGTTGCGGTCGCGGTAGTCGTGTACCTGCGCATCGGTGACGTCGACGCCTGCGGTGACGCTGACGAACAGCGCGCGAGCCAGCGGGTCGGACAGCACCGAGCCCGCGATGCTGCCGATCTCGAGTCGGGCCGTCGTGTCAGGCAGTAGTTCGTCCTCATCCGGTGCGCCATCGACGGTCAGCCCTCGAGCGGCCGCCTCGCTCGCGGCCACCCGCTCGGTCACCAGCAGTTGCGTCAGCCAACGGCGCAGCTGCCTGCCTTCACTGGTGCCGCGACGCGGCAGCGATGACGCGAGGCGCGAACCGCGCAACCGGTCCTCCCGAGCATCGACCTCCTCGACCGAAACCGGAACGCCCCCAACGGTTGCCGCGACGCTCATCGCACCGTCACCTTCACGGCGGGCGAGTAGACCAACCGGCCCGCGCAGCCGACCCGAATCAGTGCCCACCACTCGCCGGGTTGCACCCATCGCGGCGGCGCGACGTCGAACGCGAGCTCGACCGTCCCCCCGGCTGGCAGTTCGCGGCCGACGGCCGCAGGTCCCATCCACTCCCATGTCCCCCACGGACTGATCAGATGCGCCTCGACGGCGAGGTCGGCGTGCGCGTCAGTGCCGACGATCACCGCCAACCGGCCGGTCTCACCGGCCGACAGCTCCACCGGATCGGGGTCGCTGACCAGTCGAAGCACGTCCTGGTCCGCGGCGCCGACCGCCACCACACATACGTCCTCGACCACCTGACGCCACGACGCAGGCATCGATGCCGCGTCGCTTCCCGTCACGTCAAGTTCGGCGCGCACGGGATACAGCCCAGGCGACACATCGGCCGGCATCGTCAGCGCAACGTCGGTCTCCAGGTGCTCACCGGGCGGCAGGACGAACGGCAGCGCGGGCGGGTCGGCGCGCCAGCCGTCCGGACACACCAGCCGCACCCTGCCGTGCAGCGCCGCATCGCTGCTGTCGCTGGCCACGGTAAGCCGAAGCGCGACTTCTGAATTCGGCTCCACGGTTACCTGTTGCGGGTGTAGATGGGCGACCGCCGGCAAGCCACCGAGGGCGGCGGGCCCGCGATTGTGCAGCCAGTACCGTGCGTACAACGGCTGCGCCGCTTCCGTCTCGGGTCCGAGCTCCGCATGGTCCGCCTCGAGCACCTCCGGCATATTGAGCCGCGTCAACACCGTCGCGATCTCAAAGCCGTGCAGCGTTATCCCGTCCGACGCGAAACCCTGTACCCGGGGTTGCTCGAGCAGGTCGACGCGCGAGGCCGCGGAAATACGCCGCAGGCCGGACCGGACCACGACATCGGTACCGGTGCCGCATGTTTCGACGAGCCGGATCGCGACTCCCTCGGCGGGGTCGACGTGCTGGCCGCTGCCCGAGGCCAGCGGATTACCCGCGGCTTTCAGCGCGCCGAGCGCGACCCTGCCCGCGGGCTCGATCTCCAACAGCGAACCCCATCCGGGCAATCCTCCTGCCGTTCTGGTGTTTTCGGAAACCGCGATCAAGGGGCGCGAGAATTCGGCACTGCGCGCCGGGATGTTCGCTTGCCGCCAGTCTCCATCGCCGGTGACCAATGCGTACTCGAAGGTGTGCGTCCAGTGCTGTAGCTGGAAGTTGGACCCGTCGGGCGCGGTACGTCGCGGCGGGTCGATCCAGGTGCCGGACGGCCAGCCGGTGCACGACCGCATCAACGACATGTGCAGCGTGCCGTCGGACTCGACCGCGAAACCCGGCACGCCGCGGTTCAGCACCGCGACGGTGCGCGATTCAAACGGCCCCATCTCCGCGGGCGCCGCCTGGTCGACGGCGATCTCGAAGTCGGCGAGATCTTCGACAACGGAGCCGACGGCCTCCTCGAGGTCCGTGCCCGCGACGATCAGCACCGGCAACGCGCGCACACCACGCAGGTCGGCCCCTGGCACCCACTGGTCAACCAGCGGCGAGACAGCAGGCACCCATACCCGTGCCGTCCCGCTGGTGTCCAGCTGTCGTTTCAGTTCCTCGGCGTAGACGTGGTCAGCCTCTGCGAGAAGTGCTGCGGTGAAGTCGTTTTGATCCGGCCCGCCGAGCGCGATGCGTGCGTCGGGCAGGTTGGAGTCGACGGACAGGTCGCCGTACCGCTGCCTGTCCGCGCTGCTGCAGGTGGCGGTGACGCCTGCGCGCACGAGCGCCACCATCAGCTCACGCGCCAACGACGCCGACGCCGACTCGGTCGGCGAAACCACTTCGGCGACCGACACCGCGCGCACCGCATTGCCGACCCGAATGCGCGCCGCGGACGTCAGCCCGAACCACCCGAAGGCGGGGTTGTCCAACGTCCACGGATGCTGTGCCGAGTCGACGGCCTCGTCGGCGCCGCGGTCGTGCATCAAGCCGAAGCCGCGCCCGATCACCGCGTCGCCGACCTCACTCACCGGCATGGCTCCCGGCACCGGACACGGCCAGCGCAACCGCAACAACCGGTCGGCGCCGGTGAACTCGTCGACGGTGGTGCTGCAGTCCACGCGGGCCAGGTTCCGCCACAGCGTCACGATCTGCGTGTAGCGCAACACTTCACCGATGCGGCCGCGAATCACCAACCGCTCACCCAGCGACCCGCGGTAGGCCTGCACCGAAGCCACCGACGCCGACGAGGTGACCACCGGCCCCTTTGGCAGCAGATGCCAGGGCCCTTCGCCTGCTTGCGGATGCGCCGGATACTCGTCGTAGACGGCCAACTCGTTGCCGACACTGCCCGGCGCGATCAACTCGCGGTCACCCTCGATCAGCGAACTGACCCCGCCGCCGCGCGTCGGATCCACCGTCAGCCGGTAGTGCTCGTTGGCAATGTGGTTACCGTCGAACGGTTCCCAGCCCTCGTCCGATTTCGCGGCCGCCAATCGGTAGGACTGCCAGCCGAGCGATGGCACATCGCGGGCCAGCCAGCTGACGGACCGGCCGCCGTGCTCTACCTGAGCAGGCAGTTCGGCACCGTCGGAGTCGAACACCCGCGCTCCCGCACCCAGCGGGCGGGACAGCCGGGCGGTCACTACATCGGACCGCTTGTGCGCCAACGCATTCCACACCACAACCGAGCCGTCGACCGCGCTGGACAACAGCCGCAGCGCGTTGTCGCGCGCGGTGGTGCCGAGTTCCCACGCGTCCCGCCATCCGGTGAGCAGGTCGAGATAGACCTGATCGGATTCCGATCCGGTGATCGCGTCGTGGTGCGCACCGTAGGCCAGTTGCACCCATGCCTTGGACAGGGCCGCCTGCGGATACGTCGCCCTGCCGAGCAGACCGGCGAACACCGCGAACCGTTCGGCGTCCAGCACGGCGTCCTCGGCGGCCCTGTTGGCCTGCTTGGTGTCGATGTACGACACGTGGCAGCCGGTGTAGATCGGGTTCATGTCTCGGGTCTGCGGCGACGCGGCCACACCACGCTCGGCGAGTTCGGCCCGTACAGCGGTGAAGAATTCGCGCGGCACCGCGCACACGAACCGCGGCCAGGTGTACCGCGCGTTCCAGTCCCTGTGGATTTCCGTGACCCATTTGTTCGGCGGTGTGTAGTCGGTGCCCACCGGTAGCAGCACATTGCGGGTCAGTGCGACCGTCTTCAGCGTCGCGAACAATTCGTAGGTCGCCTGCTCGGCCTCGGCCAGCGTCGCCGACGAGTCCATCCACCAGCCTGCCGAGTAGTGCGCGGGCATGTAGTGCGTCAGCAGCCCGCGCCCCGACGGCGCGATCCACTCGAACTCGCTGGAGAACTGCATGCGCCGGGGATCACCGCCGCCGGCGACAGGCCCCCACTGGTGGTGCGGGCCGCGGGCCCAGGAACTCGACGTCAGTCCGGCATCGGCAGCCATCCCCGGAAACTGCGGATCGTGGCCGAAGACGTCCAGCTGCCAGGCCGTGGCAGGCTCGGCGCCCATGATGTCTCGCTGAAAACCCATGCCGTACACGAAGTTTCGGATCGTTGTCTCGGCGCTGGTGAGGTTGGTGTTCGGCTCGTTGTAGGCGCCGCCCATCACCTCGACCCGGCCGTCGGCGAGGAAGCGGCGCAGGTCGTCGCGGTCTTCGGGATGCATGTCCCAGAACGGCTTGAGGTAGTCGACCTCGGCCAGCACGAACTTGTACTCCGGTTCGCGGCGCGCCATCTCGAGGTGCGCGCGCACCAGTTCGAAGCCATTGGTCTGACGGGCGCGCCCGGGCGGGTCCTCGCTCCACACGCTGGTGTAGGCCGCCTGCGTGTTCCACCAGACCGGGTCGTAGTGAAAGTGGCTGATCATGTACATCGTCCAGCCGGGCTCGGCGACGGTGAACACGAACGGCACTCCGTTCGCGCGCGCGGGGCGCTGCTCTCCCGGCGCGGGCCGGTCGACTCTGACCGCTACCTCGACGCTTCCGTCGCCCGGCGCAACAGTGGCCGACCCCGCGAGACCGTCGCCTTC
>DATJIX010000154.1:0-2001 GCA_035492865.1 Mycobacterium sp. | reverse complement strand
GTCGGCATGGACCAGGACCAGGGCAGGGCACTGCTGGCCGAGTTGCTCGACCGGGCGACCACGGCGGACCGGGTGTACAGCCACACCTGGTCCGTCGGCGACACCGTCATCTGGGACAACCGCGGTGTGCTGCACCGGGCGTCGCCCTACGACCCGGATTCACCACGGGAAATGCTGCGAACGACGGTGCTCGGCGACGAGCCGATCCAGTGATCGGACCGCGGTGCTGAGCGGTTGCACGGCCCCCTCGTTGACGCCGACGGCGCACTGTGGAAATCTAATACCCAAGAATGAGAATCACGTTCTCGCTGCTTGAGATCGTCGAAACGGAGGGTGCATGACGGAGGACCTCACCTCGGTCGACTTCTTCCGGGACGGGCGTCTGACCGACGATCCGTACCGGTTCTACGAGGCGCTTCGCAATAAGTGCCCGGTCAGCCGCGAGGACCACTACGGCGTGACGATGGTGACGGGCTGGCAGGAGGCCGTCGACGTCTACAACGACGCGGACACGTTCTCGTCCTGCATCTCGGTGACGGGCCCGTTCCCGGGGTTTCCGGTGCCGCTGGAGGGTGACGATGTCACCGATCTGATCGTCAAGCATCGCGACGAGATTCCGTTCAGCGACCAGCTGCCCACCCTCGACCCGCCGACGCACACCAACCACCGCGCCCTGCTGATGCGGCTGATCACACCCAAGCGCCTCAAGGAGAACGAGGACGCGATGTGGCAGCTCGCCGACGACATCCTCGACGATTTCCTGGCGCCGGGCGAAGGCGAGTTCATCGGCGGGTTCGCGGGCCCGTTCACGCTTCGCGTCATCGCCGACCTGTTGGGAGTGCCCAACGAGGATCGCCCCGAGTTGCTCGAACGCCTCGCGCGCGGCACCCACGGCGGCGGGCTCGGCAACGCCGAGAAGTCGCTGAACAAGACGCCGCTGGAGTACCTGTATGACATCTTCGCGACGTACGTCGAGGACCGCCGGGCAGAACCCCGCGACGATGTGCTGACCGGGCTTGCGACGGCGGCCTTCCCGGACGGGACCATGCCGGAGGTCGGTGACGTCGTCCGGGTGGCGACAAACGTTTTCTCCGCGGGGCAGGAGACCACCGTGCGTCTGCTTTCGACGGCGCTGAAGGTGATGGGTGATCGGCCGGACATCCAGCGCAAGCTTCGTAGCGACCGCAGTCTGCTGCCGAATTTCATCGAGGAGTGCCTGCGCATCGAGAGTCCAGTCAAGGGCGACTTCCGATTGTCGCGCGTGCCAACGACAATCGGCGAGGAGGCCATCGCCGCAGGCTGCACGGTGATGGTGATCAACGGGGCCGCCAACCGCGACCCGCGGCGCTTCGAGGATCCGGACAGCTTCGACCCAGAACGCAAGAACGCCCGTCAGCACCTGGCCTTCGGCCGTGGCATTCACAGCTGCCCCGGCGCACCGCTGGCGCGCGCCGAGACCCGCGTCGGGCTCGAGCGGCTGCTGGATCGCACCTCCGACATCCGCATCAGCGAGGCGCATCACGGGTCTGCGGAAAACCGCAACTACCAATACATTCCGACCTACATTCTGCGTGGTCTCACCGAGCTGCATTTGGAGTTCGATCCAGCATGAAAGTCACCGTCGACGAGGACCGCTGCCGCGGCCACGGTATGTGCCTGACGCTGTGCCCCGAGGTGTTCCACATGCACGACGACGGATACGCCGTCGCTGACCCATCCGAGGTGCCTGCCGGCCTCGAAGATGGGGCCAAAGATGCGATCGCCAACTGCCCCGAGCAAGCCATCAGCGAAATCGACTGAAAGTCAAGGAGTCTCGATGCCCAAGGGTTACATCATCATCACCGAGGACGTGAAGGACCCGGCCGGTATGGCCGAGTACGGCAAGTTGGCCAGCAAGGCGATGGCCGGCTCGAAGCTGCTGTCCTTCGATGCGAAACCCGAGGTGCTGGAAGGTCAGTGGCACGGCACGCAGACCGTCGTGCTGGAATTCGACTCCGTCGA
>DATJIX010000153.1:0-9035 GCA_035492865.1 Mycobacterium sp. | reverse complement strand
GCTCGACGAATTCGCGGACTGGGCCAAATCATTGACACAGCGCGCGGTGCTACGACTGCTGGACCCGTCGATCACCGCGGCAGGCGTGCTGCGGGCCGAGAAGATCCTGGACGCGGTCCGCGACATTCTCGGTGAGGTGACTATCGAAGAGCTGCCCATCCCTTACACCGCCGTCTCGACAGATCTGATCTCAGGGAAATCCGTTTGGCTGCAACGTGGTCCGGTCGACGCGGCGATCCGGGCGTCGATCGCGATCCCCGGCGTGATCACGCCACACGTCTTCGATGGCCGCCTGCTCGCCGACGGTGGCATCCTCGACCCGCTGCCGATGGCGCCGATCGCCGCGGTCAACGCGGACCTCACCATCGCAGTCAGTTTGGCGGGCAGCGAGGCGGGCGGCCGCTACGAGCCGACCGATACCGAACCGAGGGCGACGACGGAGTGGTTGAGCCGGATGTGGCGCAGCACCACCGCATTATTCGAGCGCACGGGCAGCATGGTCGACGAGCCGGGCAGCGCCGACGAACTCGTCGACGTGTCCAGGGAAGAGCCGCTGCCGAGGCTCGGCAGCTTCGAGGTGATGAACCGCACCATCGACATCGCTCAGGCCGCGCTGGCGCGTCACACCCTCGCTGCCTATCCGCCCGATGTGTTGGTCGAGGTGCCGCGGACCGCGTGCCGCAGCCTGGAGTTCCACCGTGCTGCCGAGGTCATCGACATTGGCCGCGAGCTGGCCGCCCTCATGCTCGACAAGCTCGAAAAGTCAACGCAGGAAAGCTGATCAGGCGCCCAGGAACTCGGCGACCGCCGCCGCAACGCGCCTGCCCTGCTCACGACCGGCCACTGCGGACGGTTTCCGGCACGCAGGGTCGAGCGGGTTGGGGCCGAAGGCTGTGAGCGACTCGTCGTCGGCGAACACACCGAACGTCGCCCCTGCGAACCCGTCGACTTCCCCCGCTCCGCTGTCGCCGAACGGCGAAGGGGCCTCTCGACCCGACGGCACCAGCACCACCGCAACGCCGCAGTCGTTCGCCAGCTCCATGTTGACGGTGCTGCCCACGCCGCCGTCCATGTAGCGGCGCTCGCCGATCGTCACCGGCGGCCAGACACCCGGCACCGCGCAACTGGCGGCGACGGCATCGACCAGGCCGACACCGGAATCCTTGTCGAACGCGATCAGCTCGCCGGTGGCGGTGTCGATGGCCGAGATCCGCAGCGCCCGCTCTGGCCAGTCGTGCGACGGCAGCCGCTGCGCGATCACGTCGCGGCGCACCGCTTCGGTGACGGTCTTCGTCGACAGCGCCACAGCACCGATCTTCTGAAGCTTCTGTGCTTTGGTCGTGTTCGGCGTCAGCATCGCGGCGACGAACAGCTCGGTGATCTCGTCGATGCCGACGGTCGGGTTGAGCTCGGCAGACGACTCGGCGGTCTGGCGCTCGAACAGTGCGTCCAGTCCCAGCCCGCTGCCCAGTTGAGCGGCGACCGCCGATCCTGCCGACGTGCCGACCAGGACGTCGACGTCGAGCAGCGCCTTGGCAGTCGCAGGTGATCCGTCCGCGATGCCCCGCAGAATGCCCGTCTCCCACGCAATGCCCGCGAGTCCCCCACCGGCCAGCACCAACGCTCGTTTCGTCGCCACGGCAGCGAGTGTGCCAGGCCGCCGCTAGGGTCCAGTCATGCGCACTGTCGTCGCACTGGTCATCGGCGCGCTTATCGGGTTTGCGCCCACCGCCCTCGCCGAGCCGCCCGCACCACCGGCGCCGATCATCCCGCCGCCCGTGCAGCCTGCCAACATCGGCGATCTGAAGTTCGCGGCGACCGACTATTACAACAGCGGTGCGTACCTGACCGACCTTCAGATCGCGGCCGACCCGGCGATCGCGTGGATCAACGAGGAGGCGCCGCGGGTGGACCGGCCCGCGGCGGTGTTCGACATCGATGAGACCGCGCTGTCGAACTGGGAAGGGCTCAAGGCCAACGACTTCGGCCGCATCTTCACCGGAGGCTGTGACAGGTTACCGCAAGGGCCGTGTGGCTTGATCGCCTGGGACCAGCGGGCACAGTCGACCGTCCTCCAGCCGACGATGGACATTTACAACACCGCGCGGGACCGCGGTGCGGCGATCTTCTTCATCACCGGCCGCGACGAGACGCAGCGCACCGCGACTGAGCGCAACCTACAGGCGGTGGGCTACACCGGTTACACTCAGCTGATCATGGAACCCGCTGGCGCCCATTATGTTTCGGCTGCAGACTTCAAAGCGCCGCAGCGTGGAAAGATCGAGCAGCAGGGCTACACCATCATCGCCAATGTCGGCGACCAGCCGTCGGACCTCGACGGCGGTTTCTCAGAGCGGACCTATCTGCTGCCGAACCCGTTCTACCGGATTCCCTGATCACCCAAACGAGCCGTGCTGCGACGCAGCGGCCTTCGCGGTCAAGTCATCCTGGCGCAGTTGATGTTTGGGCGGATCGGGGAACGCGACGCGTCGGTTGATCCGCAGATCGGAGTCGACGTGCACCAACTCCCCCGGCGCGAGCAGCTGCCAGTCGTCGTCGTCCATGGGTTCACTGGCGAAAAGCACCGAGGCATCGGAGCTCAGCTCGTCGGAGTGGGCGCTGATGCGATGACTGCGCATCCGCAGCCGCCTGTCGTCGACGTCGCGACGGTCGAGCAGATAGAGCTCGTGGGTCTCCGGATAGCGAAGCGCCCACATGTCGGTCGCGGTGCTCAGCAGGATGTTGACCGCGAAGATCGGCACACTTTCGGCGAGCCAGCCGACCGCGTCGACGATGCCCGCGCCGACATCATCGTCGTGTCGCCGGATGCCGGCGGTGATCAGCGCGAAGATCCGTTCGGAATCCGTCTCGCCGTGCACCAGATCGCCCACGCCGAGCGAGGCCAGCCGCGCGTCGAGCACGTCCAGCGCCTCGACAACACCGTTGTGCGCGAAGATCCTGCCGTCCTGCAGAAACGGGTGGGTGTTGCGCACTTCCAGCGCGGCGCTTGACGAATAGCGGACGTGGGCGATGAATGTCGTCCCCGTCAACTCGTGCGCCTCGGTCGCGAACGCGCGGTCCTGCCACGCGGCCATCGGTTGCTTGTCGACCACCGGGTTGCCGTCGGCGCCGAACACCCCGAGCCCGGTGCCGTCGGGATTGCGTTTGCTCTGCTCGACGAGATTGTCGGGCGCATCGAGCAGCCAGAACGTCGCCGTGATCACGCGTTTGTCGGCGTGAAGACCGAACAACCGGCACATGGCCCGATGGTAGCGTGACGGAATGGTTGACACCATGCGGGCCGAGCGGTTCTATGCTGACTCCAAAACCCTTGCGGTGGAAGATGTTCCGATACCCGAGCCGGGTCCCGGTGAGGTGCTCGTCAAGGTCGCCTTCTGCGGCATCTGCCATTCCGATCTGAGCCTGATCAACGGCACCTTCCCTGCGCAGCGGCCGGTGGTGACACAGGGCCATGAGGCGTCGGGCACGATCGCCAAGCTCGGTCCCGGCGTCACCGGCTGGTCGGAGGGCGACCGGGTGATCGTCGCGGCAGGCCGGCCGTGTACCGCGTGCCCGAATTGCAGGCGCGGCGACATCGCCAACTGCCTGCGGATCCAGCTGATGGCGTTCGCGTACGACGGCGCGTGGGCCGAGTACACCGTCGCCCAGGCCGTCGGGTTGACCCGGGTTCCCGACAACGTATCGCTGGAGCAGGCCGCCATCCTTGCCGACGCGGTGTCGACGCCCTTCGGCGCGGTGGTGCGCACCGGAAAGGTGGGCATCGGGGAGTCCGTCGGCGTGTGGGGCGTCGGCGGGGTCGGCACGCACATCGTGCAACTGGCGCGGCTGGTCGGCGCCGCGCCGGTGCTGGCCATCGACATCAAACCGGCCGTATTGGACCGCGCGCTCGAGCTGGGCGCCGATCACGCGCTGGATGCGGCCGATCCCGGGCTGCGCGACAAGATCGCCGAAATCACCGGTGGCCGGATGCTGGACGTCGCGTTCGACGCCGTCGGCCTCAAGTCGACATTCGAGCAGGCGCTCGACTGCATCACAGTTGGCGGGCGGCTTGTCGGGGTAGGGATGAGCGCCGAGTCTCCGAGCGTTGGTCCCACCAGTATGTTCGGACTCACGCAGAAGCACGTGCTGGGCCACCTCGGCTACCAGAACGTCGACATCGAAACCCTTGCCACGCTGGTGTCCCTTGGGCGCCTTGACCTGTCGCGCTCGATCAGTGACGTCGTCGCCCTCGAAGACGTCAGGGTCGGCATCGAGAAGCTGGAACGCCAGGAGGGCAACCCGATCCGGATCTTGGTGAAGCCGTGACGGATGAACTGAAGGGTCGGGTCGCGCTCCTCACCGGGGCATCCGGCGGTATCGGCAAGGCCATCGCGGGCCGCCTGGCCGAAGAGGGCGTCGACCTGTTCCTGACCTACGGTCGCCACAGCGACGACGCCGAGGAGGCGGCAAGCTATGCCCGTGACCTCGGCAGGCGGGCCGTCACCGCGGCAGCGGATCTGACCGATCCGACCGCGCCCGCCCGGCTTGTCGAGCGGGCGGTCAGCGAGTTGGGCGAGGTCGACATTCTGGTGGCAAACGCCGGCACCGCGGACGTAAAGGGTTGGCGGGAAATCGATCTCGAGTCGTGGAATGCCACACTCGCGGTCAATCTGACCGCCCCGTTCCTGCTTGCCCAGCAGGTCCTGCCTGGCATGATCGAGCGAAAGTTCGGCCGCATCCTGTTCATATCGTCGGTTGCCGCCTTCACCGGCGGCGTCGTCGGAGCCCACTACGCGACCAGCAAGGCGGGCCTGAACGGCCTCACGCATTTCCTCGCGCCGCGCGTGGCCGGCGACGGTGTCACCGTCAACAGCCTGGCGCCCGCACTGGTCGGCGCGACGAAGATGTTTCCTGCGGACCTGGAGACCGGCACTCCCCCGGTTCCGATTCCGGTGGGCCGCGTGGGTCGACCCGACGAGATGGCCGACATGGCGATTGCCATGCTGCGCAACGGTTATCTGACCAACAAGGTCATCACGCTCGACGGCGGAATCGTCCCGCGCTGATCAGTAGGGGTGAGATGATCACCCCGATGGGCGCGAAACCAGAGCCGGCTCCCGAGCCGCAACCACCGGCCGAGCCGGTGGCCGAGCCTGCAGCCGACGACAAGTCCGAACCGGAACCCACCACGCGACACGAACTCGAGGTCGCCACTCGCAGCGCCCGATCCGCCTTGATCACCGCGGTGGCCGCGGCGGTGATCTCGAGTTTCGTTGCGGCGGGCAGCGCCGTCTACGTCAGCATCAACCAGTCGAACAGAAGCGAAAGTCTGGCCGTGGCGCAAGCCGTCCGGCAAGACAGGCAGAAGGTCTACAGCGACTTCTCCGTCGCCCTGTTCGGCTTCACGCAGCAGCTCGGCAACATGGTCGGCGTGCTCCAGGCGCGCGGCTCAATCGACTCCGCCCGTCCACAGATCACCGAACTCAGCAGGCAACAGGGCGAATTCCTTGCCGGCCTCAACCTGCTTCTGATGGCGGGCAGTTCCGGTATGCAGCAAGTCGGAATCCAGTTCAGCGAGGTCGTCGGCGCGTTCAGCCGAGACCATTTGGGACCGTTCACAGCGCAATACACGGTCGACGCCCCGCGCGACGCCGCCCGCTGGGAGCAGGAGTCAACGGCCTTCGTCGCCGCAATCAACGACCTGATATCGAAGATCGGCGATCTGAACGGCGCGTTCGTTGAGCAGGGGGTCAAGGACCTCCAGTAGAAGCGATCTGTGTGCGTTTTGTTGCGCTCAGCGCTCCACAACGCACACAAATCACTGGTTGACCGTGACGCGCTAGCTGAGCGCAGGCGCTGCCTTGCCGCTGATCAGCGGGAGGTCGAGGTACGTCGCGATGCCCGGTTCGGCCGCGCACACCGCAGGAATCGAGTTCACGCAGTGCGCGGCCGTGCCGACGACGCCGTACTCCGGCCCCTCACCACCGATGTCGGACTGGAAACCCTTGATGCTCACCGTGATGTCCGGGTTCCCGCGGACCTCCACCTCGTAGCGCTGCCCTTCGGGGCCGAAATTCCATGCAGGGTCGAGGTTTTCCTCTCCCATCAGCCAGTTGACCGTCACGCGGACAACGGGCTCGCCGTCAACGAGGGCCTCCCAGTGGAACTTCCGGCCAGCCACCTGGCCGGGCTCGATGACACCGATCGGCGAATCGATCGGTGCCGTCGCCACCGCGATCTCCTGCGTGGATCGGACCTTGGGGTCGGCGTTGAAACCCAGCTTGTCCACACACATCCGGACCGACTGGATGAATCCACCGTCGAGCAGCTTCTGCATCGGCCCCGACAGCGCCTTCTCAGGAACTTCGCCGAAGCCCATCACATGGCGCACCACATCGGGGGCCTCGTAGGTGCGCAGATCCGAAAACTCCTCGGCGCGAACGAATGTCACACCGGTCGACATGATCGAGAACATCAGCGGGAACTTCTCGCTGATGCCGCCCGGCGCGATACCCGTGCCGTGCAGCGTCGCGCTGCCCTCCAGGGCCGCCTCCCGAAGCGCAGCACCCTGCCGCTCGCTCGGATAGACCCAGCCGACCGGTGTCACGACGTTCTTGCCTGACCGCAGCAGCGCCGCGACCTCGTCGGGATTGGGCAGCAGCGGCGCATACACCACGGCGTCGGCATCAAGGGCCAGGATCTCGTCGACGCTGTTGGTGGCGGTGATGCCCAGCGGTTCGATGCCGACGATGTCACCGACGTCCTTGCCCGCCTTGCCCTCCGAGTGCACCCAGCAGCCGACGAGTTCGAGGTCGGGATGCTCGAGCACGCCCTTGATGGCGGCGACGCCGACGCCTCCGGTGGCCCATTGCACGACGCGCAGACCCATTCCTTCTCCCTTCGAGAACGGCAGAACTAGAACACGTTCTACCACTCAGCGGAGATCGAGCGCAGCGATCTGCTCGAGGAACGCCCGTGCGGGCGCGGACGCGCTGGCCGAGATGGCGATACCCAACCGCCGCACGGTCTTGGGCACCAGCGGGCGCACGACCACATCGTCGGGCAAGTCTGGGAGCCCGGCGCTCGGCACGATGCTGACGCCGAGTCCGGCACGGACGATCTCGAGCACCGCGGACATCTCGCGCGCCTCGAAGGCGACGTCGAACTCGACGCCGGCCCGCCGCGCGGCAGGCATGTACACCTCCGAGCAGCCACCGGTCGAGCGGATGAACGGCTCCTTGGCCAATTCCGCGTAGCTCACCTCGTCCCAGTCGGCGAGCCGACTGCCGGACGGGAGGGCCGCGACCATGTCCTGATCCCCGAGGACCGCGACGGCCAGGCCCTTGATGGGCAGGCTGACCACGCCGGCTTCGGCGGCGCCTTGATCCAGCCAGTCGCGCACCTCCTGCTCACTGCCTTCGAGCAGGCGGATGGTGACCGCCGGATGGCGTTGGGCGAAGGTGCGCAAGTGCGGAGCGACGAGAGTGCCGGTGACACTCGGCAGGCTTGCCAGGCTCAACGTCCCGGTCACCTCACCCGCCAGCGCGGCGAGTTCCGTGCTCATCAACGTCAAGTGCCGCACCGCCTCACGGGCGTGCGCCAGGGCAAGCGATCCGGCTTCGGTGAGCGTGAGGCCGTCGCGGCCGCGGACCAGCAGCGGCAGGCCCAACTCCTTCTCGAGCGTGGCCACCGCCCGGCTGACCGCGGGCTGCGACAACCCCAGCCGCCTGCTTGCCGCGGTGAAACCGCCCTGCTCGACGACGGTCACGAACGACTTCAGCTGCAGCAAGGTCGACATTGGTCCTCCCGGGCATGCTTCGACGGCATACCTATATATCAATACTGATATGCAAATTAGTCCTTCCAGACCGTTGTTGTAATGAGCGACCACACGAGGAGGACCATCATGTCGCCGAGACGAGTACTGATCACCGGAGCGTCCAAAGGCATCGGCCGGGCGGTCGCCGACCGGCTGGCCGCCGCCGGACACACGCCTGTCGGCCTCGCGCGCACCCGCCCTGACGATTTTCCCGGTGAGTTCTTCGAGGTGGACCTGGCCGACTGCACGGCCACCGCCGAAGTGCTGAACAAGATCGTCGCAAGCGGGAAGATCGATGCCGTGGTCAACAACGCAGGCCTTGCCCGGTTCGCCCGCATCGGCTCGATCGACCTCAACGATCTGTTCACCACCTACGACCTGAATGTGCGTGCGGCCGTTCAGGTGGTTCAAGCGGTGCTGCCAGGAATGCGGGCGGCAGGCTGGGGCCGCATCGTCAACGTCTCGAGCTTGACGACGCTCGGTGTAGCAGAGCGCACCCCGTACGCCGCGTCGAAGGCCGCACTGGAAGCGGCGACCCGGATCTGGGCGGGCGAGCTCGCGGAGACCGGCATCACGGTCAACGCGGTGGCTCCGGGACCCGTCGAAACCGAGATGTTCCGGGAGCGCAGCCCGATGGGATCGGAGCGGGAGGGGCTGCTGTTGGAGAAGATCCCGCTGCGTCGGGTCGGTACGCCGCGAGAGATTGCACATGCGATCTGCGCCCTGCTCGACGAGGACGCCGGCTACATCACGGGTCAGATCATCCGTGTCGACGGCGGCGGAAGCATCGCCGCATGAGCTTGATCGGCCAGCCTGGCGACCCGGCGGCGGTGCGGTGCTTGACGTTTGACGACGTGGCCGCCACCTACGTGGTGGACGGAAAACTCACCATGCGACCCGCCACGTTCTTTCCCGACATTCCCAGCGGCTACTGGTCGGCACGGCCGGAGCTGTGCACCGCGACCGGTGACCTGGTGATGAGCGCGGGTGGTCTGCTCGTCGAGCGTGACGGCGCGACCCTGCTGATCGACGCCGGAATGGGCGCGATGGCACGGGATTTCGCGATCTTCCGTGTTGACTCCGGTTCGCTGCTCGACGTGCTCGACGGGCTTGGACGCCGCCCCGAGGACATCGACGTGGTGGCGTTCACCCATCTGCATTTCGACCATGCCGGCTGGGCGTATGCCAACGGCAACAAGACGTTTCCGAACGCGCG
>DATJIX010000152.1:0-7069 GCA_035492865.1 Mycobacterium sp. | reverse complement strand
CACTTCCGATTCATCGTCGCCGTGCTCGCGCCTCCGGTCGTGGTGACGTTCATCGTCGCCAGCCTCAACGAGCTGGCGTTGTCGTTGGCGAATCCGCCCGACCAGCAGAGCGGACCACACGAAACGTTGTCACCCGGGTGGACCGACAGCAGCACGTCACTGTGGAACTTTGCACACAACGTGATGACGTGGCTGATACCGACGGTGTTCACGCTCTGCCTGGCGCTGTGGCTGGCCGGTTTCCGATGGCGGCGCGCCACCGGCACCCCCGGGCATGTCGGCTCTGTGCTGGCAAGAGTCGTATCGACGGCGTTGACCTACCTTCCCTACGCCAGCCTCGCGCTGGTCGCGTATGCGGTTTGGCGAACGGCGATGCTGGGGCGGCTGCAGGCCGGTGCTCACATCGGAGCCGGTCAAGCGAAGGTGCTGGTGCTTGTCTGCACCGTCGTGGTGGTTCTGCAAAGCGCCAGCCTGTCGTTCGCACGTGGCGACGACCGGCCACCCGATTTCCAGAACGAAAAGGAAGTCAGTCGATGAGCACGCCGGCCCGGCGCATCGCGGTGGTGATGAGCTCGAAGTCGATCTCGCCGTGATGGCGCGCCAACTCGTCGGCGTCGTCGCCGCGGCCGTCGGCGATCGCCTGCACCAACTGCTCGTGTTCGCGCAGCGCCCGTAATTCCATGCCGCGCATGGTCGATGGCTCACCCCACAGGTGCGCGGGGGAACCGATGCTCACCGTCGCCTTGAGGTCGAGCAACAGCTGCTTGAGCACCTCGTTGTGTGCGGCGTCCATGATCGCGAGATGAAACTGGCTGTCGGCCTGCTGCGCGCCGAGGCCGCTCTCGGCGGTTCGGTACGCGTCGAACCTGGCGTTCAGGACAGCCACGTCGTGTGTGGAGCGGGACTCCGCGGCGGCCCGGCAGACGGTGCCCTGCAACCGGCAGATCGCATCGCAGCGGTCGCGTAGGTCGTCGAGCCGCGCCCGTAACGTGCGGCCCACCACGTCGGTCGACGACTCGGGCCACTGGTCGAGCACATACGATCCGCCACCACGGCCGCGGCGGGTTTCCAGCAGGCCCCGCTCGACGAGCCGCGCCAGCGCTGCCCGCACGGTCATGCGGCCGGCCCCCAGCGACGCGGCGAGGTCGCGTTCGACCGGCAGCCGCGCCCCGGGCAGATATTCACCGATCGCGATCGCGGTGATCAGCCGATCGGTGATCTCGTCCACCCGGGATGAGGTGTCTAGCTGCTGTTGGAGCAGCCCCGGCGTTGCGGGTGCTCCGTTGTGCGCCATGCCCAAATGTTAAATCTTGCTCAATGGTCTTGTCATGAGACCTTTACGGGTTCATGCTGAGCGCCATGACTTCGACGACCAGGCTGGTGCCGTTCCGTGGCCACGAAACCTGGGTGCGGATCACTGCGCCCGACGACGCCCGCACCGGCGCCCTCCCCCTGTTTGTCCTGCATGGCGGCCCGGGAATGGCGCACAACTACGTGAACAACATCGCCGAACTCGCGGCCGAAACCGGGCGGACGGTCATTCACTACGACCAGATCGGCTGCGGCAACAGCACCCATCTGCCCGACGCGCCCGCCGAGTTCTGGACGCCCGAGTTGTTCGTCGAGGAGTTCCACACGGTTCGCGAAGCACTGGGCATCGAGGAATATCACCTGCTCGGCCAGTCGTGGGGCGGCATGCTCGGCGCGGAGATCGCGGTGCGGCAACCGTCCGGACTGGCCTCGCTGGCGATCTGCAATTCGCCCGCGTCGATGGAGCTGTGGATGGCCGGCTGCGCGGAGTTGCGCGCGCAACTGCCGCCGGAAACTCAGGCCGCCTTGACCCGTCACGAGGAGGCCGACACCGTCACCGACCCGGAGTACCTGGCGGCGACAAACGAGTTCTACCTCCGCCACCTGTGCCGGGTCGATCCGATGCCGCAGGACCTGATCGACACCATCACCCAGATGGAGGCCGAGCCGACGGTCTACTACACGATGAACGGTCCCAACGAGTTCTATGTGCTCGGCACCCTGCGTGGATGGACCATCATCGACCGGCTGCCGCAGATCACCGCACCGACGCTGGTCATCGCCGGTGAGTTCGACGAGGCCACCCCCGCCGCGTGGCAGCCCTACGCCGAGCACATCGCCGGCGCGGTGAGCCACGTGTTCCCCGATACCAGTCACTGCTCACATCTCGAGAAGCCCGAGGAATTCCGCGGAGTCGTCGGCGCCTTCCTCGCCAGCCACGACGCCGTGGCCCGTATCTAGCCCACCCCCCAACCACCGATAGGACGTTCATGGCCGGTCAGCGCACGCTCGAATCCTTCGGCTACAAGCAGGAATTGCACCGTTCGGTCGCGACAGTCGACCTGCTCGTCTACGGGCTGGTGTTCATGGTGCCGATCGCGCCGTGGACCATCTTCGGCGTCGTCTACAACAGTGCCGCAGGCATGGTGCCGCTGGTCTACCTCATCGGCCTGATCGCGATGGTGTTCACGGCCCTGGCATACGCGCAGATGGCCAAGTCGTTCCCGCTGGCCGGTTCGGTTTTCGCCTATGTCGGCCGCGGAATCCATCCCGGCGCAGGCTTTTTCGCCGGCTGGGCGATCCTGTTGGACTACCTGCTGGTGCCGACGCTGCTGTACGTGTTGGCTGCGGAATCGATGATCGGCTTGTTCCCCGGCACGCCGCGGTGGATGTGGGCGATCGTCTTCGTGGTGGTCAACACCGTGATCAATCTGCTCGGCGTTGACTCGTTGAAGATGGCCAATCGCTTGTTCCTGGCCCTCGAACTGGTCTTCCTGGCCATCTTCGTCGTCATCGCCGTGCGCGCCATCAACGGCGACTCGCTGCCCAACGTGCACTGGAGCACCACGCCGATCTGGAACCCCGAAACCGTCAGTGCGCCACTGATCGCGGCGGCGCTGTCGATCGCGGTGCTGAGTTTCCTTGGCTTCGACGGTATTTCGACGCTTGCCGAGGAGTCGACCGGCGAGAAGAACCCGGCGGGCCGAGCGATGGTCGGTGCGCTGTTCATCGTGGCGTTCCTGTTCATCGGTCAGACGTGGCTGGCCAGCCTGCTTGCGGGTGGGCGCGAGTCGTTCAGCGACGACGAGGCAGGCAATGCGTTCTTCAAGCTGGTCGAGGCGGCGTCCAGCACCGGCTGGATGAACGCGTTCTTCGTCGTCAACGTGCTCGCCGTCGGGTTCGCCAACGCGATGGCAGCGCAGGCGGCGACCAGCCGGCTGTTGTACTCGATGAGCCGTGTCCGCCAACTGCCGAGCTTCTTGTCCAAGGTCAGCGCGCGTCAGGTGCCCATGGCCGCGATCCTCGTGGTCAGCGCGATCAGCCTGGTGCTGGTGCTGTTCTTCGTCGGCCAGATCGCGTTGATCTCATCGCTGGTGAATTTCGGTGCGCTGTTTGCCTTCTGCCTGCTGCACGTCTCGGTCGTCTGGTACTACATCGGCCGCAAGAAGTCGAAGAACTACCTGCTGCACCTGGTCGTGCCGACGCTCGGTTTCCTGATCATCTGGTACGTGCTGTTCAACGCGGACTCGCTGGCCAAGATCGGCGGCATCGTGTGGCTGTGCCTCGGAACTGCGGTGTTCATCGTCAACAAGGTGCGCGGCCGTGGAGTACCCGATTTGGGCGATTAGCCCGCTGTGCCCGGCGAAGGCATCAGCCCAGAGCCCGCGACAAGTGGGCCGTCAGATCACCCTTCTTCCCCACGGTGACCGCGGAAAGGCCCAGCCACGAAGCCATGGTGCGCAATTCGGCGGCCAACGCGTCAGCGACCCGCGCGGGGTGCTGACCGGGCTCGGTGAACGCCCCGACGACGTGCAGTGCGTCGCTGGTGCGTTCGGCCTTGAGGTCGACACGTCCGACAAGATGCCCGTCGAGCATGAAAGGCCATACGTAGTAACCGAATTGGCGCTTCGGAGCCGGCACATAGATTTCGATGCGGTAGTGGTAATCGAATAGCCGCTCGACCCTTGGCCTGAAGAAGATCAACGGGTCGAACGGGCATAGCAGCGCCGTGCCCCGATCGCGTCGCGGGATGGTCTGGCCCGCACGCAGATACGCCGGCGCCGACCAGCCGGCCACCTCTACCGGTTCCAATTCACCGTCGGCCACGAGCTTGGCAATCGCGGGCTTGGCCAGTTTCGGGGACACCCGGAAGTAGTCCCGAATGTCGGTCTCAGTGCCGACACCGAGCGCGGTGGCAGCACGCAGCATCAGCTCGCGAACCGCTTCCTCGTCGTCGATCTTGCGGGCCACCACCTGCGGCGGCAGCACGTTCTCGACGAGGTCATAGTGACGGGCGAAGCCGACCCGGGTCTCCGTCGTCAACACCCCGGCCGCGAACAGCGCCTCGGTCACCCACTTGGTCTCGCTGCGGTCCCACCACGGGCCCTTCCTGCCGCGTTGTTCGGCACCCAGGTGTGCCTCGATCTGCCCCGCGGTCGACGGCCCGAGCTCGGCGACCGCGGCGACCACCTCGTCGACCAGCTTCGCGTTCTTCTTGACGATCTCCTTGCCCCACCGGCCGCCGGTGTACTCGCGCATGCGCCAGCGCAGCAGCGGCCAGTCGTCGACCGCCATCAGTGCTGCCTCGTGCGCCCAGTATTCGACCAGCAGCCGCGGCGAACGCGCCGAGTGGCGCCAGGCGGCGCGATCGAGTACGTCGCGGTCGTAGGGCCCGAGTCTGCTGAACACCGGCGCATAGTGGGCGCGCACGGCCACCGACACCGAATCCAACTGCAGCACCTGGATGCGCGAGATGAGCCGCCGCAGGTGTGCGCGGGTGACCGGACCCCGCGGCTTCGGCTCCGCGAAGCCCTGCGCGGCGACCGCGATACGGCGTGCTTGGGCAGCCGTCAGTGTTGTCGGCACCCCGCCATCGTGCAGCACAGCACCGACAAGCCGATTAGCGGTCCGGCACCCGCTGATAGCTGTGGTACCGGTACCGCAGGCCCGAGCTGCTGGTGAGCCACTCCCCTGTGGTCCCGGCCCAGGTTTCGTCCAGCACCGGCGCCACGGCGTCGGCCTCCTGGCGTGGCAGGTCCACCTCGACCTCGGTGACCTCGCACCGCGTCGCGATCGGCAGCGCAAGCGTGTAGATCTGCTCGCCCCCGATCACCCACGCCTCGTCCTCAGCGAGCGCGTCATCGAGCGAATCGACGACCTGTGCGCCATCAGCGGTGTAATCGGCTTGCCTGGTGACGACGAGGTTGCGGCGGCCCGGCAGCGGCCGCACCTTGGGTGGCAGCGACTCCCACGTCAGCCGGCCCATCACCACCGTGTGGCCCATGGTCAGCTCCTTGAACCGCGCCTGGTCCTCGGGCAGCCGCCACGGAATGCCACCGTCGCGGCCGATGACACCAGAGGTCGACTGGGCCCAGATCAGGCCAAGCGTCATCATCGATGTTCGGCCCTGCAAGCAGGGCTCATACCGCGACGGGCGCCTTGATCGCCGGATGCGGGTCGTAGTTGACGATTGCGATGTCTTCGAAGCTGTAGTCGAAGATCGAATCACGCGGCGCCAGAACGAGTTCCGGATACGGCCGCGGGTCACGGGACAGTTGCTCGGTGACCTGCTCGACGTGGTTGTCGTAGATGTGGCAGTCGCCGCCGGTCCAGATGAAGTCCCCCACCTCGAGGCCGGCCTGGGCGGCCATCATGTGCGTCAGCAGCGCGTAGCTGGCGATGTTGAACGGGACACCGAGAAACAGGTCGGCGCTGCGCTGATAGAGCTGGCAGGACAACCGTCCGTCGGCGACATAGAACTGGAAGAACGCGTGGCAGGGCGGCAACGCCATCTGCGGGATCTCGCCGACGTTCCAGGCCGACACGATGTTGCGGCGCGAGTCCGGATTGGTCTTCAGCATCTCGAGGGCCGCGCTGATCTGGTCGATGTGCTCGCCAGACGGCGTGGGCCACGACCGCCACTGCACACCGTAGACCGGGCCCAGATCGCCTGTCTCCGAAGCCCATTCGTCCCAAATCGAAACGCCGCGGTCCTGCAGCCACTTCACGTTGGAGTCGCCGCGCAGGAACCACAGCAACTCGTAGATCACCGATTTGGTGTGCACTTTCTTGGTGGTGATCAGCGGGAAACCGGCCGTGAGGTCGTAGCGCATCTGGTGGCCGAACACACTGCGGGTGCCGGTGCCGGTGCGGTCCGCTTTCGGGGTGCCGCGGTCGAGCACCAGCCGGAGCAGATCCTCGTACGGCGTGGCGATGGGCACGTCGGTCAGCTTACGTCGAGCGCCGACGAGTACAACGGATGCCATGCCGAGTATCTCTGCCACCGTCACCACTCCCGACGGCACCTGTCCCGTGACCCTGCACACCCCCAACGGCACCGGCCCATGGTCGGCGGTCGTGATGTATCCGGACGCCGGCGGTGTCCGGCCGACATTCCAGGAGATGGCGGCCAGGCTGGCCGGCTACGGGCACGCGGTGCTGCTGCCCGACGTGTACTACCGGCAGGGCGACTGGGAGCCCTTCGACATGGAAACCGTGTTCGGCGACCCCGAGCAGCGCAAGCGCCTGATGACGATGGTCGGCAGCGTCACGCCCGACATGATCGCCTCCGACGCGACCGCCTTCTTCGACTTCCTGGCGTCGCGGCCCGAGGTCAAGGGCGACGCGTTCGGGGTCTGCGGGTACTGCATGGGCGGTCGGACGTCGGTGATCGTCGCCGGCCGGGTGCCCGACCGGGTGGTGGCCGCGGGGTCGTTCCACGGCGGCGGCCTGGTCACCGACGATGCCGCCAGCCCGCATCTGCTCGCCGACCAGATGAAGGCGACCGTCTACGTCGCGGGCGCCGAGAACGACGGGTCGTTCACCGCTGAGCAGGCCGAGACGCTGGACAAGGCGCTGACCGCGGCAGGCGTCACGCATACGGTCGAGTTCTATCCCGCCGCACACGGGTTCGCGGTGCCGGACAACCCGCCCTACGACGAGGCCGCCGCCGAGCGGCACTGGATCGCGCTGCAGCAGCTGTTCGAGTCCGCGCTGCCCAATTGACGCTGTCGCTGCGGGCGCTGAACCGGGCCACCCT
>DATJIX010000151.1:0-9471 GCA_035492865.1 Mycobacterium sp. | reverse complement strand
TGAATCTCGTGCATTCAGTTGGCAGGCGGAAGGTCGTCAAGGCGGGCACCGAATGCTGCCTCCAGCGGTCCGTCGGTCTGCATGCCGGCGTTGAACAGCTGGCGGATCCTGGTGCTGGTCTCCGGGCGGTTGAGTCCGGCCACGAATAGTTGGGTGTCCTCCAGGAGAGCCTGGACATCGGGCAGGGTAATGGCGTTGACGCGTTGCTTGGCGTCCGCGATGCCTGTCGTCGGGAATCGTGAGATGCGTTGAGCAAGAGCAGATGTGAAGTCCTGCAGCTTTTCTGCCGGAATTACCCTGTTGATCCAGCCGTACTGTGCGGCGAGGTCGGCGGTGAAGTCGTCTGCGCCGATGAGGGCTTCAAGTGCGCGGCCGCGACCCATCAGTCGGGTCAGGTGTTGCAGCGCCCCGGCACCGGGCACCGCTCCCACACCGACCTCTGGCTGGCCGAAAACGGCGCGTTCGTCGGCGAACCGCATATCGCAAGCCAGAATGAACTCGCTTCCCGCGCCACGGACACGGCCCGAGATCGCCGCGATGGACACCTGGTTGAGGGTACTGATGCGGCGGTAGAGCGCGCCCAACGGTGCGCCGGGCTCCAGGCGGGAGATCTCCGCGCCCAGTTCGGATGCGCGGTACATATCAACATGTGCACTGAAGAACTCGGGGTTGGCGCTCCGGAACAGGACGACTGAGATGTCGTCGTGCGCTTCCAGGTAAAGCACCAGGTTGACCAGATCGCGGACTATTTCTGGCCCGATCAGATTGAGCGGCGGCGCATCGAGGGTGGCGTAAAGCACCCGATTGTCGATTCGGATGTCGACAGTTTCGGTGGCGATCATGGGTTCCTCAGATTGGGTTGCGGTGCCGGCATTGTCGGCGACCAGGTGATTAATATAACAATCGGTCCAGAATGGGTTTCCCCTCATCTACCTCTCGAAATCGATTGCAACGACCACGCTTCCACAGAGTGTCGAAGCCGGTCCAATACCTAGTTGGACGCGCCGCGATACCTTCCGGGCATCAGATCGGTAGCGCGTATTCTTTGTGGCTGGTAGGCCGGTTGAACAGTCGACATGACATCGCATGGGGTGGTGCGCTGCGAGAGGTTCAGTGCCGAAATCGAATGTGTTGCGCTGACTGGATGGAGGCCCACCGGTGGGCAGGAGAATAATCTAGACGCAGGCATCGTTCATCCTGCCGTGGATAACATAACGATCGGTATGCCAAGATCCGATTCCCGGGTATCGATGGCTGCTCGCGGTCCGAGAGCGCTTCGGAGCCAATGGGTTAGCTGCCTCGCCTTGATCAGCACAATGGTGCCGCGGCGGACAACGCACACCCGTGGGCGCCACATCCCCAGGCATACTGAGCATTTCATGCAAGACGCCTGTATGGCGCGAGAGATGCACCGGCTCTGATGGCGTCGAGATGCGTGCAGACGCTCATATCCTCCACACATGCGCTGTCCGCCGTCGGCCGGGGAATACGCGCACAGGTAACAAATCTCACTCTCGGCGCAGCGACCGAACCACTTTGCGTGTGCCGTGCGTTAGCAGCGTTATGACGAGTGCATTGGTGTTGGGAGCGAGCATCAGTGGATTGCTTGCTGCCCGAGTACTCTCCGACTTCTACGACACCGTCGCCGTAGTGGAGCGCGACGCACTGCCTGTGGGTCCCGAGATGCGCAAGGGTGTGCCGCAAGCCAGCCATGCCCACGTCTTGCTGGCCCGTGGCGCCGAGATCCTGGAGGAGCTGTTCCCGGGTCTGCTCGACGAGCTCGATGAGGCCGGTGTGCCCAGGTGGGATGACGGGGATCTGTCCAGGCGGGATATTCGGATAGGAACGCGCCAGCTGAGCAGGCAGGGGCGCATGCGCCGTCCGTTGCGCGACTATCGTCCGAGCCGTCCACTCTTGGACGATGTGATCCGTCGACGGGTTCGTGCAATCGCGAACGTCAGAATTCTCGAGCGCCACGAGATCGTTGCGTTGACCTCGACCAGAGACCGCGGGCGTGTAACCGGCGCTGTCGTCGCCGACCGCGCCGCCGGCGAGACGCCAACACTTGCGGCAGACCTTGTTATCGATGCGACCGGTCGCGGGTCGCGGACTCCGGTGCTCCTCGAACAGCTCGGTTATGGAAGACCCCTCGAGGATGAGTTGACGATTCGGCTCACATACACAAGTCAGTGGTTTCAAATTCCGGACGGCGCTATGCCCGTCGACGTCGCGGGTGTCTTCCCAGAGCCTGGTCATTCGAGCGGGTTCGCCCTGCTGGAGACTGAGGGGGGCCGATGGGGTCTATCGGTCGGGTCGACCGGGCAAGACCAGCCGGCCGAGCACTGCACCGCGCTTCTCTCATTCATCGAGGACATCGCCCCGCCCGACGTGCTGGATGTCCTTCGCGCGGCGAAGCCCATCGGGAAGGTGAGCAAGCATCGGGTGCCGTCGAACCGGTGGCGCCGATACGACAAGATGCGCCGAATTCCAGAGGGGTTCGTGGTAGTCGGGGACGCCTTTTGCAGTTTCAACCCCGTTTACGGCCAAGGGATGACCATCGCAGCGTTAGAGGCCGTCACGCTCAGGGACTGTCTGCGGCGGGGTCGGTCGCGACTGCCGCGTCGATACTTCCATTCGGCTGCAAAGGTTGTCGGTGCCGCCTGGCGGACCGCGGTGTCGTCGGATCTGAGCCTGCCGAGTGTAACCGGCCCGCGACCACTCACGATGCGACTGGCAAACGCTTACCTGGAGCGCCTGCTAACCGCAGCTGAATCCGATCCGGCGGTCACCGAACAGTTCCTGAGGGTTGCCGGGATGGTCGACTCTCCGGCGCGGTTACTCCACCCTGTGATGATCCTGCGTGCGCTCACAGGCCAACGCAGAAAGATCACTACGCCCCAACGGCCGATCACCGCGCGTCCGGCAGAGCTAACCAGCGAAGGTCGGAGTAGACCTCGATGAGGGCGCGCTCCTTCCCTGTCAGCGCGAAAGACGAAGAGGGCAACGGCGATCTCGAACCAGGTGCACTGCGACGGGGGAACGTGGTGGCACGGAAAATCTTCAGAGGCGAAGAGGACGAGCCGGCCCGCGCAAATTTTGCGCCGCTCGGTGACATTTGTCATACAACGATGAACGTGTCCATAGGCGTTCTATGCAAAGTGGGACGTTCCGATTCGACACCAAATTCCGTTGTCGGCCAACTGGCTTCAAATCGAAGACTGCGCGCTGTGAGTCATAGCGGCGTGCCCGACACAGACGTGCTGGGAACGACCTGGCACGCGCCCAGCCAAGTGACGCGGACGTCAACCACCACCACTAGATCGAGTTAGAGGGATATGCAGACGCAGGAATGGCTCACAGCGCCAAAAACTTTGGGGGAAGCTCTAGGCCGAGCGACGAGACGCTACGGAGACAAGACAGCGTTCACTTACAGCCGCGATGGCGAAGAGGAATCTGCCCGCATCACGTATCGGCAGCTGGACCATAGGGCGCGAGCGATCGGTTCTGAGTTGCGGCGCCGCGGTACGGCGGCGGGCACTGCCTTGGTCCTGTGCCCCTCGGGCCTCGATTTCATCGCCGCCATTTTCGGATGCTTCTACGCAGGAACCATCGCGATACCGCTGCATCCGCCGGTCCATAGCCGGCTGATGTCCCGGGTCGCATCGATCATGGCGGACGCCCAGACTCGCTTCGTGCTCACCACGGCCGCCGTACAGAGTGAACTAAAGCCTGTCATCGACGAGATGCCCGATGGACGTCTCCTTCAATGGTGTGCAGTCGACGTTGACGTGGCATACGACAACACTGAAGAGCCGCCGTTTCCTGAGATTGCTTCTGATGCAACAGCATTTATTCAGTACACTTCGGGATCGACGGGCACGCCGAAAGGCGTCCAGCTGACTCATGCAAACCTGCTCGCCAACCTCGAGGATATGTACAAGTTGGTGCAGGGCAACGAGGTGCGGTTGGCGAGTTGGCTACCACTCCATCACGACATGGGTCTTATCGGCGCAACCTTCGAAGTGGTTTACACCGGGGGGACCGGCTTCCTCATGCCGCCATCGGCTTTCATTCAGCGCCCAATGCGGTGGCTCGAGACGATCTCACGCAATCGCGCTAACGTGAGCGTGGCCCCCAACTTCGCCTACGACCTCTGCGTTGAACGCAGTACTGCCGAGGAAAGGGCCAGTCTCGATCTCTCATCCTGGACCTTCGCACTCAGTGGTGCAGAACCGGTCCGTGCAGCCACGATTGCGCGATTCGCAGACGCTTTCGGAGCGGTAGGCTTCCGCGAGAAGGCATTTCGCCCGGTGTACGGATTGGCCGAGGCCACCCTGCTGGTGTCCGGCGAAACGGACCCCCACGCGGCGCCGGTCGTGCGACGCATTGACAGAATGGCGTTGCGCGAGAACCGAGTCACGTCGGTGCCGTCCGATCATCCGAGCGCCACGTCGATCGTGGGTTGTGGGCCGGCTAGTGATAGCCAGGAGATCATCATCGTCGACCCGGTCACTAGCAGTCGGTGCGCCCCTGACGAGGTTGGCGAGATCTGGATCGCCGGCCCGAATGTGGCGCGTGGCTACTGGGGCAGGGCCGCCGAGACGGAGGAGACGTTCAGGGCGCGAACTTCCGACGCGGATGGTGGGCGTTACCTGCGTACGGGAGACTTGGGGTTCCTTGCCGCCGATGGGGAGCTGTTCGTCACGGGCCGGCTCAAGGATGTAGTGATCATCCGCGGGCGCAACTACCACCCCACCGACATCGAATTCACGGTGCAAGAAACGCATTCGGGCTTGATGAACGGCCGTGGAGCGGCTTTTTCTGTCTTCCTGGAGTCCGGCCCCGAGCAGCTTGTCGTCGTACAGGAGGTCGATCGTCAACAGATTGCGGATGCCGATGCTGAAAAGATCATTGCCGCGATCCGCGCCGCCATCACCGCTGACCACCAAATCCGGCCGCACGCGGTACTTTTGGTGGACGTACTGAGCATTCCCACCACATCGAGCGGCAAGATTCGCCGCCGCGCCTGCAAGCAGGAGTTCATTGACGGCAGGCTCGAGGCGTTCGCACAATGGCGGGCGCCGGAGGTTGGACACCTGCCGCCGGTCGCGGCGTCAACCGCGGAGCCTCTCGAACAACCCGGGCGCAGCGCGAAGGAAATCCAAGCCTGGTTCGTGGAGCAACTGGCCGCAGACCTCGGATTGACACCCACCGAGATCGATATCACTCAACCATTCGCGTATTACGGTCTTGACTCGGTGCGATCGATGCAAATGATGATGGCGCTGGAAACGTGGATTGGGCGCGAGATTTCGCCAACACTCGCCTACACCTATCCAACTATTGAGATGGTTGCCGATCATCTGGCTGCCGAGGCCGATGCCAATACGGCGCCCACGGCCGAAGAGGTCAAGGCGCCAGAAGTTCGCTTGGACGCTGCCCTGCGCCGTGCCAACCATCAAGAGCGAAAACGACTTCTAACCACGTATCTCTGCGAGTGCGTCGCGGCGCAGATCCACATAATGCCCTCGCATGTCGACACTGACGTGCCGCTGATCAGCTTCGGGCTCGACTCTCTCATGGCGGCGGAACTGCGCGCGCAAATCGAATGCGAGATCGGCATCGTCGTGCCTCTCGCCGAGTTACTGGACGGACCAAGCGTCGTCGGCCTGGCCAACCGGCTCGCCACGACGCTCTCGGAATCGGAGCAACTCAACTCGAACGGCACTGCGCCGACTGACCATGGCGAGGCATCCGCCAACTGGGCGGCGGAGACAAGTGATCTCCACGATGCACCGTGGAGCGATCTGCTCGTACAGGTGGGAGAAGCGTCTGACGACGAAGTCGATGTCCTGCTCCGCGAAATTCTGAAAGTTGGTGAGGCTAATAATGACTGAAACCGTTGGTCGTGACGTCGACATCGCAGGGCTGTCTGCCGATGAAAAACGGGCGCTCCTGTCACGGCTGCTCCGGGAACGAGTGAAGTCCTCGACGTCAGTACATCCGCTGTCCTTCGGGCAGCGCTCACTGTGGCTTCTTGAAAACCTCTCGCCCGGCAGCCCCGCACACATGATCACGTATGCAGGTCGGATCAGCGGCGAACTCGATGTGCCTGCGCTGGAACGCGCCGCCCAGGCACTTGTCGATCGGAATGCCATCCTGCGCACCACTTATCCCATCATCGACGGGCAGCCGGTGCAGCGAGTGCACCCACACAGTGGGGTGACGATCGCTCGACACGACCTGGACCCAGACCAGTACGGGCTTCAGGAATGGCTGCGTCGGGAGTCGAACCGGCCGTTCGATCTGGAAACCGGCCCGGTATTCCGATTCACCCTGCTCAAGAACGGGCCGGCTGACCACGTGCTGGTGCTGGTCATACATCACATCGCAGTCGACTTCTGGTCGCTCGATATTCTGCTCGACGAGCTTCGCCTGCTGTACGCCGCGCAATTCGGCGCAGCAGCCCCCGTCGCGTGTGCGGACAGCTACGTCGATCACGCCATCCGACAGAACCTCGCACTGGAAGGTGAGTACGGGGAGCGCCTTTGGGAGTACTGGCGAGAGCAGCTCTCGGGCAACTTGCCAGTCACCGACCTGCCGACCGACCGGCCGCGACGGCAGGCGCAGACCTATCGCGGCGCGGTACATCACTTCACCGTCGACGCTGAACTCACCGCTGCTCTCAAGGATGTCGGCCGCCGCGCGGGCGCGACGCCGTACATGACGCTGCTCACTGCGTACGCCTCTCTGCTGCACCGCTACAACGGCCAAGAGGACCTCCCCATCGGGTCACCGTTCGCCTGTCGAGACACTGCCGCGATCCAGGAGCTCGTCGGCTACGTTGCCAACCCGTTGGTGTTGCGCGCCGATCTGCGCGGCGAGCCGACATTCGCCACACTTCTGGGCCGCATCAAGCAGACAGTGCTGGGCGCGCTGCGTCACCAGGATTATCCGTTCAGCCTGCTGGTGGAGCGGCTACAGCCGGTCCGCGATCAGAGTCATGCACCTCTGTTTCAAGTCGCCTTCGCGTGGGAGCAGATCCGTCGTTTCCGCGATGAGGAAAGTTCTACGGAGCCCGGCAGGAAATCGTTGAACCTCACGTCGGTCCACATCGGCCAGGGTGGGGCGTTGAGTGACCTGATGATGCTCATGGGCGAGGTGGACGGACGGCTGATCGGCGCTTTCCAGTACAACACCGACCTTTTCGACCGCGCGACGATCGAGCGAATGTGCGGACACTTCATCACACTGCTCCGCGGTGTGGTGGCCGACCCCGGCAAGCGATTGTCGGAGCTGCCGCTGCTCACAGACAACGAGTCCGGCCAACAAGAGGCATGGAATCAGACCCAGGTCAGCTACGACGCTCCTGAATGCCTACATGAGTTGGTCGCGCAAGTGGCTCAACGCAATCCGACCGCAGTGGCGGTGTCCTACGAGAGGGATCAACTGACTTACGGCGAGCTCGACCGGCGCGCAGACGCGCTCGCGCATCGGCTGCAGACCATGGGCGTGGGGCCGGACACAATCGTTCCAATTCTGCTCGACCGGTCGGAGGATCTCGTCATCGCTCTGCTCGCCGCGCTCAAGGCCGGGGGCGCCTTCATGCCCATCGACCCTGCGCAGCCGGCAAATCGCATTGCCTCCATCTTGTCCGATGTGCCGGGGATGCCGGTCTGCATCACCCACCAACGCCATCTCGACATCGTGACTGAGTTCACCGGCGAGACGGTATGCCTCGACGCCCTGTCGCCATCCCGGTCCGCGCACGCGAGGGCATCGTCGGTCGGCGTCACGGGCCACAACCTGGCCTATGTGATTCACACATCAGGGTCCACCGGTGCACCAAAGGGCGCACTGAACACCCACGGCGGTATCCGCAACCGGCTGCTGTGGATGCAGCAGAATGACCGGCTCGCAGTCGGCGACCGTGTGTTTCACCAGACCCCGGTGACCTTCGACGTTTCGGTGCTGGAGATCTTCTGGCCACTGATCGCGGGTGCAGAGGTTGTCATCGCGAAACCCGACGGGCACAAGGATGCAGAGTACGTAGCCCGATGCATCGCTGAGAAGTCAATCACCGCAGCATTTTTCGTACCCACTCTGTTGCAGTCATTCCTCGCTCAGCCCGCAGTGAAAGATTGTGCCGCACTACGTCACGTGTCGTGCGGTGGCGACATAGTGCCCTACGAGCTCACTCAGCGATTCCATGCCAAGCTGAAGGCGGAGCTGTGGAACGAGTACGGCCCCGCCGAGGCGGCCGTCACGACCACCTATTTTCATTGCAGGCGGGGCGCGCCGGGTCCATCGGTTCCGATCGGGCGGCCGATTGCCAACGTCCGCACCTACCTTCTGGACGCGCAGCAGCAACCCGTGCCTGTCGGTGTTGTCGGCGAGCTCTTCATCGGCGGCGCAGGCGTCGGACGCGGATACCTCAACCGGCCCGACGCAACGACCGCGAGGTTCCTGCCCGACCCGTTCGCAGGTGGACACGGGCAGCTGATGTACCGAACCGGCGACTTGGCGCGGTATCTGCCCGACGGCAACATCGAGTTCGTCGGACGCCGCGACGATCAGGTGAAGATTCGCGGCGTACGAATCGAGCTCGGCGAGGTAGAGGCCGCGCTGGCCAAGCACCCCGCAATCCGGGAGAACGCCGTGGTGGCCGGCAAGGACGACCGCGGGAGCACACTGCTGGTCGCCCATCTTGTTGCGAGCAACGAGGATGCGCCCAGCACCAACGAGTTGCGCCTTTTCCTGCGCGATCATTTGCCCGCATCCATGGTGCCCGCGGTGTTCCGCTTCACCGAAGCGCTGCCACAGACGCCGAGCGGAAAGGTGGATCGCCGAGCGTTGGTGGCAGCAACCGGAGCTGCGCCTACCCCGGACCGCGAACTCATCGCCCCACGCACACCCGCCGAGAAGATCCTGGCCAGGATCTGGTGCGAGGTACTCGAAGTGGAAGACGTTGGCATTCATGACGATTTCTTCGCACTCGGCGGCTGCTCGACCCACAGCATGGATGTCACCGTCAAGGCGAAAGCGGCGGGCATCCCGCTGACACCCGAAGCGGTGTTCGTGTGCGGCACCATCGCCGAGCTGGCCGTCCAATACGGCAGTGCCGCAGACGAAAGCGCAGCACTCACCCAGGAGGGTGACACTGCAGGCGACCAGGGCGATGAATCTGGGGAGGTCACAGGATTTTTCACTGCAGCTGGGGACTCGAATCCCGACGAGGCGGCCACGAAGCAGAGCCGCAACACGGTGATCGAAAGCATCGGCACGTACCTGCCTTCGGAAGTCGTGTCTACCGAGGCGGTTGTCGCTGGCTGCACGGCTGAAATCGGTATCCCGTTAGGGCGCCTGACAGGCATCAAGAACAGGCGCGTCGTCGAACCGGGCGAGTACTCGATCGACCTGGCCCGCCAGGCGATAGATGACTGCCTGGCACGCTCGAGCTACGAACCCGGC
>DATJIX010000150.1:0-2446 GCA_035492865.1 Mycobacterium sp. | reverse complement strand
CCGATTCCAATGAGTGCGCAGGCGAGGACGTCTACATCGTCGGCGGCGCGAACTCCGCCGGGCAGGCCGCGATGTTCATGTCGAAGTCAGCCAAGTCCGTCACCCTGCTGGTGCGTGGGCCTTCGCTCGAGTCGTCGATGTCCTACTACCTGATCCAGCAGATCGAGAAGGTCGACAACATCCACGTCCGAACCTGCACCGAAGTGGTGGAGTCGATCGGCGAAGACGACCACCTGACCGAACTCGTGCTGGTCAACAAGCAGAGTGGCGTCAAGGAAACCGTGCACGCGGACCGGCTGTGCTGCTTCATCGGCGCCGAGCCGCGCACCGATTGGCTCGACGTGGTGGCCAAGGACGACCACGGATTCATCCTGTCCGGCCCGGATCTCAAGGACGTCAGCGGCTGGACGCTGGACCGTCCGCCGCACCACTTGGAAACAAGTGTGCCCGGTGTGTTTGTTGCAGGGGATGTGCGTGCCGAGTCAGCCAAACGGGTGGCCGCCGCCGTCGGCGAAGGATCGATGGCGGTGATGTTGGTGCACCGGTATTTGGCCGAGGCCTAGGAGAGCGAACATGGGCGAAAAATGCCTGCCTGACGAACTGCGGACGTTGTTCCTGTTCGAGGCGCTCAGCGACGAACAGCTGGCGATGTTGTGCGCCAACGGCCATATCCAGGCTTTCGAGCCGGGCCCCGTGGTCGTCGAAGGCGAGCCGGCCACCTGCTTCTACGTCCTGCTCGACGGTGAGGTGGTGATGTCCAAGCGCTCGGCGGGTGTGGACATCGAGACTGGTCGCACCTCTCAGCGCGGCGTGTACTGCGGAGCATGGTCGGCTTACGTGCCTGGCGAGAACCATCTCTACGAAGCATCCGTGCGGGTGACCAAGCCGTCGCGCTTCTTCGTCTTGGACGCCGAAGCGTTCGCCGCGTTCATGAAGACGCAGTTCCCGATGGCGGTGCATCTGCTCGAGGGACACATGGTCGGCGGGCTGAGGCAGCGCCAGATCATCGGCCAGCGCGAGAAGCTGCTGGCGCTCGGCCAGTTGTCGGCGGGCCTCACCCACCAGCTGAACAACCCCGCCGCGGCCACGGCGCGGGCGGTAGCCGACCTGCGCGACCGGGTGGCAGGCATGCGCCACAAGCTGGCGATGCTCGCCGACGGCAAGTTCAGCCCCGAGGCGCTGCGCGTGCTGGTCAGCATCCAGGACGAGGTGGCCGAACAGGTCGCGAAGAACAAGACGGTCGAGCTGACCGCGCTCGAGGCGTCGGACCGGGAAGAGCAGATCGGCGATTGGCTCGAGGATCGCGGGTTGACTGGCGCCTGGGACTACGCGCCCACATTCGTCGAGGCCGGTCTGGACACCGCTTGGCTCGAACGAGTTTCGGCGTCGGTCGACGAGGTCGATGCGACGGCGTCGTTGCAGGGCGCCATCGGCTGGCTGCGCTACACCATCGAGACCGAGCTGCTGATGAACCAGATCGCAGAGGCCAGTAAGCGGATCTCCGCTCTGCTGGCAGGCGCCAAGCAGTACTCGCAGATGGACCGCGCGGAGTATCAGAGCGCCGACGTCCACGACCTGCTCAAGAGCACCATCATGATGTTCGGCGACAAGATCGGCAAGGACGGCACGGTCAAGCTGATCAAGGACACCGACCATTCGCTGCCCGAATTGCTCTGCTACCCAGGCGATCTCAATCAGGTCTGGACGAACATCATCGACAACGCCATCCAGGCGATGGACGGCCACGGCACGCTGACCTTGCGCACCCTGCGCGAAAACGAAGAGATGATTCGTGTCGAGATCTGCGACGACGGTCCAGGCATTCCCAAGGACATCATCGAGAACATCTTCAACCCGTTCTTCACCACCAAACCGTTCGGCGAGGGCACCGGACTGGGCTTGGATCTGGCCCGCCGCATCGTCGTCGAGAAGCACCACGGCGATCTGCGAGTGCAGTCAGAGCCGGGTCACACGAAGTTCATCGTGCTGTTGCCGTTGGTCGCGCCGGCACCGGAATTGCCAACGCCGATCGAACTTCCCGCGGCTTCGGAATAGCAGCCACCCGGCCGTAGGTTGACGGGACCATGACTGATGCTGCGCAAAAACCCGATCTCGGCCGCTTCGGATCGTTCGGACGCGGAGTAACACCGGAACAAGCGAAGGACATCGAGGCGCTGGGCTACGGCGCCGTGTGGGTGGGCGGCTCACCGCCCGCCGAGTTGGAATGGGTGGAGCCCATCCTCGAGAAGACCACCACGCTGCAGGTCGCCACGGGCATCGTCAACATCTGGACGGCAGACGCGGGCCCGGTCGCCGAATCGTTCCACCGCATCGACAAGGCGTATCCGGGTCGTTTCCTGTTGGGCATCGGCGTCGGCCACCCCGAAGCGGGACACGAATATCGCAAGCCGATCGACGCGCTCAAGGAGTACCTCGACAAGCTCGA
>DATJIX010000149.1:0-3454 GCA_035492865.1 Mycobacterium sp. | reverse complement strand
TTCGACGGGGCTGTCGCGTAACCATTCGACGTTGGGCACGGCGCCGATCCCGACCAGGACGACATCGGCCGCGATCCGCCGCCCGTCGGCCAACTCGATGCCGGTCACCCGATCGGTGCCGAGCAGGCCCGCGACGGGAGCCCCGCACAGCAGCCGCGTGCCGTGTTCGGTGTGCAGACGTGCCACCGCGGCACCAAGTTGGACACCGAGAGGACCGGCCAGCGGGGCGAGCGCCGCTTCGACCACCGTGACGTCAAGGCCCAATTTCGCTGCGGTGGAAGCGACTTCGGCACCGATAAAGCCAGCGCCGATCACCACCAGGCGGGCCCCTGGACGCAGCTCGTCGCGCAACGCGACGGCATCGTCGATGGTCCGCAGCACGTGTACTCCGGCGAGACCCTCCGCGCCGGGCCACGTCCGTGCTCGCGCTCCGGTCGCGAGGACGATGCCGTCGGCGTGGACCGTGGTGCCATCATCGAGCTGCACGTCGGCAGTGTTGGCGTCGAGGTGCGTCGCGTGAACGCCGAGCAGCCACTCGGCGTTCAGGTCGTCGTCGTCGGCTTCGAGGGCCAACGCGTCCTCGCCGATGTCACCGGTGAGGAACTCCTTCGAGAGCGGGGGACGGTCGTACGGCCGCCGCTCTTCGCCGCCGACGACCGTGAGGTCCCCGTCAAAACCCTGCGCCCGCAACGCACGGGCCGCCGACAGTCCGGCCAGCGAGGCCCCAATCACCGCAATGCTTTTCACGGCGCCGCCTCGCCCGACGCGCGCGTGGTGACGCCGGGAGGCAGATTGGGCGGGGCGTCGTCGAGCACGACGTTGATCACCCCGTCGACGATGACCACCTCGTGGGTGCGCACCGGGAGCTTGGCAGGCGGCGCGTCGACTGCGCCGGTGCGCAGGTTGAAACGCGAGGCGTGCAGCGGGCATTCGATCTCGCAGCCCTCGAGCCATCCGTCGGCCAGCGACGCGTCCTGATGCGTGCAGGTGTCGTCGATCGCGAACACCTCGCCGTCGTCGGTGTGGAACACGGCGATCGGTGGATCCGCTTCGACCCTGCGCGCCTCACCGCGAGGCAGGGCCGCCAATGGACAGATTTCGAGCACGACCGTGACCTCCCTGTGTGACCTAGTTGTATCGGATTGTGAAACGTGGTTCGTATTATGCAACAGCCTGAAGGACATCGCCTGCCCTTGTCAAGGGCCGCAAAGCGCGAGTTTTGCCGCCGCTAGCTCGCGTTTTCCGTGCAACTACGCAGCGTTTTCCGCCCCGGTGCCCGCGAGCCACTTGGCGACCAGCTGCGGGTGCGCATCGATGAACTTCTTGGCGGCCTCGTCGTCGCTCATCCCGTCCATAGCGATCGAACGCGCGACGGAGTTCTGGTCCTCGGCCGTCCACTGGAAGTTCTTCACCAATGTGTAGGCCGGGCTGCCGGACTCCGCGAACTTGGTCGAGACGATCTTGTCGAGGTCGTACGCCGGATAGTCGCAAGCGATCTTGGCCGGATCGGCGTCGCAGCCCTTCGTGTACGGCGGCAGATCGATCTTGACCATCGGCACCTCGCTCAACAGCCACTGTGGCGAATAGAAGTACGCGAGCAGCGGCTTCTTTTGTTGCTGGGCCTGGCGGATGCTCGAGATCAGCGCCGTTTCGCTGCCGCCCTGCACCACCTTGTAGTCAAGGTTCAGGTTGGACACCAGCGCGTCGTCGTTCGTGACGTAGGCCGGGTCCCCGTCCAGCAGTTGGCCCTTGTCACCCGATTCCGACGTTTTGAACAGGTGGGCGTACTTGTTGAGATTGCGCCAATCCTTGATGTCCGGATATTGCTCTGCCATCCACGGCGGCACGTACCAGCCGATCGCGCCCTCGATGCCGGTGGAGCCCGCGCTCTGCGCGACCCCCATGTTCTGGATGTACTGCTGCCGCAGATCGTCGTGGCCCCAGTTCTCGAGGATCGCATCCACCTGCCCGGTCGACATGCCTTGCCACGCGACCTGTTCGGCAATGTGCCGCTGCTTGACGAAGCAGCCCAACACGTTCTCCGCCAGATACGTGATCACGGCCGCGTTGGCCTCGTATCCGACCCATGAGTTGATTGCCAGGTTGAAGGTGCCGCACGGCTTGCTTCCCGGCTTCAGCTCGCCCCGGGCTTGCAGGTCCGAGACCTTGGTGGCGTTGCAGCCCGATAGAAGCAGCGCAACCGCTGCCACTGCGATGGCAATTCGCTTCATTCGCTTGCCCGTCCAATCCGTTTCGAAGCGGCCGCGGTGGTTCGGTCGAGGATCGTGCCAAGCAGCACGATCGCCAGGCCCGCCGCCAAGCCCTTGCCGAATAGGCTGGTCTGCGCGAAGCCGGCCACTACCAGGTAGCCCAGCGCACCGCCGCCGACCAAGCCCGCGACCACGACCATCGACAGCACATATATAAGGCCCTGGTTGGTGGCCAAGGTCAGCGAGCGCACCGCCATCGGCAGCTGCACCTTGCTGATGACCTGCCAGGTGTTCGAGCCGACCGAACGCGCCGCCTCGACGGTCTCGGGCGAGACCCCGCGGATCCCGTCGGCCATGATCTTGATCGACACCGGTGCGGCGTACACGATCGCCGCCACGATGCCGGTGAATCGCGACGCCGAGAACAGCGCGAGGAACGGCACCAAGTACACGAACGAGGGCATGGTCTGCGCGGCGTCGAGGAACGGTCGTACGAACTTGTCCGCGGTTGGACTGCGGCCCATCCAGACGCCGACCACGACTCCAAGCACGACGACGATGACTGTCGCGACCAGCACGGCGGCCAGGGTGTCCATGGTCGCCTGCCACAGCTCGAGCGGCCAGAGAATCAGTGCCAGACACACGGCAGTGATCAGCGCTGCGACGCGGCCTCCGACAACCAGGGCGATCGCCGTGATGGCGACGAACGTCAGCCACCACGGTGAGTTGTCCAGCAACTTCTGCAACGGATCGAGTGTCGTCGCGGTCACTACGTCCTTGATGCCGTTGGTCACCCCTGAGAAGGTGGTTTGCGCCCAGTTTGTTACGGCGTTCGCGGCGTTGACGATTGGCGTGCCGACATCGAGGGGTATGCGGACCGACCCGAGCTGTAGCGATGACGGGAAGAGCGCGACCAGCTGATAGGTGTACGACAGCCAGATCGCGATCGCGGTCACGATGGCGCCGATCACGATGCCTGGGCGCCGAAACTTGCTGGGTTCGGCCGATTTTCGCTGTTGGGTCTCGACCCGCTCACTCGCGGCCGTGGTGGTCCGGTCCAGGATGATGGCCAACAGCACGATCGCAAGACCGGCGTTGAACGCGGTGCCGACGTCCTGGGTCGACAACGCCTGGATCACCACCTGGCCGAGGCCGGGTGCGGCGATCAGCGCCGCGATCGTCACCATCGCCAGCGCGGCCATGATGGTCTGGTTGATGCCGAGCACGATGGTGCGCTTGGCCAT
>DATJIX010000148.1:0-9249 GCA_035492865.1 Mycobacterium sp. | reverse complement strand
TGCAACGCCGGTCGGTCGTCGACGGAAAGATCACCCTGCCCGCCGTTCCGGGAATGATCGACGAGTACATGTCGATGTGCGAGTCGCTTTTCGCGACGTTGGGTCGACCGTTCACGGCCGAACAGCTCGCTCACCTCAAGGAGGTGCTCGAGGGTCAGCTGGCCGAGGCGTATGCGAACTCGCCGCGGTCAAACATCGTGATCACGTACGACGCTCCGGTCGGCACGGTGCTCAACTACCACGTCAAGGCCGAATGGTGGACGGTCGAAGGCGCCTACGAGAACTGGATCAGCACTCGCAAGCCCCCGCTGTTCGGCACCGAACCCGACGCCAGGGTGTTGGCGTTGGCCAGCGTGGCATCGGACCCGGCCACGCACCGGGTGCTCGATATCGGCGGTGGCACCGGCCGCAACACGCTGGCGCTCGCGCGGCGTGGTCACCCGGTGGACGTGGTGGAGATGACCCCGAAGTTCGCCGAGATCATCCGCACCGAAGCCCAGCGCGAGTTGCTCGATGTGCGTGTGATCGAACGTGACATCTTCGCAACAGAGGACGATCTGCGGCGGGACTATCGACTGATCCTGCTGTCGGAGGTGGTGTCGGATTTCCGGTCCGCGCAGCAGCTGCGCGCCGTGTTCGAACTCGCCACCCAATGCCTGGTGGCTGGTGGTCACCTGGTGTTCAACGCATTCCTCGCGAAACCGGGATACACGGTCGACGACGCCGCCCGTGAGCTCGGACAGCAGTGCTACACAACGATTTTCACGGTGCAGGAGTTGTCGTCGGCGGCGTCCGGCCTGCCTTTGCGCCTGGTGTCCGACGACTCCGTGTACGAATACGAGATGTCTCATCTGCCAGAAGGCGGCTGGCCGCCAACGAGTTGGTATGCCGACTGGGTGAGCGGGCGCGACGTGTTCGACATGCCGCGCGAGGAATCTCCGATCGAGATGCGGTGGCTCGTCTACCAGAAGCCGGCCTGGTAGCCCGTGGCCAAACTCGAGCTGTCCCGGGAGCTGCCGCTGCCTCCCGACGAAGCCTGGGCACACGCCTCCGACCTGGCCCACCTCGGCGATTGGTTGGTCATGCACCAGGGGTGGCGCGGCGAGGTACCCGCCGAACTCACCAGGGGAGTGACGCTTGTCGGTGTCGCAGGAGCGAAGGGCCTTCGCAACCGGGTCACGTGGACGGTGCGAGAGGTCGAGCCGCCGCGGCTGCTCGACCTGACCGGCGACGGCGTCGGAGGCACCAAGTACGCGCTGCGGATGACGGTCGAACCGACGGCGTCCGGTAGTTCCTTCGCGTTCAAGCTCGAACTGGGTGGCAGGCCCTTGTTCGGGCCGATCGGGGCGGCCGCCGCGCGGGCCGTCAAGGGCGACATCGAACGATCAATCGAGCGATTCCAGACGCTGTACAGCTGAAGCCTGCGCCAACTCGCGCGACACGTCGAGTGACCGCGTCAGCAAGACATACACCAGACCGGACACCGCCAGCCCGACGACGAACGCGATGTCGACGCCGCCCATCGCGGCGGCCACCGGTCCGGTGAAGAACGGCAGCACCACGAACGGGATCTCGGCGACGATGCCCGCCAGAAACGCCGTGATGCCGCGCCACGACCACGCGCCGTAGATCCCGTCGGCCGTGAACAGGTCGGCGATGGCGTAGTGACCGCGGCGAACGAAGAAGTAGTCGGTCAGGTTCACCGCGGTCCACGGCACAAGCAGATACAGCATGATCAGCAGCGTCGTGTTCAGCGCGGTCGTCGCGTTCGTCAGCAGCAGGCTCATCACGAACCACGCCAGCGCCAGCACGACGATCGTCACCACCCTTAGCCGCCTCGTCGGACGGACCGGCCGTAACGAATCCAAAGCCGTTACCACAGTGAGCATTCCGCTGTAGGCGTTCAAGCCCATCGTCGCCACCAGCACCAGGGTGGAGACGATCGCGAGCACACTACCGAGATATGAGATCGCCGCATTTCCGGTCTCGTTGATGCCCGCGAGCGCGTCGCTGGCGCCCAGGTAGGTGGCCATCCACGCGCCGATCGGAATCAGCCAGGCGGGGGAGCCGGCCGCGCCTACGAACACCGACGCGATGATCGACGACGGCTTCGTGTCGCGGGGCAGGTAGCGGCTGTAGTCCGAAACGTATGGCGCATAGGTGATGTTGTACGACGCCGCGACGCCGAACTGGGCGAGGAAGCCGACCCATGAGAAGCCGGCTGCCGCGGCCGGACCACCGGTTACCCCGCCGAACAGCACGCTGACGGTGAGAATTATCCAGAGCGGCAACGAGATCCAGAACAGAATCCGGAACGACTTGTGCAGCAGGTCGTGGCCGTAGATGGCCAGTAGCGCCGCGATGACGGTGATGGCCGCGGCGACCACAATCGGATTCCAGCCGAAGATCGACTGCAATCCCGACTTGATGATCACGACGTCGACGACGTTGAAGCCGACGAACGTGAACAGCGTGCCGACCAGTGGCAGCAGCACACCGCGGAAGCCGAACTGGGCGCGCGACTGGATCATCTGCGGGAGCCCGAGCACCGGGCCCTGGGTGGCGTGGAACGCCATGAACAGCGTGCCGAACGCGATCCCCGCGATCCCTGCGACGATGCTCCACCACAGCGACAGTCCCAAACTGGGGCCGACGAAGCCGAGCGCCAGCGTGAAGGGCTGAAAGTTCCCGACGAACCAGAACGGGCCCTGGTGGCTGACCTTGCCGTGACGTTCGTTGTCAGGGACGTAGTCGATGGAGCGCGATTCGATCCTGGTCGCAGCCGGAGATTCCACGCGTCACACCATGCGCCGCCGCCTCGGACGACGCCATGGCGAAAATGTCCAACGGAGTCGGCACGCTTGGACAAACTGTCCAGCCGCCGGATGATGCCGATTTCCCGTAGCCTCCCAGCATGGTCACGATCGCGTGCTGCCAGATCGACCCCACGATCGGCGAGCTGACCGCCAACGCCGAGTTGATCGAGGCTCAGATTCGGCTGGCGGTGGCCGCAGGCGCGGATATCGTCGTGCTGCCGGAGCTGGCCACATCCGGATACATGTTCGCCGACGCCGACGAAGCGAGGGCGCTTGCGCTGGCGCCGACGGACTCGGCGTTCGCCAACTGGTCTGCGGCCGCCGGTGATTCGATTGTCATCGGGGGCTTCTGTGAATTGGGTGACGACACAAGGCTTTACAACAGCGCCGTGATGGTCGATGGCACCGGGGTGATCGCCCACTATCGCAAGACACACCTCTGGGACCGCGAAAAGTTGATCTTCACCCCTGGTGACGCGCTGCCGCCCGTCACGAAGACCAAGCACGGCGCCATCGCCGTGATGGTCTGCTACGACCTGGAGTTCGCCGAACTGACTCGACGGGTCGCGCTGGACGGCGCCGAACTGATCGCCGCGCCGGTGAACTGGCCGCTGTTTCCCCGGCCAGAGGGCGAGCGTCCGGGTGAAGTCATCACGGCGATGTCGACGGCCAGGACCAACAGGATCGCGATCGCGTGCTGCGACAGGGCGGGCGTCGAGCGTGGCCAGCAGTGGACCGAAGGCACCGCGATCGTCGATCCCGACGGCTGGGTCGTCGCCACGGCCGGTCCCGGAGCGGCGATGGCCGTCGCCGACATCGACTTGGCCGGTACCCACGACAAGACGCTGACCGAACACGTGCACCTGTTCGACGACCGCCGCGTCGACCTCTACTAGCCGGTCAGCGCCGCGAAGATCTCGCGGTAGTGCAGGTGTGCCATGAAGTGGCCGCCGTCGCGAGTATTCATGGTGGCGCCCGGGATTCGCGAGGCGAGACGGTGCGGCCAGGTCGGGTTGACCAGGCCGTCGTGGGTGCCCGCCCACACGTCGACCGGAACCGCGAGCTCTTCGGGCGTGAACCCCCACGGCCGCATCCACGCGCGATACTCCTCGACGGCGCCTGCGGGTTGGTGCAGGGCCTCGCGCGACATTCGGGCAAAGTCGGCGAACCCTTCGTCGCGGATGACCGCGCCGTCGTCGGCCCCGAGCTCACGCGCGGCCAGCCGGCCATACAGGGTCGGCGCCGCGGCCGCCGCCACCCTCATCACCCGGAACCACTGCGCCGCGACCCACGGCACCCGCGCAGACGCGCGGGTCAGCACCCTGTCCATCGCGGGCAGTTCATCGAACACCCCAGGCTCGGTCAGCGGCAGCGCGCCCGCGATGATCGCGACCCGGGTCACCCGCTGCCGCAGCTGATGGCCCACTGCCGCCGCGTACTGTCCGCCCATCGACCAGCCCAGCACCGCGAACCGGTCGACACCGATCAGGTCGACCAACTCGGCGACGTCGCGCGCCCAGTCTCCGACGGTGCGGCCGGGTTGCGGATCCGAGCGCCCGACACCGGGCCGGTCGGGCGAGATCAGCCGGACACCGGCCTCCGCGGCGACGGCGTCGGCGGCGGCCACGTCGAGCCGGCAGGCCAGACCGCCGTGCGCGTTGACGACGGGAAAGCCATCGGGATCGCCGTACTGCGCGTAGCTCATCGACCGACCGTCGGTCAGTCGGACGACGCGGTCGACCACCACCTGCATTGCGTCGATCATGTCCGATATGTGAGCAGCCCGGCCGCAAACCGCAGATCCGACACCAGCCCGTCGAACGCTTTCTCTCGGTCCTCCGGCGGCCCGCGCAGCACGGACGACGGATGCACGGTGACCGCCAGCCGTGGCTCGAAGTCGAAGTTGACGATCTCGGGGCTGTGCAACACCTCGCCTCGGTGTTGAGTCAATCGAAAATCGTTGCCCATCAATGACTTTGCCGCGGTCGCGCCGAGCAGCACGATGACATCGGGCTCAACCGACATCATCTCCGCGAACAGCCACGGCCGGCACGCCACCACCTCGGTGCGGCTGGGGGTCTTGTGGATGCGGCGGTTACCGCGTTCGGAAAGGGTGAACTTGAAATGCTTCACCGCGTTGGTGACGTACAACCGCTCCCGTTCGACGCCGGCGGCGGCCAGCGCCTTGTCCAGCAGCTTGCCCGCGGGGCCGACGAATGGCGCGCCTGCTTTGTCCTCCTGATCGCCGGGCTGTTCGCCGACGAGCATCATGTCGGCATGCGGTGCGCCCGCACCGAACACCGTCTGCTCGGCGTTCAGGTAGAGGTCGCAGCCCTTACAACTGTGTGAGGCCTCCGCCAGTGCGTCGAGGTCTTGGCTGTCGGGCACGAAATCGGCAGCTGTCACAACTAGTCGATTACCCCTTATCGGGTCGACTTCACCACCTGCGCGAAACTGAACTGCCAGCGCTCGACGATATGGAAGCCCATTCGTTGCGGCACCCGATAGGCCGGAGCCCGCTTCAGCCGCGGGCCCGGATCCAGGATGGGACCACTCTCGCGCTCCGACACGGTGGGGTCGCGTTCTGACACCGTCCACAGCACCGTGCAGTGCCGGACTTGGTCGGCCACACCCCAGATGCCCAGGTGCGCGTCCCACAACCGGTTGCGCTGCGCGGCGCGCAGACCGCGGCCGGGGTCGACGAGCTTTTGATACGCGGCGGGCCTGGCAGCGGTCAACGGCCTGATCGGTCCGGGCTTCCACGTCGTGGTGTTGTCGAGGATCAGGCAATCGCCGGGGGAGGCGTTGGCGGAAATGACATCGGCGACCTGGCTGAAGTCCATGCCCTCCTTGGCATACGGGCCACGTTGCACCAGAAGGTAATTCGGGGTCGCCGCGAGGGCGAAGACGGCCAGCACGGCGGTGACGCGCTCGCGGGTTCGAAACAGCGCCACGATGCAGACCGACAGCAGAAGGGCCATCCCTGCCGAGGTGTAGCAGAGATAGCGCGGGTAGTAGATCGGTTGCTGCACCACCGAGTAGAGCACCAGCACCAGGGTCGGCAGCGCGATCCATGCCACCGCGATACCCGCGAGTTGCCGGTTCCCGCGTTCCCAGGGCCGCCGCACCACCAGTGGGGCCGCCAGCGCGGCGCCCGCCAGCAACGCGAACCCGACACTGTGGTCGAAGTACTGCTCGTGCACGATCTCGAGGAGCGTTCCCGGCTGAACCGGTGAGATCCATCTGACCTGCGCGATCTGAGTGCGGCAGAACATCAGAAACGGCGCGACCGCCAGCACAGCCACCGCCGACGCGGCGGCCCAACGCACGACGGTGGCCCGCCTGGTCGCGACCAACGGCACGACCACCGCGTGCACCACCACCATCAGCACGACGAACACATTGAGAAGCGTCGAGGCCACCAGCGCCAGTCCGTACAGCGGCCACAGCGCCGCCGTGTTCCGTCGGGCCGCCGTGACCACCAACACCGTCAACCAGACCGCCGCCGCCGCGGTCAGCGCGTACGACCTGGCCTCGATCCCCGCCCATGTGATGCGCGGCAGGATCGCGAAAACGACGCCGGCGCAGACCGCGACCGTTCGAGTCGAAAACTGTTTGCCGGCAACGACAACGCCCGCCGCGGCCATCCCGACGGCCAGACAACTCGATAGTCGCGACCAGAATTCGGTGACAGGGAAGACCGCGAACCAGCCATGCATGACCAGGTAGTAGAGGCCGTGCACCGCGTCGATGTTGTGCAGCAGACCCCACAACTCGGGCACCGACCGTGTCGACGCGGAGATCGTCGCTGCCTCGTCGAACCACAACGACGGGCGGGCAGCGCCCGCCGCGCAGACCGCTGCGGCGAACACCGCGACGATCACGGGGTCGAACCGTCCGGCCAGAACCCGCTGACGTTGTTGGATGCGCGCAACGCGCAGCGATCCGATTGAAAGATCCACTGAGTCGGCCGTTCCCCTTCCGGTGACGGCAAAACCGTAACCCGTCCCTACGCTGCGCGCACGCTAAAGCCCGCTACCACCGCCTATTTGACGCCGTCGTAGGCGGGGGCGGCGACTTCCTTTGCGGCCGTGGCGTGTTCGACACGATGATCTGGGTCACGTCGGCAATGCCGTTGCGACACGGGCGTTCGGGCGGGCAAACGCGTCGCGTCCGTCACTGTAGGTGCGCTTACGGCCCAACTGCCGGTTACCATCGGGTGTTCGTGAATCGCGCCCCTGGTCAACGGGCAACGAGTTACTGTCTCGGGTGGCGTTGCAACAGACACTGGGAGGGCATGGATGAGCGGCTATACCACCATCGTCGTCGGCACCGACGGATCGGATTCGTCGTTGCGCGCGGTGGACAAGGCCGGCCAGATCGCCGCCGGGTCGGACGCGAAGGTGGTGGTCGCGACCGCATACTTCCCCCAGAGCGAGGATCAGCGAGCCGCCGACGTGCTCAAGGACGAGGGCTACAAGATGGCGGGCAACGCGCCCATTTACGCCATCCTGCGTGAGGCAAGGGACCGCGCCACCGCGGCGGGGGCGAAGACCGTCGAGGAGAAGGCGGTCGTCGGTGCACCGGTCGACGCGCTCGTCGACCTCGCCGAAGAAGTCAACGCCGATCTGCTCGTGGTCGGCAACGTCGGCCTGAGCACGATCGCTGGGCGGTTGCTCGGTTCGGTGCCTGCCAACGTCGCACGTCGGTCCAAGACCGACGTGCTGATCGTGCACACCACGCCCTGACGTCACTGGCCCGCGGTAGCTCCGGCGCTCCGGCGGGACCAGATAACAAGGTCGTTTGTCGGCAAGACGTGGGAAAAAGGTCACTACGGTGACCGGAAGCATCGGTCGTAGCATCACGTCTAGCGACACTTCCCTCGAATCGGGGAATCACATGACCGATACCAACACCGAACCGACCGTCATCGCGAAGTGGGATCCGGTACTGACAAAACACGTCGTCGACGTGATGCGGCCCATTGTGAAACGGTACTTCCGCTCCGAAGTTCGGGGCTTGGAGAACATTCCGGCGCGTGGGTGCCTGGTCGTTGCGAACCACTCCGGTGGCATGATGACGCCAGATTGGCCGGTGTTCGCCGTCGATTACTACGACAAGTTCGGCTACGACCGCCCGCTCTACGCACTCGCACATGACCTGCTCTTCACCGGTCCGGCCGACGGACTTTTGAAGGCACTCGGGATAATTCGCGCGAACCCCGCAAACGCCGCGCAGGCCCTGGCTGCCGACGGCGTCGTGCTCGTGTTCCCCGGCGGTGACTTCGATGTGTACCGACCGACCATGCGGGAGAACGTCATCGGCTTCGCCGGGCGAACCGGGTATGTGTCCTCAGCGATCGAAGCAGGCGCCCCGATCGTTCCGACCGTGTTCATCGGCGGGCAGGAGACCCAGCTCTACCTCAGCCGCGGTCGATGGCTGTCGCGCGCGCTTCGGCTCGACAAGTTGGAGCGCAAGCTCGGCCGCACCGACATTCTGCCCATCACATTCGGTTTCCCGTTCGGGCTGAGCGTGCTGTTGCCGGTGAATATGCCGCTGCCGACCAAGATCGTCGGCCAAGTGCTGCCGCAAATCGACATCGCTGCCGAATTCGGTGACGAACCGGACGTCGACAGGGTCGACGTGCACGTGCGTGCGGTCATGCAAACTGCGCTCGCCCGATTGGCTCGACAGCGACGATTGCCAGTCGTGGGGTGAGCCGCTTGGTGACTCAGGTCGCGGACGCCTTGGCGATCTCGGCGATCGCGGCATCCAGCGTCGCGTTGAACTCCTGATCGCTCTGCTGTGCGGTGAGTCCTTCGGTCAGCGCGCGGGAGAAGCTCGCGATGACACCGTTGTTGCGCGCCAGCTTCTCGCACGCCTCATCGCGGCTGTAGCCACCGGACAGGGCCACCACGCGGACCACCTTGGGATGCGCGACGAGCTCGCTGTACAGGTTGTCGGCGTCGGGCAGCGTCAGCTTGAGCATGACGGCCTGGTCGTCGCCGAGGTTGTTCACGCCGTCGAGCAGGGCGGCCTTGAGCTGGTCTTCGGCCTCGGCCTTCCTGGGGCTGTGGATGTCGACCTCCGGCTCGATGATCGGCACCAGACCCTTCGCGAGCACCTGCTGACCGACCTCGAACTGCTGCGCGACTACCGCGTCAAGGCCTGCGCCGGGCAGCTTGATGACGGAGCGTTCCTTCGTGCCGAAGATGCCGTTGGCCACCGCGCGGTCGAGCAGGTCGTCAAGGCCGGGCATCGGCTTCATGGTCTGCGCGCCGTCCTTCTCCTCGTTCAGACCCTTGTCGATCTTGAGGAACGGCACGATCCGCTTGACGTTCCACAGGTAGTCGGCCGACGGGCGCCCCTCGATCTGGCGGTCCATCGTCATCTCGAAGAGGATCGCGCCCATGATGCGGTCGCCGTCGAAGGC
>DATJIX010000147.1:0-12987 GCA_035492865.1 Mycobacterium sp. | reverse complement strand
GTCGGACACGTCTTCGAGCTGGTCTCGCTACGCACCTCGGCGACAGTGATTGTGCCGCTGAGTGTCGCACTCGCTGTGTTGACCGTCGTGGCGCCGCATCCCAGCGACATCATCGTGCGGCGAGGGTTCATCGCGGGATTCGTCGCCTGCGTGCCCTACGACGTATTTCGTTTGACCGCAGTGCATGTGGGTCACATGATGGGCGATTTCATTCCCGCCCTCGGTGCCTGGATCACGGGTAGCGGCGGCGCCGGCGCCGCCGCGGTGGGCTATCTGTGGCGCTATCTCGGGGACGCCGCCGGAGCGGGCGCCGGTTTCTACGTCGTCGCACTCTCAATCGGTATCCACCGCGGGTCGCAGCCACGACGGATCGTGCTGGTAGCGATGGCATACGCCGTGTTTCCGGTGTGGTCGGGCCTTATCGCGCTGGTGGTGCTGGCACCGCGCGGCCAGGAGCTGATGTTTCACCTCACCCCTACCACCCTGCTGATCACCCTGATCGGCCACATCATCTTCGGCCTCGTGTTGGGCCTGGCCTTGGTCCGCGATCGCCACCTCGGCGCGCTTCTGCCATGGCAGGCGATCAAGGTGCGACATACGCTGGGCGCACGGCGCGGTAGAAGGTGAGCCGTCCGACGAAGCGGTGCGGCCGCGAGGCCACCACACCGGCGTCGAAGCCGACCGACCGCAACAGCCGAGGAATCGCGTCGCCGAGGCTGCCGGCGATGTGCGGATTGCGCAGCATGCGCCGCGCCGCGTAACCGTCCTGGGCGGTCATCGGCCCGCCGACATCCATGATGTGGGCGACCCCGCCGGGGCGCAGCACGCGGAACATCTCGGCTGCCGCAGCGGCTTTCACGTCGTCGTCCAGGTGGTGCAGCATCATCGACGACAGCACGCGATCGAATCCACCGTCGGCGAACGGCAATTCCTGCGCATAGGCGCGCTCGAATCGGATACCGGTCAACCCGTGTGCTTTTCGTTGGCACCGCGCAAGCGCGAGCGGATCCGGGTCGGTTCCGGTCACATCCGCCCCCGCCGCGGCGCGCTTGACGCGCATGGTCACGTTGCCGGTGCCGCATCCGATTTCCAACACCCGCAACCCGTCGGCGAGTTCGGCCTGTGCCACCAGTGCGTCGTAGTTCCCGCCCATCCCGAGCACGCGGGTCAGCAGGTCGTAGAACGGAAGCAGGGCGTCTTTGCCGAACGCAGGTATGTAGTCATGCTGCGTTGCCGTATGTGGACGATGTTCGGTCATGTGTTCCAGCATTGTCCGCTGCCGCACCGAGATGTTGGGTGATCATCGGCAATAGTTGGACTATCTTCGGGCATATGCCTCCACCGTCTCGACTGGTCCGTCTGCGCGACGGCGTGCCGGTCTATCAGTACAGGGCGGACTCGGAAACGCCCCCGGTCTCGGTGATCAGGGCCGACGGCATTCTCGAACACGAGGTGCACATTCACGACTTCCCTGTGCTGTGGTACGCCACGGGCGTGGTCTACGTGGTGGCGCCCGGCGCGGCCGTCGACCCCGGCCAGGTGCCGCAGCGAGACAGCGGAGTCGGGGTGTTCTTCGACCCTGCCGCGCTCGACGGCGACGGGCGGTCGCCGTGGCCGTCGTGGCGCGCGCACCCGCTGCTGTTCCCGTTCGTCCACGGACAGTCCAGCGGGCTGCTGCAGCTGAAGGTCCCCGAAGCCCGGCAACCGGCGTGGTCGGCGGCGATCAGCGCGATCGAAACCGAACTGGCGGAACGGAAAGAGGGCTACCGGCAGGCGGCGCTGGCGCATCTGACGCTGCTGCTGATCGACGTCGCGCGCCTGGCCGATGATGTGGTCGGTGATTTGCGGCGCAGCGGCGAGCCCCTGCTGGCCGAGGTTTTCACGGTGATCGACCGGTATCGCGGCGAGGCCACGTCGTTGCGTGACGTGGCGCGTGAACTCGGCGTCACGCCGGGGCATCTGACCACTGTCGTGCGTCAGCGCACGGGGCGAACGGTGCAGGACTGGATCATCGAACGCCGGATGGCCGAGGCCCGCAGCCTGCTGTCGGACACCGAGCTGCCGGTCGCCGAAATCGCTCGCCGCGTGGGGATGTCCGATCCGGGATACTTCAGCAGGCAGTTTCGCCGCACCCACGGCACATCCCCTCGCGACTGGCGCAACCGGTCGGCCTAGCGGAAGTCGATCGCCACCTTGACCGCACCGCTGCCACCCTGATCGGCGATCGCCAAGAACGCGTCGCGCCACCGCTCGAGGCGAAATGTGTGAGTCAGCATGGGGCGCAGGTCAACTCGACCGTCGACGACGAGATCGAGATAGTGTGCGATGGCATGCTTGCGCCGGCCCTCGACCTCCTCGAAACCGAACGCGTTGGAGCCGACCCAGTTGATCTCCTTGAAATACAGCGGGCTCCACTCCCACCGACCGGGTGCGTGCACACCCGCCTTCACCAACGTGCCCCGCGCCTTCAGCACGCGCACACCGACCTCGAACGTCTCCGGCTTACCGACGGTGTCGTAGACGACGTCGACTGCGCCGGGATACGCCATCGGCAGACCCTGCAGCGGCTGACGCAGCCGGCCGCCACCCCACGCAGCGAGCTCCTCGACGACGGTCAGGCGCGGTTCGTGTGCGAGGACGAGATCCGCCCCCATCCGCCGCGCCAGCTCCGCCTGCGCGCCGAAGCGCGCCACGACCGCGACCGCCACCTGCGGGTACAGCGCGCGCAGCACCGCGAGCGCGCACAGGCCGAGCGAGCCCGCCCCGTACACCACAACTCGGCCCGACGATGGCGGCGGATGCCGGGTGATCGCGTGAAGTGACACCGAAAACGGGTCGGCGAATACCGCGGCCTCGTCGGGCACCGCATCCGGCACGGCGAACAGCATGCTGTCGTGCGCGGGCATCAGCTCGGCGTAGCCGCCCGTGACATCGGCCGACACCCCGGTGTGGATGCCGGGTTTGATATCGCCGTCGGTGAAGCTCCAGCACAGGCTGTAGTCGCCGACTTCGCAAGCTGGGCAACGCGGTTCGATCCCGCGTGGGCCGCACGACAACCATGGGTTGAGCACGACGCGCTGCCCGATCTCCAGCCCGCGCGCGCTCGGACCAAGCGCCACCACGTCAGCCACCACCTCGTGGCCCATCACTTGCGGGAATGAGCAGAAGGCCGCCATCGCGTTGTCGGTGTCCCCCTCGCCGAAGTCGAGCAGGATCTGTTTGGAGTCCGAACCGCAGATTCCGGTCAGCCGTGGCCGGGTGATCACCCAATCGTCGTGCAGCGGTTGCGGATCCGGTACGTCGCGCAGCGCGACCGGCGACCGCGCGAGGGCGTCGTCCACCGCGGACGGCTCGGGCGGCACGCCGAAAACGAGTGCCTTCATGACCTGGCCATGCCTGCGGCCCCGGCGATGTAGGTGTCGATGTCGGCGTTCTTCAGGTCGACGACGGCCTTCATGTCGGGCACGTAATGCTCGAAGCCGTTGCTACTGAGCGCGTCGATGATTCCGGCCGCCACCTCCTGTGCGCTGAGCTTGGGGCCGTCGTAGATGGGATCGTCGTTGTCGGGCTGGTCCCAGATCTCGGTGTCGACGGGTCCCGGCTCGATCAGCTTCACCGATATCCCGGTGCCGTGCAGGTCGACGGCCATCGACTCGCTCCATCCGCACAGCGCGAATTTGCTTGCACAGTAGGCGGATTCGTGAATGATGCCGAGCCGGCCGCCCACGCTGGACACATTGACGATGAGTCCCTCACCGCGTTCCAGCATGCTCGGTAGTAGTGCCAGTGTCAGGTGCATGGGCGCGAAGAAGTTGACCCGCATGACGGCCTCCACCGAGGCCGGGTCCAGCGCGGTGACGGCACGCCGCTTGGGCACCGCCGCGTTGTTGATCAGCACGTCGATCCCGCCCAGCGCTTCGGCCGCCTCTACAGCCAGCGGACCGACCGCCGCGATGTCGGCCAGATCGGCCACCCACATCCTGGAATCCGGCGAGCTCTTCTGGCAGCCGCTCAGCACCTCCGCGAGCCTGTCCTTCCGGCGGGCGATCAGCCCGACGACGGCTCCGTCAGCGGCCAGCGCCAGGGCCAGCGCGGCGCCCACCCCGGACGACGCGCCCGTGATCAGCACCCGTTTGCCGGCGGCCGCGAACGCCATACCTACAGGCTGGCCTATTCGCCCCGGTCTAGAAGCGGTATTCGCCTAGCCAGAGTGCGCTGACGCCGGTCATCGATCGCTGGGCCTGGCCCAGCACGCCTGCCACCGAGCGCCCGACGAGCGCACCGACCGCCTCCGGCAGCGACGCCGCAGCAGGCTGCGACGACGCCTTGGGCCGCAACATATCCATCAGCGACGAACCCGGATAGCTCGCCAGGCGGACATCCGCGTCGGCCTCCAGCCCGGCCAGCACCTTGGCGCGGGTGACCGCGGTGCGCAGTCCACCGAGCTCGTCGACAAGGCCGCGCTCCAACGCGTCGGCGCCCGTCCACACCCGACCGCGGGCGATCGCGTCGACGGCCTCGACTGTCATCTTCCGGCCGTTCGCCACCCGCTGTACGAAGTCGGTGTAGAACAGATCGGCCTCGGCCTCCACATGCGCATGCTGCTCGTCGGTGAACGGCTGGTTGATGGACCACGCATCGGCGTTCGGATTCGTCCGCACCGAATCGGATCCGACGCCGAGCCGGTCCTTGAGCTCGCGAGCCACCAGCTTGCCGGTCACCACGCCGATCGAGCCGGTGATCGTGCCGGGGTTGGCGACGATCGCGTCGGCCGACATCGACACGTAGTAGCCGCCCGACGCGGCAACCGCGCCCATCGACGCGACGACCGGCTTACCACTGTCGCGCACCCGATTAACCTCGCGCCAAATGGTTTCCGAGCCGGTCACCGAGCCACCTGGGCTGTCCACCCGCAGCACGACCGCGGATACGTTGTCGTCGGCGGCGGCCTCGCGCAACGCCGCGGCGATGGTGTCTCCGCCCGCGCTCGAGCCGCCGAACGGCAGCACCTGCGGGCCGCCGCGGCCGCTGACGATCGGGCCGTGCAGGGTGACCACGGCGATGGTCGGCTTCGACTTGCGGCCCGGAATCGCGGGCAACGGCGGCGTCGGGCGGGGTGCGTTGGCACGGGCATACCGCGACAGATACAGCCGCGGCGGTGCGTCGTCGGAGTCAGCGTCGCCGGTCTCCGGTGAAATACCCGGCGCACCAACAAGTTCACCGATGCGCGCGTACGCCTCGTCGCGGAAGCCGATCCGGTCGACCAAGCGTCCGCTGACCGCGTCGTCACGCAGCAGCGGCGCCTTGTCGGCGAGCGCATCGACCTCAGCGGAGTCCAGATGGCGTGATTTGGCGACCGCCTGCCACACCTGGCCGTGCAGGCTCTCGATCAGCCGGCTGTCAGCCTCGCGGTGCGCGTCGGTGTACCGGTCCTGCGTGAAAAGGTTTGCCGCAGACTTATATTCGCCCCGTGCGATGAATTGCGCCTCGATGCCTGCCTTGTCGAGCGCGTCGCGAAGGAACATCGCGTTGGTGGCGAAGCCGACCAGCCCGACGGTGCCCGACGGCTGCATCCACACCTCGCGGAACGCCGACGCCAGGTAGTACGACAGCGTGCCGGGGTACGTCTCGGCCCACGCGACTGACGGCTTGACGTCGCTGAAGGCGATGATGGCGTCACGCAGCTCCTGCACAGGGCCCGTTGCGGCGGCGGGAATCTGCACCCTGGCGATGAGCCCCGCCACCCGCGGGTCCTCGGCCGCGCGATGGATGGCGGCGACGGCTTCGCGCAACACCAGTGGCCGACCTCCGATGGCGATCATCGCGAGCGGATCGAAGCCACCGGTCTCCTGTGGCACCGCCTGGAGGTCCAGTTCGAGCACACACCCGTCCGGGACGCCGTGGTGCCGGGCGGTGTCCACCCGCCGGGCCAGGTTGCGCAGGTCGTCGGCGCCGGGGATACCGGACAGGAAAGCAAACATGTTTCGAGCGTACCGACGCCCTCGGCGCTAGCCCGCCGGCGTCTGGATGAAGATGTCGACCCGCGCGATGCGGCCGTCGCCCGCGACTTCGAAGACGAGCACCTCGGGGGTGACCATGGGCTTGCCGTCGACCTCCACCGTTTCCCTGAGCTCGACGAACGCGAGCTCGTCGCTCGCATAGGTGACTCGGTCGAGTTTCATCGCGTAGCCCTTGAGTTTCGGCATCAGGTCGGCGATGAACGCGAGATATTCGTCGCGCCCCGTGTAGCGGTCCCCGTACGGCCCGACGCGGATGATGTCGTCGGCTATGCACTCGTCGACCACGCCCCAGTCGTGTGACGCGATCGCGTGCAGGTACCGCTCGACGATGCCGGCCATCGGCACATCACATCACGCTTGCCGTGGGCCTACGGTGGATGCGTGAACTTCTCGATTTCGATTCCCCAGCGCGCGGGCGACGGCTTCGATGCGGAAGGGACGAGCAGCTATCTGAAACGAGCGGAAGAGCTCGGGTTCGAGGGCGGCTGGACTCTCGAGCAAATCGTCGGTCCCGCACCGTCTCTGGCGCCCCTGCAGCTGCTGTCCTGGGCGGCCGCGCACACCACGCGGTTGCGGCTCGGCGTCGCGGTGCTCATCACTTCGTTGCACGACCCGCTACAACTGGCGTCCGCGATCACTGCCGTCGACCAGCTCAGCCACGGCCGGTTGGACGTCGGCATCGGGCACGGCGGCAACTTCCGGCCGTTCCCCGCGTTCGGCGTCGAGAAGGCCACCTTCGTCAGCTATTTCAACGAGGGTCTGGAACTGATGAAGACGGCTTGGTCCGACGAGCCGGCCGTGACGTTTCACGGCCGCTTCCGCGACGTCGACGGCCTGCTGATTCAGCCGAAGCCGGTGCAGCGCCCGCACCCGCCGCTGTGGTTCGGCGGTAGCGCACCCAAGGCCTTGGCCCGCGCGGTTCGCCTTGGCGATGCCTTCATGGGTGCCGGCTCGTCCACCACCGAGAACTTCGCCGAAGCCGTCAAGGTGGTCCGCCGCGAACTCGACGAGCAGGGTAAGGATCCGGCACAGTTCAGGATCGCCAAGCGCGTCTACCTCACCGTCGACGACGACGCGGAGCGCGCGCGGACCCGGGTGCTCGCAGGCTTGCACCGCATCTACGGTGACCCGTTGGCGTCCCGCCTCGGCGGTGTTCCGGTGGCGGGGACCACCACGGATGTGGTTCGCGGACTGCGCGACGTGATCGACGCGGGCGCCGAGATGATCCTGTTGAACCCCGTGGGGGAGAACGTCGTTGAGGATCGTGAGCAAATGGAACGGCTTGCTGCGGACGTGATTCCGCAGCTCAGCTGATTCATAGCTTTTGCCGGAAAATTAGGTGTTTTAAGTTCACAGAAAAGTGGTAGAACCGGATACATGATGGCGAAGCTGAAAATCATGGTTGCGCCGCTGCTCATGGCGGGTGCCGCGGCTGGTTGGCTTGCCGCAGCGCCGTACGCCATGGCAGAAACCTATGCGGCGGCGACGGGCGTATCCAGCATCACGATTCCACTCGATCCCGGTGGAAGCGGGTGTGCCAACGGCACGTGCGGCAACGGCGGCCCCGGTGGCGGCGGTGGCTGCACCCCCGACGGCACGTGCGGCAACGGCGGTCCGCTCGGTGGCGGCGGCTGTACGGCCGCCGGCGTATGCGGCAGCGGCGGCCCGTGGGGCGGCGGTGGCTGCGTGCCCGGCGTCGGCTGCTTCAACTGGGGCCAGTAACCCGTAAACGCAAAACCCCCGACACGCCAAGCGTGCGGGGGCTTCTGCGTTCGTTCGCGAGCTAGAGCTCGGTCGCGGAACCGCCTGCGGCGGAGATCTTTTCGCGAGCGCTGCCACTGAACTTGTGCGCGGTGACGTTGACCTTGACGGCCAGCTTGCCGTCGCCGAGCACCTTGATCAACGAATTCTTGCGTACCGCACCGGCGGCCACCAGCTCGTCGACACCGACGTCGCCGCCCTTGGGGAACAGCTTGTTGATGTCGCCGACGTTGACGACCTCATACTCGGTGCGGAACCGGTTGCGGAAGCCCTTCAGCTTCGGCAGCCGCATGTGGATCGGCATCTGGCCACCCTCGAACGTCGCGGGGACGTTCTTGCGGGCCTTGGTGCCCTTCGTACCGCGACCCGCGGTCTTACCCTTGGAGCCCTCACCGCGGCCGACGCGGGTCTTGGCGGTCTTCGAGCCCGCAGCGGGCTTCAGGTCATGAAGCTTGATCGGAGTCATCTTTAGACCTCCTCCACTTCTACGAGGTGGTGCACGGTCTTGATCAGGCCGCGCGTCTGCGCGTTGTCCTCACGGACCACCGACTGGCGGATCTTCCGCAGCCCCAGCGTCCGCAGGCTTTCACGCTGCTTCCAGCGCGCACCGATGGTGCTGCGCACCTGGGTGATCTTGAGCTCTGCCATGGTTTATGCCGACCCTTCGCGTGCAGCCGACGCAGCGAGCGCCTCGGCCTCCCGACGCTGCCGCAGCATGCTGGGCGGCGCCACATCCTCGAGGGGCAGCCCGCGCCGGGCCGCGACCTCTTCGGGACGCTGCAACATCTTCAGCGCGGCGACGGTTGCGTGCACCACGTTGATCGCGTTGTCGCTTCCCAGCGACTTGGCCAGGATGTCGTGCACGCCAGCGCATTCCAGCACCGCACGCGCGGCGCCGCCGGCGATCACACCGGTACCGGGGCTGGCCGGGCGCAGCATGACCACACCGGCAGCCGCCTCACCCTGGACGGGGTGGACGATGGTGCCGCCGATGAGCGGAACGCGGAAGAAGCCCTTGCGAGCCTCCTCGACACCCTTGGCGATCGCGGCGGGAACTTCCTTGGCCTTGCCGTAGCCGACACCGACCATGCCGTTGCCGTCGCCGACGATCACCAGCGCGGTGAAGCTGAAGCGCCGACCGCCCTTGACGACCTTGGAGACGCGGTTGATCGCGACGACGCGTTCGAGGTAGTTGCTCTTCTCGCCACGGTCGTCGCGGCCACCACGGCCACCACGGTCGTCGCGGCGGCCGCGTCCGTCGCGATCACCGCGCGAACCTCGGCCGTCGGATTGCGCCGGCCCGGCACCAGATGTTGCCTGCTCGGCCATCATGCAGTCCTTCCGTTGTCAGTCATTAGAACTTCAGCCCGCCTTCGCGCGCCGCGTCGGCGAGCGCCGCGATGCGGCCACCGTAGGTGTAGCCACCGCGGTCGAACACGACCTGCTCGATTCCGGCGGCCTTGGCGCGCTCGGCGATCAGCTGACCGACGCGCACGCTGTGGGCCTTCTTGTCACCGTCGACGGCACGCACGTCGGCTTCGATCGACGACGCCGCGGCCACAGTGGTGCCGGTGAGGTCGTCGACCAGCTGCACGTGGATGTGCCGCGACGAGCGGTTCACCACGAGGCGCGGCGTCTGGGCCGTGCCCTCGATCTTCTTGCGAAGCCGGGCGTGCCTGCGCAGCCGCGCGACCCGCCTTGTCGCAGAAACGTTCTGGCCCACCGGCTTGCGCACCGACGTCTCAGTCTTGGTAGCCATATCTACTTACCTGTCTTTCCGACCTTGCGGCGGATCTGCTCACCCTCGTAGCGGATGCCCTTGCCCTTGTACGGGTCGCTCTTCCGCAGGCGGCGGATGTTGGCCGCGATCTGGCCGACCTTCTGCTTGTCGATGCCTGAGATCGAGAACTTGGTGGGGGTCTCCACCGCGAAGGTGACACCCTCCGGTGCGTTGATCAGCACCGGGTGGCTGTAGCCGAGGGCGAACTCGAGGTTGCTGCCCTTTGCCACCACGCGGTAGCCCACGCCGAAGATCTCCATCTTGATGGTGTAACCCTCGGTCACGCCCGTGACCAGGTTGGCCACCAGCGTGCGCGACAACCCGTGCAGCGAGCGGTTGCGCCGCTCATCGTCGGGCCGGGTCACCACGATGGCGCCATCGTCGTTGCGCGACACCGAGATCGGCTCGGCCACCGCAAGTTCCAGCGTGCCCTTGGGTCCCTTGACCGACACGTTCTGACCGTCGATGGTCACGTCGACCCCGGACGGAACGAGGACCGGTTGCTTTCCAATACGCGACATAGCTCTACTCCCCTATCCCGCTACCACACGTACGCGAGGACTTCGCCGCCCACGCCCTGACGTGATGCCTGGCGGTCGGTGAGCAGACCCGACGACGTGGAGATGATCGCCACGCCGAGGCCGCCCAGAACACGAGGCAGGTTGGTGGATTTCGCATAGACGCGCAGACCGGGCTTGGACACCCGGCGCAGGCCCGCGATGCTGCGTTCACGGCTGGGGCCGTACTTCAGTTGCACCACAAGCGACTTGCCGACACGGGCATCCTCGGTGTGGTAATCGCTGATGTAACCCTCCGTCTTGAGGATCTCGGCGATGTTGGCCTTGATCTTCGAGTGCGGCAGGGTCACCTCGTCGTGGTACGCCGAATTGGCGTTGCGCAGACGTGTCAAGAAGTCTGCGATCGGGTCCGTCATGGTCATGACAGCCGGTTCACCTTCCTCGCGGCGGTTCCCCTCTCAGGGCCTACCGCAACCTGTTTGGATGTGGTCTGTAGTTGTGAGTGCTGATTACCAGCTGGACTTCTGCACGCCCGGCAGTTCGCCGGCGTGTGCCATCTCGCGCAGGCAGATCCGGCACAGCCCGAACTTGCGGTACACCGCGTGCGGGCGACCGCACCTGTTGCAGCGCGTGTAGCCACGCACCTTGAACTTGGGCTTCTTATTGGCCTTGTTGACCAGAGCCTTCTTTGCCATCTGTTCAGTTCTCCTTGAAGGGGAAGCCGAGGGCCCGCAACAGCGCCCGTCCTTCGTCGTCGTTCGTCGCCGAGGTGACGACGGTGATGTCCATGCCACGGGGACGGTCGATGGAGTCCACGTCGATCTCGTGGAACATCGACTGCTCGGTCAGCCCGAAGGTGTAGTTTCCGGTGCCGTCGAACTGTTTGGGGTTCAGGCCGCGGAAGTCACGGATACGCGGCAGCGCGATCGAGATCAGCCGGTCCAGGAACTCCCACATCCGGTCGCCGCGCAGCGTGACGCGTGCACCGATCGGCATGCCTTCGCGGAGCTTGAACTGCGCGATCGACTTGCGGGCCTTGCGGATCTCCGGCTTCTGCCCGGTGATCAGCGAGAGGTCGTTCACGGCGCCGTTGATCAGCTTCGCGTCGCGGGCGGCGTCACCGACACCCATGTTCACCACGACCTTGACCACGCCGGGGATCTGCATGACGTTGTCGAAGTTGAACTCTTTTTGCAGCGCGTCACGGATCTCTTCGCGGTAGCGCTGCTTGAGCCGAGGGAGCGTCTTTTCAGCAGTAGTCATCTCAGATGTCCTTGCCATTGGTCTTCGCGACGCGGACCTTCTTGCCGGTCTCGTCATCGACGCGGAAGGCGACGCGGGTGGGCTTGCCGTCGGAGTCGAGCAGCATCACGTTGGACACGTGAATCGGCGCCTCTTGGGTGACGATGCCGCCGGAGGCAGCGCCGCGCTCGGTGCGGGAAACGGGGGTGTGCTTCTTGATCCGGTTCACGCCCTCGACGAGGATCTTGTTGCGATCGGGGAAGGCCACCAGGACCTTGCCCTTGGCGCCCTTGTCCTTACCGGAGACGACGAGCACCGTGTCGCCCTTGTGGACGTTCATTTACAACACCTCCGGGGCGAGCGAAACGATCTTCATGAAGCGCTTCTCGCGCAGCTCCCGACCGACCGGGCCGAAGATGCGCGTGCCGCGCGGGTCGTTGTCGGCCTTGATGATGACGGCCGCATTCTCGTCGAACTTGATGTAGCTGCCGTCCGCGCGGCGCCGCTCCTTGACGGTGCGCACGACGACGGCCTTGACGACCTCGCCGCGCTTGACGTTGCCACCGGGAATGGCGTCCTTGACGGTCGCCACGATGATGTCGCCGATGCCGGCGTAGCGCCGCGACGAGCCGCCGAGCACGCGGATGCACAAGATCTCCTTGGCGCCCGTGTTGTCGGCGACTTTCAGCCGCGATTCCTGCTGAATCACAGTCTCTCCTCGACCTGGTTAATGTGTGCACGGCAGATACCGACCTGACGTGCGCGGTCTTTGTCACCGAAAGGCACGCAGGGTCTTCTTCCGATGAGCGCTTGCGCGAAGAGCTACATCAATTGAGGACCGAGGTCTGCCCAAGGCAACCGTTTGATTCTAGGTGACGACCTGCAAGGAACCAAATCGCCGCTGGTCACCCCGCCACACCGTCAACACCTGACATTTTTCGGGCGTTCACCTGGGCGTATTACCCGCGGTCAAACTGGCCTCATGGTCGCCGTCACCGTGCTGGCCCTGGCGGCCGCGTTCCTCTTCGCCTTGTCGGCGTTCATGCAGCAGCGGGCCGCGCGCACCGTCGTCGGCGCCGATACCACCTCTCTGCGCGACGCGTCCGGGGTCAAACGGTTGTTCGGTCGCCTGGTGCGAAGCCGGGCGTGGCTGACCGGTTGGCTGACGAACCTCGGCGGCGTCGGCACCCAAGCCGCCGCATTGAAGGTGGGGTCGGTGGCGGCGGTCCAGCCGCTGATGGCCGCACAACTGCTGTTCGTGCTGTCGCTGGCGTCGGGCGAGCAACGGCGCTGGCCGTCGGGGCGTGACTGGCTGTCGGCGCTGGCGGTGTGCGCCGGCCTGGTCCTGCTGCTCACCGCGGACGCGTCGTCGCTGACCGGCGAGCCGCACCGGAACCGGGTGTTCATGGCGACGGTGTGCGTCGTCGGCCTTGTCGTCGCGCTGCGCCAGGTGAGTCGGCACACGCTCGGATGGCTGGCCGGCCTGCTCGTCGGTGTCGCGGCGGGGCTCTGCCATGCCCTCAATGCCGTCTATCTGAAGCTGACGGTCGAGGATCTGTACCACGGCGGGCTGCTTGCGACGCTGTTGGACTGGCCCGTCTATGCGTTAGCCGCCACCGCGCTGAGCGGAATGTTGTTGGTACAGATAGCTTTTGCCAGCGGCCCG
>DATJIX010000146.1:0-6476 GCA_035492865.1 Mycobacterium sp. | reverse complement strand
CGCTCCCGCGGACCGGGCAGCCAGTTGCCGGACGGAGCCCTGCCCCCGCAGCGCGAGGATCACCGGTAGCAGCACCCACGGCGCGAGCATCATCGGCAGCGTCTCCGATGAGATTGCACCGAGAGTCGTCAGCACCCGTGGCGAGAGTGCGAACGCCGCCGCGGCGATGATCCGGGACGTCGGGGTGCCGATGCCGAGGGCCTCGGCGACCCGCAACAGGCCCCAGAAGCCGACGGTCAGGAGCAGGGCCCACCACAGCCGCTGCGTCACCCAGCCCGGCAGGCCGAGCACGTCGCCCGCCAGGAAGAACGCCCCGTGCGGGAACAGGTACCCATAGGCCTGGTTCTGCGCCTGACCGAACGGCAGCTCGCTGTTCCACAGGTTGAACGCGCGGGCCAGGAACCGCAGCGGATTGGCGGTCAGGTCGAGCTTGGTGTCGGGGGATATTTTTCCGGGCGACTGGGCGAAGGTCAGAATCAGGCTCGCACCGGCGACTACCCACAGCCAGCGCCGCGCTAGCGGCGCCGTCACGCTACGTTCTGTCGCCGTACTCGACCCTGTTGAGCACCGATGCCGCGGGATCACCCGGCTGCAGCGGCGGCTTGGTGTCTTGCTGCACCATCAGCGTCACCCCGAAAATGGCGGCCGCGCCCAGCAGCAGACCCACAACAACGCTGGCCGCGGCGGGAACGATGAACCGATCCATTCGGCCAAGGTAGCAGACAATGTTTTGCGTGCCCGCCACCGAACGAGGTGGGATACGACGACGGCGGGGCGCTGGTTTTCAACGGGTTCGATCGTGCGCATCTCGACGGTTATGAGTACACAATCACCGTCGCACTCGACGACCACGGCATAGAACGCGGCTTCCCCTCCTACTAGGGTGGTGGTCCATGGCCGCTCCCCGTGCACTTCTCGCACTGGCTGCGATGTCTGGGCTGTTGTTGGCCTGCTCGTCGCCTGCTCAGACCCCTGCTCCTTCGACATCGACACCGGCTCCGGCGATGGCGGCCACCGCTGCGCCTGCTCCGCTCGCCGATCCCGCGGCACCGGCCTGCGGTGACGGGCCGGCACTGCTTGCCAGCATGACGACCCGCGACAAGCTGGCGCAACTGCTGATGGTGGGCGTCACCGGCGCCGCCGATGCGCGCGCGGTGGTGGACAACCACCACGTCGGCGGCATCTTCATCGGTAGCTGGACAGACCTGTCGATGCTGTCCGACGGCACCTTGGCCGATATCGCCGAGAAGGGCCCGCTGCCGCTGGCCGTCAGCGTCGACGAGGAGGGCGGCCGGGTGGCGCGGCTTTCCTCGCTGATCGGCACACAGCCCTCACCGCGGGTGCTCGCGGCCACTCACACGCCAGAAGAGGTCTACAACATCGCACTCGCCCGCGGCCAGGCGATGCGCAAGCTCGGCATCACCATCGATTTCGCGCCGGTGGCCGACGTGACCAACGCTCCCGACGACACCGTGATCGGCGACCGGTCCTTCGGCGCGGATCCGACGGCCGTCACCGACTATGCGGGTGCGTACGCGCGCGGGCTGCGTGATGCGGGTCTGCTGCCGGTGCTCAAGCACTTTCCCGGCCACGGCCACGGCTCGGGAGACACGCACACCGGCAGCGTGGTCACCCCGCCGCTCGCGGATCTGCAGGACAACGACCTGATCCCGTACCGCACGCTGACGACGCAGGCCCCGGTCGGCGTCATGGTCGGCCATATTCAGGTGCCCGGCTTGACCGGAAGCGATCCCGCGAGCCTGAGCCCGGCGGCGTACGCGTTGCTGCGTTCCGGCGACTACGGCGGCCCAGGCTTCAACGGCCCGGTGTTCACCGACGACTTGTCGAGCATGCAGGCCATCAGCGACCGGATGGGCGTCGCCGAGGCGGCCCTGCGCGGCCTGCAGGCGGGTGCGGACATCGCGCTGTGGGTAACGACCGACGAGGTCCCCGCGGTGCTCGACCGGCTGGAGAAGGCGCTGGCCGCCGGGGAACTGACGATGCCGCGAATCGACGCGTCGGTGCTGCGAATGGCCGCGGTGAAAGGCCCTAATGCGCGCTGCGGCCGCTGATTAGTCACCTATTGCTTACTCTTTAGTGATGGCCGGAGGCACCAAGCGTTTGCCGCGCGCCGTGCGCGAACAGCAGATGCTGGACGCCGCGGTGCAGATGTTCTCTGTCAACGGGTATCACGAGACATCGATGGACGCCATCGCCGCCGAGGCCGAGATCTCCAAACCGATGCTGTATCTGTACTACGGCTCGAAGGAAGAGCTGTTCGGGGCGTGCCTCGACCGCGAACTGACCAGGTTCGTCGATGACGTGCGTAGCAAGATCGACTTCTCCCAGAGCCCAAAGGACTTGCTGCGCAACGCTGTTCTGGCGTTCCTCACCTACATCGACTCGAATCGGGCGTCGTGGATGGTGCTCTACACCCAGGCCACCAGTTCGCAGGCGTTCGCCCACACCGTGCGTGAGGGTCGCGAACGCATCATCGACCTGGTCGGCAGGCTTCTGCGCTCCGGCACTCGTCATCCCGAGCCTGACACCGACTTCGACATGATGGCCGTCGCTTTGGTGGGTGCGGGAGAGGCCGTCGCCACCCGTGTCAGCACCGGCGACGCCGATGTCGACGAGGCCGCCCAGTTGATGATCAACCTGTTCTGGCGCGGTCTGAAGGGCACCCCGTCGGATAAGGACACGCAGGCGGTGGCCTCCAACTAGGCTCGCCGCGTGATCTGGCGCAGCCTTGGCATGTTGCGCACGGTGCGCGCGCTCATCGCATTGCTGGTCGTCCTCGGCGTAATTGCGTCGGCATTGCCGTACGTGACGGCTGCTGCATTTGGGCCGATGATGCAGGTCGTCGCTGATGCGGGCGCGAGCGGAAACCTCAGCGGGGTATGGGGCCTGCAGGGTCCGCTGGTCGCCCGTGACGACGGACTGCTTCGCGCGCTGGCCGGCCCCGTCCCGTTCGCGGTTCTCCTCGCGACCTGGGGCATCTCGCTGGTGCTGACCCAGTTGATGTACTTGGTCAACGCCTCGGTCAGGGTGAAGGCCCAACGAATACTTGTCACAGACATCCGGCAACGGGTGCACGATCACGTTCAGACGCTGTCGCTGGACTTCTTCACCAAATCGGGGACCGGTGCGCTGATTCCGCGGGTGACCACGGAATCCGCTGGCGTGCAACGCCTTCTGATGGACTGCCTGCTGGCGCCACTCATCGACGCTGTGGTGCTGATTGTGGCGATCTGCTACTTGATTGCCCTCTCGTGGCAGATGACGATCGCCGCGCTGGTGCTCACGCCCGCCGCCCTGCTCACGCTGAAGTTCGCGGGCCGCCGCGTCCAGGAGGCGATACGACGCGTGATGAACGCGGACCGTGTGATGGCCGCCGAGCTGGAGCAGACGGTGAACGGCATCGCCGAGATTCAGACGTTCAATGCGCAGTCCATCCGCAGCAAGCGATTTCGCGACGCGTCGGAAACCGCCGCGAAGAATGACGCGACGAGCGTGGTGTGGATGCAGGCCACCGCGAACGGCTCACAGATATTCGTCGCGCTCAGCACCGTCGTCGTGCTTGTCGTCGGCGTTGGGTTCAGCGCGACCTTCGGCCTGACGTTCGCGGCCCTGATGGTGTTCGCAGGAATGGTGCCGACGATGTTCGGTGCGGCGCAGCGGGTCATGGGCGCCTACACCACCTACCATTCGGTGCTCCCGAGCGTGGCATCCACCTACGAGCTGCTCGACACCCGCCCGTCGATTCAGGACCGCGCGGACGCGGTCCCGCTGGGCGAGGTGCATGGCAACTTGGTGTTCGAGGACGTGGCCTTCGGCTACACACCAGAGCAGAAGGTCCTCGACGGGTTGTCGTTCTCGATCGCCGAGGGCGAGACGGTGGCGTTGGTGGGCGGCATCGGATCGGGCAAGTCGACGGTGTTCAACCTGCTGCTGCGCTTCCTGGACCCGCAGCGCGGTCGGATTCTTCTCGACGGCCACGACATCACGGCCGTCACGATGGCCTCCCTGCGTGAGCAGGTCTCCAAGCTCGCCCAGTTCCCGTTCTTCACCAGCGACACCATCCGCGAGAACATCCGATTGGCCAGACCGGGCGCAAGCGACGCCGAGATCGAGGCGGCGTGCGAGAACGCCAACGTCCACTCGGTGATCACGGATCCGCTGAAGATGCACGACGGCTACGACACGGTGGTCGGCGTGCAGGTGCCGTCCGGAGGTCAGAAGCGACTGATCGCGTTGGCGCGCTGCCTGTTACGCAAGCCCGAGGTGTTGTTGCTCGACGAACCGACCGAGAACCTCGACGCCGATCAGCGGGCCAGGCTGATCGGTGTGATCCGCGACTATGCGCGCGATCGCACCTGCATGGTCATCAGCCACGACATGGACTTCATTGCCGCGGTTGCGGATCGAATACTGGTGCTCGAGGACGGACGCATCGCACAGGTCGGTGACCATCGGACGCTGATGGCCGAAGGCGGCCTGTACAAGCGGTTGTACGAGGCGCAGAACGTCGATCCCGATCTGGTGTATCCGGCTAAGGGCTAAGCTCGTCGCCCGATGAACGTCGTCACGCTCGGTGCCCACATTCTCGATGTGCTCGTCCGTCCCGTCACGGACATTCCGCAAGGGCAGGAAACGGCATTGGTCGAACAGATGCGAATGACGGCGGCGGGTACGGCCGCGGGCACCGCGCTGACGTTCGCCAAACTCGGCGCGGCGGTGACCACGGCGGGGGCGATCGGCACCGACCCGGCGGGCGATCTCCTGCTGTCGCTGCTGGACCGCGCGGGCATCGACACCGCGCTGGTGATTCGCAAACCCGATGTGCCGACGTCGATGTCGGTGCTGCCGATCAGGCCCAACGGTGAGCGTCCTGCGTTGCACCTTCTTGGCGCGAATCTGGCCTACACACTCGACGATGTCGACTGGGGTGCCGTCGCCGCCGCGGACCATATCCATCTCGGGGGTGTGGAGATGCTGGGCCCCGACTTCGCGGCGCGAATCCTCAAGCACGCCAAAGAGAACGGTGTCACGACGTCGGTCGACCTGATTGCCCCCGGCGGCATGGGTGCGTTCGACCTCATTGCACCCGCGCTGGCCTACGCGGACTACCTGCTGCCCAACGAGGACCAAGTCCTCGGGTTCACCGGCGCCGACGATCTCGATGGCGGATGCCGCAGGCTGCTCGACGCGGGTGTAGGCCTACTCGCGGTGACGTGCGGAGCGGACGGGGCGCTGGTTATCGACCGCGAAGGGACGCAACGGGTTCCGGCGTTCGCGATCGAAGTGGTGGACACCACCGGCTGCGGTGACGCCTTCTCGGCGGGCTTCGTCTACGGCATGCACAGCGGCCGCACGCCGCACGATTCCGCGGTCCTCGGCAATGCCGTCGCGGCGCTCGTCGCGCAAGGTTTGGGCAGCGACCACGGCGAGTTCGATCTCGTGGCCGCCGACACGTTCGCGAAGAACACGACCATCCTGTGAGTCCGCGGATTGTCCGCGCCTTGGGGGATTTCACGCGGGATTATTTGCTGATGGCCGGTGATCTTGAATATCAGCATTGTTTCCTGGCGACCGCGGCCGCGCCCACAACCAAGCAGATGATGAAGTACACCTACCTGTTCATCGGCGCGGTGATCGCGACGCTTGGCGGGCTTTATATGGCGCTTTTCCTGATCGGTGCCATCGTGGGGTCCGAGAGGGTCTGGCAGATCGGTGGCGCCGTGGTCTTCCTGGCGTTCCTGCTGCTCTGGCGTCCGGGCTACGCCGCGTTCCAGCGGCGGATCAACCGCGAAAAGAACGTCGTTGTCGAGGTCGGCGGCGACGGTCTGACCGTCCACACGCGGCCGGGCGATGTTTTCACCTTCGGTGACGCACAGCTTGGCCGCTGGACTCTCGCGGGGTATGGGGGCGTAACGAAAGGCACGGCGCTACACCTGCGATCCGGCCCGCACCGCTTTGTTCTCGGCGGCAGGGATCATCGCATTGCTGCCGGAACACCCCTGGAGGCCACGCCTGTGGACGCTGTCGATGCGTGGGTGTGGGCACCCGAGTTCGACGAGCTCCTCACCATTGTCGGCAGGCCCGAGCCGCCACCGGGCGAACCGACTCACTGTCTGCTGACTCCGAACCCAGCGAGATTGTTCTCGTCCTCTTTTTGGGGCATGTTCAAAAACACCACGAGGGCGTTGGCATTGAATGCCAATCCTCCGCAGCCAAGCCTGGCCATCGACGTGAGTGGTGACGCGATCTCCGTGATCGACGTCGAGAGCAATGCGCGGCTCGCCTCGGCTTCGCCTTCACGGGTGACAGCGACGGCGGCGGAAAGCACACGCAAGATGCGTTACGTCGGCGCACTGACAACGCCGGTGTTGGTTGTCCGCGTTCCCAATTCGGAAACGCTGACCATCGGATGTCCGGATATGAACGGCCCCCCACAGGCGACGTGGAGCGGCAGG
>DATJIX010000145.1:0-2997 GCA_035492865.1 Mycobacterium sp. | reverse complement strand
GGTCGGATGCACGGTGTTGACCCGGATGTTCAGCGGGGCAAGGGCATTGGCGAGCGTGCGCATCAAGCCGACCAGGCCGTGCTTGGAGGCCGCGTAACCCAGGCCGCCGCCCTGCAGACCGCCGAAACCCCGCAACCCGGCAGTCGAGCTGGTGAACACGATCGCGCCGCCCTGCCCACCGGCAATCAGATGCGGTATCGCGGCCTTCACCGTGTGGTATGCGCCCACGAGATTCACGTTGAGGACGTCGGTCCACATCGCGAGGTCTTCGTCGTCGGTCACATCACGAAACGCCATGGCCGCGATGCCCGCGTTGGCGAGCACGATGTCGAGCCGACCGAATTGCTCCACCCCCGCGTCGAGCGCCGCCTTGAGTTGATGAAAGTCGCGAACGTCGGCGACCGAGGTGACCATCTTGCCGCCCTCGGCCTCCACCAACGCCACGGTCTCGTCGAGCTCTTCGCGCGACGCCATCGGGTAGCCGTTGGAGTCGATGTCGGCGCAGATGTCCACACCGATGATGGCCGCGCCGTCACCGGCCAGCCGCACCGCGTGGCTTCTGCCCTGTCCGCGTGCCACCCCCGTGATGAAGGCGACCTTGCCGTCCAAAGACCCCATCGAACCTCGCTTCGTTGCGCCAGTAACCTTGTTACCGTAACCTGGTTACTCATGGAGGGCAAGGGTCAGGACCGCATTCTCGACATCGTCGTCGAGCTGCTCGAGACCGAGGGCTACGACGCCGTTCAACTGCGCGAGGTCGCGCGGCGCGCACGCACCTCATTGGCCACGATCTACAAGCGGTACGGCACCCGCGACGAGTTGATCCTCGCCGCGCTCGACTGCTGGATGGAAGAGAACCGCTACGCCGGCCTGACCAAGCCGCACGCCACCGACGAATCCATCTATGTCGGCGTGATGCGCGTGCTGCGTACCATTTTCGAACCGTGGGAGCAGCACCCCGCGATGCTCAAGGCCTACTTCCGCGCGCGCACCGCGCCGGGTGGCAAAAAGCTTGTCCGTCGCGGATTCGACGCCGTCGTACCCGCGGTGATGGAAGTCCTCGCCGATGCAGACCCCGAATTCGTTCGCGATATGGATGCCATCGTTTCCAACGTCGCGTACGGACTACTCGGACGATTCGCGGTCGGAGAAATCGAGATCACCGAGATCGTGCCCAGCCTCGACCGGACGGTGCAGTACCTGACCAACGCCTACGAGGGCATGCGCGGCCGCTAAGCCCCGAGCATCACCAGGCCCCCGTCTACCGCGATCAACTGTCCGGTGATGAAGCGCGATCCCTCACCGCACAAGAACACCAGCGTCGGCCCGAGGTCATCGACCGGGTCCCCGAGCGCTCCGCCGAGCGGAATCGTCCTCTTGATCTCTTGGTCGATGAACTCCGCTGCCGCCGGTCCGAGGAAGTCCCGCAGGCGATCCGCGCCTGGCGTCTGTACCGCGGGCGCCAACGCGATCGCCGAAACCTTCTCCGCTGCCCACGCCCGCGCGATGGATCGTGTCCACGCCGCGACCGCGCCCTTCGTCGCGGCATAGACCGCCGAGATCGGGCTGCCCATCACCGCCTCGCCCGAACCGAAGTTGATGATGCGGCCGCCGCCCGCCTTGCGCATCACCGCGTAGGCGGCCTGATTGGCGAAGATCGTCGCCTTGATATTGGTGTCGACGAGGAAATCGATGTCCTCGCCGGTGATCTGACCGGGTATCCCGGGCTGCCACAGCCCGGCCGCATGCAGCAGCACATCCAACCCACCGAGCGTCTCGGCCGCGCCCCTCACCACCTCGTCGGCCGAGGCCGCGTCGCGCAGGTCGCATTGCACCCACGTAACGCCCGCACGTTCGGCCGGCGTCGTCTGGTGATACGTCGCGACGACGGCGGCTCCTGCCTCGCTGAGCACCTGAACCGCGGCCGCGCCGATGCCGGTCGCTCCCCCTGTGACGAGGATCCGCCTGCCGTGCAGTGGTTGTGTCATGTGTAGATAGTTAGACAAACGTCAACTATATGCAAGGGCGAATCCGGCTGTTACTGTGCAAATGTGCCGAATAACACCGGGGCCGCGGTTGCTGACGGTAGTCAGCGCCGAGCCTCCTATCAGCGGGCGCGGTCGCACGAGACCAAACGCGCGCTGGTGCAGGCGGCGATGGCACTGTGGCGCACCAATGGCTATGCCAAGACGACTGTCGCCGACATCTGCCGCGCCGCCGGTGTGTCCCGTGCGCTGTTCTACTTCTATTTCCCGGCGAAAGAAGACGTGCTCTTCGAGGTCGGCTTGCTGTCGACGCGCGCCGCGCAGAAAACCGTGCGCTCGCTGCTGCAGACCGACTACGAAGTGGACGCCGTGGTCGCCGAGGCACTGCGCACCCTGGAGCGCTCGATGGCACGCAACCCCCGCGACCTGATCATCGAGACGATCCTTGAGGGCTACCGCCACGAACACCGCATCCTCGCCGGGGAACCAGTGGACGAGACGGACGCCGACATGTTCGGCGAGCTGTTCACCAAGGCGCAGCAGGACGGCAAGCTGGCGGCGCATGTCGACGTGCGGCACCTGTCCCATCTCGCAGGCATGCACGTCAGCGAAGGCGTGCGGCATTGGGCCGCAGGTATTTACGGCGATCGCTCATTCACCGCAGTCGTCAGCCGTGATATCGCCGCCCTGATCGCAGGCTTCAATCAACTCTCCGCATAGAGGAGCACACATGAAGGTGTCCGTGGTGACAGCGGCCGGGGAGACCCGAGTGGTCGATGCGCCGACGCCCACGGTCGGGCGCGCAGATGTGCTCGTCAAGATCCGGGCATGCGGAATCTGCGGCACCGACGCGTTTTTCATCTCGATGGGGGGCATCCCCGGCCATCACGGCGGGATGCCGATAGGACACGAACCGGCGGGTGAGGTCGTCGAGGTCGGGGCCGACGTCACCGGCGTCGCCGTTGGCGACCACGTCGTGATCAATCCGATGGCGCGGCCGGGCGACATCATC
>DATJIX010000144.1:0-22812 GCA_035492865.1 Mycobacterium sp. | reverse complement strand
CAGCCCGTTCTGTCCCGTCGACGTCGTCGGATCGTTGATTTGCGTGTTCGGCAGCTTGGAGTCCGGAATCTTCGTGTCTGGAATCTTGGGCAGGTCAGAGGGTTTGAGTCCCGCGGTGTTCTTGAGATCGGGGCCGCCGCCAAGACTCGGAAGACCGCCCGGGCCGCCCCCCGGACCTGCTCCTGGCCCAGCGCCGGGGCCGGACGGGTCACCCGACGGCTTCCCGTACGTCATGTCCGGCGGTGGGGGAAGTGTGGGAAAGTTCTGCGACACCGCTACAACGGCGGGCTGGTAGGTGTCTCGGAAAACTTGCACCGCCCTGTTGTAATCGTTGATCGAGTCTTGGATCCGTTTCTTCTCGTCGATTGCGCTCTGAACATCGACATACTGCCCATTGCTCAGTCGCAGATGACCACTGTCATCGAAGTGAAACTTGTGGTTGTACTCGTAAACCTTGTCGTCGAGCGTCTTCTTCGTGGCGTTGTCGAAGTCGTCGATCAATGACTGGTTCTCGGTACTAGGAAATTTCTCCTGCACCCAGCCGAAGATGCGTTTCAGCTCGCTTAGTCGACCCGAGATCGCACCCGACGCCGGCGTGAAATCGTAGATGGATGTTTCGGTGACGTGGTGAGAAGCAGCCTCCGCCGCGTCCGCGCTCGCGCCCGACCACTGTCCCGATATCGCCTTGTTGACGTTCGTCCTAAAATGCTCTGACTCGGTCTTGAGGGTCGTTCCGCGCGTCGTCCATGCGTCTGACAAGTCGCCGATTGCGGTGGGCTGTAGCGCGTCTTTTTCATCGCGCATCTCTTTGAATGTGAACGCTTCCCAGTTCAGCGCCTTGCCGCCGTGCAACGCCTCGCCGACGGCTTGCGACGCGGTGTCGTCCGACAGCAGCCCCGGGACATCACCGAGTTTGCCACTATCTACTTTCGGCCCCTTGTTGTCGGTTGGCGCGTCCTCCGGATTGTTCGGCGATGCGATGTTGTCCGGTTTGTCTTGGTACACGTAGTCGTCGGGCTTCCCATGCCCGGTAAAGGCGGTCCATTGGTCGTCGGACCAGTTGCCCGCAAACGAGTCGGCCATCGAGCCGCCAAATGCCGCGCCCATCCAGTTTCCGAAACCGCTCATGATCGATCAGCCGTTTTCGTGGTTTTGCAACGCATTGGCCGCGTCGTTCGCCGTCTGCACAAACGCCTTGGTCTCCGCAAGCTGCTTGTTCAAGTAGTCCGTGACGGTCTTACCGCGCGAATTGAATGCCTGCTCCAGGATCGGCGCCAGGGTGTTCTTCGGATTTTTGCCGAAGTAGCCTGTGGTGTCGTCCATCCCGGCGTCTATCAGAGCTTGCAGTGCATCGTGATAGTGCGGCAAGAAGGCGGCGTTGACTCCCTTTCTTGCGGCGTCGGTCAGGTAGAGGTTCTTCTGTCCGGTTGCGGCGTCGAGTGCACTCCAGGGACTAGTCATGATTCTCCTCTGCGTTGATCGGTGCCGGGTCTTGAGCCAGGTTGAACGGCAGGGTCATCTCTTCCTCGATGCGAATCAAGACCGCAGCCGAGTTGACGAAGTGTCCAGCCGAGTACAGCATGACCAGATCGCCTGCCTTGGCCACCTTCTGGTTCATGAGGTAGACGAGATTCACGCAGAAGTCCGACACCGTCAGGTGTCCGAACTGTGCTGCGAAGGAGTGCAGACCGGGAACTGGCCGCAGTCGTGCCTGTTTCGCAAGCATGTCGGTGACTTGTCTCGGCTCGATGAATGATGGAGCAAACCAATCGATCTCGTCGGGATCGATGCCCGCCCGTTGGTAACAGTCGGTCACCGTACCTATGGCTATCCGAAAGCTGGCCATCGCATTGTCTGCCATCCCCCCAGGATGGCGTCGCTCATAACCTTCGAACCGTGCGGCCCAGTCCGCCAGCGCGGGAAATGTCGGATCATCGATCCCACGATCCGTCGCGGTGCGGATCATGTCCGCCGACGGGTTGTGGGAACGCGCGGCGGCAGAGAGGATTCGGGCGAAGCCGTCATCTCTGTTCAGCACGGCACAGAAAGCGCTGTCGCCAAGCATCGAACCCTCGGTTGCCGGGTGGGCCGCGTACTCATACCGGTCGAAGTAGAAGATGCTGTCACCACCGGTCACCATCGCGTAGTCGCCGGCCCACCCCGCCTCGAGCACCGCATCGGCAAGCATCACGCCGTAAAGACCGCCGGAACAGAACTGCCGGATTTCGGTGGCGGCGCCGGCAGACGTGCTGCCAAGGACCGACTGCTGGAGTGAATTCTGGATGGGCCAGAAGTGCTCGCCCTGGTACAGCGTTCCGCAGTGAAACGAGGCGGCGAGACTGCCCGCGGCGTCGGCCAGCACCGAAGGGTTGAGCTGCAGGGCCGCGGATTCCACCATTTCATGAACAGACTGCGACGGTGCTTTCGATAGGTGCCGCGGACGTCCGTCGGCATCGAACCCGTCCGGCACATAGGCCGACACCGCGCTAAGAAATGCCATCGAAGTCTCGGTTTGACGTTGCGGCGGACAACTTTTGCGCTGCCTTGAGTTGAAGTTCTTCGACCTTCTTGAACGTGTCGAGGAGATTCCGGACGGTCGCCGGAATGATCTGGAACGACTCAGCGCCTTCGTTGACGATGTAGGCGCCGTCGTCGGCGACATTGATCAAGGTCAGGTGGTTCGGGTTGCGAAGTTCGTAGTCCATCGTGAATTCCGCTGAACCGCTCAGGAGGATGGACGCGGCAACTTTCGAGTCGCTCAGCGCCCCCGCCGGTGTCTGGTCCTCGAGGCGCTCGCCTCTGCGTTGCCGGGCCCCGGGCTTGTAATCGGGTAGCGCCTCGATGACGACCTGCGGAAAGTCGACATTCACGCAGCCGATGATCTGTACATCTTCACCGAATATCGTCTGCTCGCTGGGATCCTGCGTGATCACGGCGCAGTATCCGTTGGTCCCGATCGTGGCGAACAGACGGTAGAGCCGGAGGCCGGTGCCGTGCTCGATGCGTCCGAATCCCTGCATCATGAAGGCCGGGAACCGGAGCGCCTCGAGGATCCGCACACGATTCTGGGTCATGTCTTCGCGCTGGCGCGCAAGGGCGGCTTTGCGGTCGGCCTCCACTTCGGCCATGTACTGCTTGTCCCGGATGCGGTACGCGAGCGGAAAGGGCAGATTGTCCAGGCCGAGTGCTTCCCATACGCATCTGAAGTCGAAGCCGCTCATGAACCATGGCTCGACGCCATAGCGCACCGGCGACACGTCATCGGTGATCACGTGGAATTACCTTTTCTGACACCGAAACTGCGACCAGCCCGCGCTGGCCGCAGTTTCGGCGCAATATTCACTGCGCAAGAAATCAGAAACCGCCGGCAAGGTGGCTGTCGAGCGCCTTGGCGTCATCCTGCGACTGGTTGCCGCCGTGCCGGGTCTGCGTGATCTCGTTGAGGATGTTGTCCATCATCTGTGAGATCTCGATGTGCTTCTGCTGCAGCGCGGCGGAGGCATCGCCTTCGTACACGCCGGTCAGCGCGGCGAACACCTTGTTGACCTCGTCGCGCAGCGCTTGCGCATCGTTCGTCCGCCCCTGGATGTCGTCCAGCGATGCGAAGTTGGACCCGTAGTCGTAACGAATGGTTTCGTCCATGGTCACTTCTCTCTTCTAGTTGGAATCGTGGCTGACCAGTGTCTGGATGTCGCCCTTGCCCTTCTCGGCGACGTGCGTCAGTTGGTTGATGACGTAGTTGAAGTCATCGTGATGCTGCGTCATGATGCCGCGGAACGTCGCCGCCCTGCCGCCCTGCCAGGAACTGCCGGTCATGGTTTCGGTGCTGTCCAAGATCTTGCTGGCGAGCGTCTTCAGGTTGTACATCGCCTCGTCGACCTGCTGAATCCGCCTCTGGGCTTCCGTGGGGCTGAGATGGAGCGTCATGTTTCTCCTCGGATGAGTGTGGAAAAGAGTTCAGAACTAGGGGCAATTCGGAACTAGAGCTCCTCCCATCTCTCGGCGGAAAGCTCGACTAGCTGGCCGATGGCCTGCCTGATGGCGTGATCGGACCCGGCCTTGAGAGTGGTCCACAACTGGCCGCTGGGTGACGCGCTCGGGGCGCCAACGATGCGACCACGCTTGGTGTAGAACACACCAACGGCGACGGAGCGACGCGAGATCCGGCCCTCGTCGTCATCGAGCGCGTAATACACGATCTCGGCGAAAGCCTGCCGAGACGCGAGTGCCGATCCGAGCAGGATCGCGGTGCGCGCGTCGGCGCCGAGCGCTCGAATGCGATCAGACAACAGCGCTGGGTCATGGGTGTCGGAAAGCGCGTCGACGGCCGCCTCGAGTGGTGCCCCGACCGGTTCGATGTCTGCGGCCGGGGAGGCGGGCAGCTGACGCAACAACGCCCCGGCAGCCGTGGCCAGCGTGGCCTGGCCTTCGGCGGCTTCGATGACAACCTTGTTGTCCACCCGAACCACCGAGATGCACTGTGCGCCATGCCGAACGACAGTGACCCGAGCGGTGCCGTCGGGAGTCACCAGACGCATCGCCAGCTCCCGGTCCGGCCGCTGCAGCGCCCGGATGAGCGGCACGATCTCGGGAGCTATCTCGCCGTCGGAGATCAACCCGCGCGCACTCAGTGAGCGGGTGGCGTGGTCGACGGCGGCGCATCGGTCGGTCTCGGTGGCGTGCCGTGACCGCATCCCGAGGACGACCGGCATTGCCTGCACGCCCAGTCGAGACGCGATGACCTGCATTTCGTCATCGGTGAGGACGAAATGCGATGCGAGCGAGGCGGTCACAGCTTGAGCCCCCGGTCGACGCCGAGAACCGGGGGAGCCACCCAGCGGTTGTCGACCTGCTCGAGAGCCCCAGAAGGCTCGTCGGCGAAACCTTCGGGCTGGGCGTGGTCGGGTACCGCGAGTTCGTCGAAGACCGCCGTGTCGGGACCCCAACTGACATTGGACACGGTGAACGGTGAGTCATTCTGTTCGGCCGCCGGCAGCCACGGCTGCCCCGAGTCCGCCAGTCCCGCACCGGGCTCGCCTGCACCGTCGAGCGTTGCGGCGGGCTGCGTCGATTCGTAGTCACCCCGATGGTCGCCGCCCCGGCCCATCGCCCCCATCGGCCCGTAGGGGGTACCACCCATTGCGCCGGTCCCTGAGCCACCGGCAGAGGCAAACGCCGTCTTCTGCAGGCTTTTCGGATCCGTGGTCGTTTTGACCTCGTTGGGCAGCATCGGCATCAGCGGAACCGCAGGTGCCCCGCCGCCCGCTGTGCCGCCGCCGGCAGAGCCACCAGTGCCGGCGTCGCCGCCGCCGCGTTCGGCGTTGAGAGCGTTGCCTTTTGACACCTCGGGGGGCACCGGTTGCTCCCACGGTTGCGCGAGCGACGCGACAGCGTCCTCGTACTGTGTCATGACGGCTGCGGCGTTGGCCTGATCGGCGGTGGCTGCTTCGTCGAACTCGGCGAAATTGCCTGTGAGCACCGCCCCGTTGTACGCCGCGAGCGATGCCATCATGTCCTGAGCGGCCCTGGCTTCGACGGCTTCGGACACACTCGGCATCGCCAGTACCGCGACCGTGTTGGCCACGGCCGCCTCCTCGGCGCGCTGGCCGTTCGCGGCGGCGCTCAAGCTGGCGGCCTGCAGCCATTTGCCGAACTCTTCGAGCCGCTGTACCGCGGCGTTGGACGCCTGGCTGTCCCACACTGTCTTCAGACGCGTCACGAGCTTGTCGAAATCAGTTGAAATGTTTGCAAATTCGTTGGCCACTCGGACCCACGCAGCACCGGCCTCGCCGACTGAGGCCGGTCCTGGTCCGTCGGTGAGGTCACGCGCCAGCTGTTCAGTGCTGCGCGATTCCCACACAACGTTGGTGAAACCCACTAGCTGACGAAGTCCTCGTCGGCGGCGACGATGTTGTCGGAGTGGCCGCGCAATGTCGCGGCGACTTCCTGCATTTCGCCGAGCCCCTTGTCGGCGGCGGTACCGAACGACGTATGGACGTTGTTCAGGGTCTCCGCAACGCGCTGGGACACCTCGTCACGACCGGAGGCGGTCACGGTGAGAACTGGTGCCTCGTCCGCGAGTACCCGTTGTGCGCGACTGGCGAGTCCGTCGAGCTGACGGCTGACCTCCGCCACCTCGCCGGGCTGGATCGACATTCCGGCGCTATCGGCCATTACGGTTCTCCTCACTGATATTTAGATCCGGAGTTCGACGTCCGGAGACTCATTGGGATCTGCCTCGCCGAGCACCGGGGGCGCCGCGGTGCCGAGGTCTCCGACGATCTCGCCGCCTTGATCGGAGGTGTGCAAGAACGCCGCCGCCGTGTGGCTGTTTGACGAGTTGTTCGCCCCCTGACCCGCCATCGGGCCATACGGCGCGCCGCCGCCCATCATGCCGCCGGAGCCACCGACCGTGCCGACCGACGCGGCTCGGACAGCCGATTGCGCTGTCGCAGGGGCGGTTTCAGGTTGGACCATGGCGGAGGACGCGATCGACCGCGGTCCGAGCGCCGCGGCCCCGCCACCGACTCCTCCGCCACCGGCCCCGCCACCGCCCGCACCTGCGCCTGCCGGGATCGGGCCGCCGGCCACAGCGCCGACGGCCGCGGCTTCCGCGGGGTCGGCGGCGCCCTGTTGAGCGGCTTGACTGGCCGCCGAGGCCGCGCCGGTGCCCGCTTGGATGCCGGCCTCGGCGCCCTTCATCGCGATGGACATCAGTGGTGAAGCCATGCTCCCCATCGATGACGAGGAGGCCAGCTGTGGAGCGGCGGTGATGCTCACCGGAGCTCCCGCCTCCGTTACCTGGGCGGCCTGCGCGCCCAGTGACGACTGCAATTCCGTCATCACTTCTGCGGTCGATGCGACGGCCTTGTTGGCGGCCGCGATGGCGGCTGCCCATCCCCAGGGGAAGATGATGTTCGGGCCGATCGCCGCCAGGGTGGCCTGAAACTCGGCGATGATTTCGATCAGTCGCATCCGCGCCTGCCCGACGTTCGTGGCCGCCGTTGCGAGACTTCCCTTCAGCGCGTCGGATTGGGCGCCCACCTGGGATCCGTTGGTGATTGCCTCCGTCGTCTTGGCCGCAGCCTTGGTGCCGGAAGCGCCCTTCCATGCGTCGTCCACCGACGCCAGTGACTGCTTCAAGGGGCTCGCGGTGGATTGGAAGGCCTGGGAGATCCCTTGCAACATCGTCGTCGGGTCCACCCCGTCGAAGAGGCCGCTTCCCAAGGTGCCGAGCGCATCGGTCACCGGACTGATCAGCGCGCTCGGATCCATCGGACTGGCCTGAGGCTGCGCGTCATTCGGCTGTGCTTGCTGCGCAGGGGCAGCCTCATTGTGGTTCGGATCAGCAAATGGGGGTAGGCCAAGACGATCCAAAATCTCTTTTACTGGCAAATTCAGATAATCTTGCAGATTCTGCTCATGCGCAGCTATGACAGGCCCTGGGTCGTAGCCGGGCATGGACTGAGCTAGCTGACCCGTCGGGTTGACCGGCGGCGGAGGCAAAAGGGCGGCCATGGGTGCCGCCGCGTCAGGCGTTGTCGGTGGCGACGATGGCGGACTGCGAGGCGTCCGTGGCGGCGCTGACGCCGGCGTGCACACCGCCTACGAGCAGTGTTGCCGCCAAATTGTTTGACTGCGCAGGACCATACGCCATCAGATAGCTCGCACCGATCGGCCCCAGCGCAACCGCCGCGGCGTTCAGCATGGCCGCGGAGTCTGCCGATCCGGCGGTCGTGATTGCTGTCGATGCGGCTTCGTTGGCCGCGGAGAAGGCCGCCATGCCGGGGGGGACGGCGGCAAAAAGATCACCCATCGTGTCAGTACCTTCCCGAGTCGGTGCTTACGATGTGTCTGCACCAGACAACGAAACTATAGCGGCGAATGTCGGCCGCAGCTAACTGTTTTCGAGTGCAATTGCAATAATCAAAATTAACGAGCAAATAATTTACGTTCGGTCAAATAGCTGAGCAAATGCACTGCACGCAGGTAACGACGCGTAAATCGACCAACTACCTCGGATAACGGTCGGCAGGGTGAAGATGCTGGCTTTGCCCGCACCGCAGGTGGGGCCAAAACGGCGGCCCTGCAAGGACGTTGATGCGTGTCGGGGCGGGTATCAACCGGCGCCGCGCGGGCGAACTTGCGGTTACGGCAATCCAACTCGTCAATCGAAGTGGGCGTGTGCTGTCCGTGCGCACAGGTCGGGGACGCCTGCAAACTTGCTGGCGTCCCCGGAGCGGTTACATTCGAGGCGAAAAGTGTTGTGCTGCAATGCAGATACTTGGAGATACGGCAAAACGTCCGACCAAGACGTCGCAAAGGCGGCTGGTCGGTGCCACCTGCGAGGTCAGGCGACGGGCGTCATTGCGGCAAACGTGCAACCACGGCCAAGGCTATGTTACGTGGGGTTGGGCTCGAAAGTGCTGCCGTCCCAACGAGTTAGGGGAGCCTGTCGTAGCTTGTTCATCCGGCTGCTGAATTCTTCGGAGAGGAAACCTTGTCGATCCGCGGCCACTTGGGCGGCTGCCGCGGCGGTTTCAACGATGAGCCTGGCCAGCGCGTCGGCGCCGAGCTTTTGCGCACCTGCGCCCAGCCACAGCCCTGTCATCGAGCCGTAGCCGTCCACTTCGACGCTGACATTCTGATCGCGGCTGGTGACCCGTGCGGAGATTGTCTTGCAGTGGTCGTCCATCGCGGCGGTGAGGTCACGCTGCTTGGCGATGCGCGCGATCAGCGAGTCGGCGAGCCCACTCATATCGACCTCCTCCAGCTGGGCGGTAGTTCGTCTTCGGCGCCAGCGACTTCCTCCTCGGCCCTCGCGAGGTCTTCCTCGGTCGCCAGCGCCAGTCCGCGGACAACCGCTGGGCTGAAACCCTTTTCGACCAGGTCACGACGGCGCGCGACCTGTGCTCGTGCTGCTGACAGCCGGCACAGCGCCATGATGTCCCGCGCGAGTTGCTCCGGCGGCTTCTTCAACTCGGCGGCATCGAGGCGCAGCGCGACCGGTAGCCCGCGTTCGGTGGTGAGCACCGAGATGGCGCCGGTGTGGGATCGCACAGGCTGCGTCATGCCTTGCCCTCCTCGCGGCAGTTGCCGTCACCGAATTCGACGAACGGCAGCATGTTGCGACCTTCAAACTTAGTACAATCGGCAGCGTCCGTTCGGTGCCTGGCGAGACCGAAGTAGTGTGCCAAATATTCGAGATCTACTGCACATCCGAATCGTCCAGCCTCGCGAGTCCCGCATTGGCCTACCGCGCAGTGAGGAGACAGGTCACCGCCGATGAATGGCACCAGTGACGCCCAGCGTGTGTTCGATGCGGGCGTGCTTTCGCTCGGCATCCCGATCGACGGGCTGGAGACAGAGCGCGATGTGGCCTATGCGGCGCTGGCTTTCAAGCGTGCCAGTGAGTACGACCCCGACATGTGCGACGCGTGGTTGGGCCGTGCCGCGGCAGGTGACGCCAGCCCGGAGGTCATCTATCACCTCTACCGCACCAGCCAGATCTCGTTGTTCCGTGAGCAGCGCCGGCTCGGTCTGCCGTCCAGAGCTCTGAGCGGACGGTTCGAGACCGGGCTGTACCTGGACTACCCGTTGGCCACCAAGACCGAGATGTGGCTCGCCTACGCGGCGAGCATGATCAGCACCAAGGATTTCAACGAAGCCGAGCACGTCCTCGACGAGTTGGACGCGCTGCGCTCCGCGATGCCGGGCGGTGATTCAGAAGCGGCCCAGATTTGCGCGTACATCCGCGGGGTGCTGCACTTCACCACCCAACGGTGGCCCGATGTGTTGACCGCGCTGAGCAATTCGGCGTCGTTCACCGACCAGTACGTCGCGGCGGGTGCCCATCTGATGGTGGGTTCGGCATGCGCGCAGATGGGCCTTTTCGGGGAAGGGATACGTCGACTGGACCAGGCGATCGACGGCCCCATTCCGGCGGCACGCCGCGCCGCGGAGTTCTGCAAAGGACTGACCCTGCGCGAGATGGGCAACGAGGAAGAGGCACGCGTCATCTTCGAACGGATCTACAGCGAAGAGCCGGGCTTCGAGGCGAACGCCGCGGCACTGCGAGACCCGAAGTACCGGCTGATCATCACATCCAAGGAAATGATCGATTCGCGGACCGATCGATGGGATCCGACCAGCGCACCAAGCGCGGAGGATCTGATGGGCGACGACCTCTCCGAGCGCGGCAACGAGTATCTGCGCGCTGCGCAGGCGGAGTTGGACCGGCAGATCGGCCTTGGTGACGTCAAACTCCAAGTCGCCAAGCTGAAGTCGACGGCCATGCTGGCCAAGGTTCGCGGCGACAAGGGTCTGAACTCCGCGTCGCGCACCCTGCACCTGGCGTTCACCGGTCCGCCGGGCACCGGCAAGACCACGATCGCCCGCGTCGTCGCCCAGACGTATTGCGGGCTCGGGTTGCTGCGGACACCGGCGGTGGTGGAGGCCAAGCGCAGCGACTTCGTCGGTCAGCACCTCGGCAGCACCGCTATCAAGACCAACACCCTGATCGACTCGGCGATGGACGGGGTGCTCTTCATCGATGAGGCATACACCCTGATTCAAACGGGGTTGTCCGGCGGTGACGCGTTCGGGCGCGAGGCGGTGGACACCCTGCTGGCGCGGATGGAAAACGACCGCGACCGGCTGGTCGTGATCATCGCCGGATACGATGCTGAGATCGACCGCTTTTTGGCGTCGAACGAGGGCCTGGCGTCGCGGTTTCCGAAACGCGTCCGATTCAGCTCTTACAGCGCAATGGAATTGGGCGATATCGGACGCCTCATCGCACGCACGCGTGACTCCGAACTGTCGGATGCGGCCTATGAGGAACTGGTATCGGCGTGCACCACGTTATGCCAGGGCGAGGCGCTCGACTCGACCGGACAGTTACGGCGCAGCGTCGATCTGGCGGGTAACGGACGATTCGTGCGCAACGTGATCGAAGCGGCGGAGGAAGAACGGGAGTACCGGCTCTCGGAGAGCTTCGGCACGAATTTGCAAGAGCTCGACGAGGCCCAACTGATGCGAATCGAACTTCCGGACATGCAGGGTGCGCTCAAGCAGGTGCTCGGCATGCTGAGCACGAACTGAACGGAAGTGGGATGACACAACCGATTCACGACCCCGACACCGCGCCACTGAGGGTGCAGTCGCTGCATCCGCCGGAGCCGACTCCGTTCACCAGCGCCGAGTCGAACAGGCCGCGGGCGCAGACGCCGACGAACAGCGAATTGGGATTGGTTCGGACCCGACCGGCCCCAAAGAAGGGGTGGCGCAAGGCGATACATCGCGCTACCGGGTTGAACCCCGGTGAGTCCGCGGAAGAGACAACGCATCGCGCGATCGTCGACCGCGTCAACCAGCCCCTGCGCGGTGGCCCGTTCACCATCGCGGTGTTGTCCCAGAAGGGTGGGGTCGGCAAGACGACAACAACGGTGGGGCTCGGTGCCACGCTGGCCGCGATCCGCGGTGACCGGGTTGTCGCGATGGACGCCAATCCCGACTTCGGCACCCTGGCTCAGCGCGGGCCGGACGAGACCGACTCCACGGTGCGGGACGTGTTGTTCGACGACAGCATCGTCCGATACTCCGATATGCGCAGGCATACGTCGCAGAATTCGAGCCGCCTCGAGATCCTGGCTTCCGAGCGCGACCCTGCGACGTCGGAAGCGTTCTCCGCGGCCGACTATCGGGGTGTGCTTCGCGTGCTGCAGCGGTTCTACAACATCATCCTCACCGACTGCGGTACCGGGCTGGTGCATTCTGCGATGAGTGGTGTGCTGGCCGAGTCGGACATGGTCGTCATCGTGGCCTCTCCTGCGGTCGACTCCGCCCGCAGTGCACTGGCGACCATGGATTGGCTTGAGCGACAGGGGTTTGCACACCTGGTACCCGGAGCGACCGTGGTGTTCAGCGCATCACGGCAAGGCGCTCTCGGGCTGGACATGGACAAGTTGGCCCGTCACTTCCTGCCCAGCGTGCGGTCGTTGCACGTGGTCCCGTTCGACGACCACCTTGCCGAGGGCTCCGAGGTCGAGGTCGACAAGTTGAGCAGGCAGACCCGCCAGGCGTTCCTCGAACTGGCGGCCAGCATCGCCGAGGGCTTCGCGGCGCTCGGTTCGGGTCGCATCGCAACTCACGGGCGAAACGTGCCACGGTGATACGTGCTGCCGACATACTCCTTCGACCCCACCTCCCGCGATAACGGCGTGCGGACCGTGCCGTCGGTTGTGACCATCTGCGCGATCGCATTCAGGTCGAATCGCGGCCGCCAGTCCAGTTCCCTTCGCGCTCTTGCGTTGACGTAGACACGGTCCACCAGGGTGGGGAAGCGCCAGCCGCGCTCCGCCCACACGGTGGCGGCCAGCGGCGCGCGGCGCTCGAACACCGCAGCCGCGTCAGTTCTCAATTGCGGCAGATCTTCTGGCGCGAACGGCGTGGTCGCCGAGACGACATAGCGCCGAAAACCGAGTTGCGGCGCCCGGTTCGCCGCCAGCAGATGCGCGTCGACGGCGTCCTCGAGCGCCACTCGGCGCGTTGCGTACTCGTCGGCCTTGACGTTGTCGTCGGAGCGGCCCCCATGTATGTCCGGCGCGTCATCCGCTTCGGGGAAGAAGCGCGAGACGCGCAACACCACACATGGCAGCGCTTGGTTGCGGAACGCAAGCTGACACAGGTCTTCTGCGGCGGCCTTGGTGACGCCGTAGATGTTCTTGGGCACCGGCACGACTGACTCGTCGATCCATGCCGCAGGCTCCCCGGCTGCCGGTAGGAGGGCGTCGCCGAAAACCGTTGTCGACGACGACATCACGAACGCTCCCACACCGGCGTCGGCCGCCGCGTCGAGAAGCGTCAAGGTGCCGGAGACGTTGGTGTCGACGAAGGTCTGGCGGGGAAGGAACGCCACTTGCGGCTTGTGCAGGGTGGCCGTGTGCAGGACGACGTCAACCCCGACCATCACCTCGCGCGCGACGCCTGCGTCGACCACCGAGCCGACGACATTCGTCCACTCCGATGGCCGGATGTCGAGGCCGATCACGTCGGCACCCCGTTCGCGCAGCGTGCGCACCAGGGCCTCGCCAAGGTGACCGGAGCTGCCTGTGACCAAAACGCGCATGGCACCGACTCTGCCATCGGTCGGCCCCGCTTGGCACTTGCATACTATGAGTAGGTTAGTACATACTGTGAGTATGCAAAGTACCCGGCAAGACCTGAAAACCGTTTCGGAGCGCTACTTCGCCGCATGGGCGGCACGCGATCCGGATGCGATCGTCGCGCTGCACACCGAGGACACGCAGTTCTGGACGCATCTTGGCGCCGCGCCCGCGCGGGGCCGCGAGGCGGTGCGCGCCGCATTCGCGGAGATCTTCGAGCAGTTCCCCAACCTCACGTGGGAGACCTATCGGGTGCTGTACGGAGAAGATCACTGGATCCTCGACTGGGCGCTGATCTCCGGCGACATCCGCTTTGACTGCCTCGACGTCGTCAACGTCTCACCCGACGGGCTGGTCGCCCGCAAGGACACGTTCGTCGACGCGATGCAACTGCAGGCGGCGTTGGGCGCGGTGACCGCATGACCACTGCAACTCCGGTAGACCAACTGCCGCTCGTCACCGCACTGCCCGTCGAGCACCTCTTCGACATGCACGTCGATCTGCAACCCGCACAATCAATTCCGACACCCGTCGGTGTCCGCATGACGTTCATCACGACGGGCGGCGTGCTCGAAGGACCGAAGGTGCGCGGTGAGTTGCTTCCCGGCGGGGGAGACTGGCTCGTCGTCGGCAGCGACGGGACGGGTCGGGTGGACGTGCGGGCCACGCTGCGAACCCACGACGGCGCGCTCATTCACTACGAATCCCGCGGCATCATCAAGATCCCTGCCGACGGTGTGCAACGGCTTGCCGCAGGCGAGGTGCTCCCTTTCGACGACACCTATATCCGCACCACGCCGAAGTTCGAAACCTCCGACGAGCGCTACGCGTGGCTCTCCGAGGTGGTCGCGGTCGGCTACAACATCCTGTCGCCCAACCACATCGACTACCGCATCTATCGCGTGCTGTGAGTCAGGAAAGCCTTGCGCGCCAATCGAATCTGGTGGTGCGGCGCTGGCCGCGGGTGCAGCGCGCGATGGGGCGACTGCATGCGCGGCTCTACCGGATCAGCGGCGGCCGCTTCGTGCCCCGCTGGTTCGCAGGCGCGCCGGTGATGGTGCTCGAGACCGTTGGAAGGCGTACCGGCCAGAAACGGGCAACGCCGGTGCTGTATCTGCGCGACGGCGCGGCGCTCGTCGTGCTCGCTGCCAACGCGGGCGCCGACCGAACTCCCGCGTGGTGGCTCAATCTGAAAGAGGCGGGCTCAGCCGAGGTGGTGGTGGGCCGGCGCCGAATGCACGTGACGCCGCGGCTGCTGGCCGGCGCAGAACGCGACCGCGTGTGGCGCGCCTTTGTCGGCATGTACCCGCAGGCCGAGCACTACACCCGGTTCACCAATCGCGCGCTCCCGCTGATCGCGTTGCAGCCGGAAGGCACGTGAACACCGGCTATGGTCAGGCCGTGGCGACGAAGGTGGCGAGACGAACCCAGGCCGAGCGGACCGAGGCGACCACCGGCGCTCTCGTCGACGCCGCACGCGAACTGTTCGCCCGCGACGGCTATGAAGCGACCTCACTGGACGCCGTCGCGGCCAGGGCCGGTGTCACGAAGGGCGCGGTCTATCACCACTTCGACGGCAAGCGCCAACTGTTCGAGGCGGTGTTCAGCCGAGAGGTCGAGCGCATCGCGACGCCGCTCGCGGTCGCCTACGGGCGCAAGAAGGACCCGTGGGACGCCTTTCACGCCGGCTGCCGGGCCTTTCTCGACGAGTGCCTCGATCCAGGGCTGCAGCGCATCGTGCTGCTCGACGCATCGGCCGCGATCGGCTGGGAGCAGATCCGCAGGCTGGAATCGCCGCTGCTGGACATGATGGAGCTGGGGATTGCCCGGGCATCCGAAGCGGGCCGGATCGCGCCCCGCAAACCCGGCCCGCTGGCCCACTTCTTATATGGGGCGCTGTGCGAGACCGCGATGATCGTCGCCCGCGCCGATGACCAGAAGGCCGCCCATCGGGACGCGATGGTCGAGATCGGCCGGGTGCTGGACGGCCTCGCGCTGTAGACAGCGATTTCGGCTGGATAAGCGCGTCGTGGGAAGATGGGACGCGTGTTGCGATGGACCACTGCTGGTGAATCCCACGGCCGCGCGCTGGTGGCCATGGTCGAAGGCATGGTCGCCGGCGTCCACGTCACCTCCGACGACATAGCGGGCCAGCTGGCCCGCCGTCGCCTCGGCTACGGCCGCGGGGCGCGGATGAAGTTCGAGCAGGACCAGGTCACCGTGCTTGCCGGCGTTAGGCACGGTCTCACGCTCGGCGGCCCGATCGCGATCGAGATCGGCAACACCGAGTGGCCCAAGTGGGAGACCGTGATGGCCGCCGACCCGGTGGATCCAGCCGAGCTGGACGTCGCCCGCAACGCGCCACTGACCCGGCCACGACCGGGCCACGCCGACTACGCGGGCATGCTCAAGTACGGCTTCGACGACGCCCGGCCGGTGCTCGAGCGGGCCAGCGCCCGCGAGACCGCAGCCCGCGTCGCCGCGGGGACCGTCGCCAGGGCGTTCCTCAAGGAGGCGCTCGGCGTCGAGGTGGTGTCGCATGTCATCTCCATCGGCGCGTCCAAGCCGTATGACGGGCCGCCGCCGCTGGCCTCCGACCTGGCCGCCATCGACGCGAGCCCGGTGCGGGCGTTCGACGAAGAGTCCGAGAAGTTGATGATCGCCGAGATCGAGGCCGCCAAGAAGGACGGCGACACGCTCGGCGGCATCGTCGAGGTCGTCGCGCATGGGCTGCCCGTCGGCCTCGGCTCGTTCACCAGCGGCGACAGCCGGCTCGACAGCCAGCTTGCCGGTGCGGTGATGGGCATCCAGGCGATCAAGGGTGTCGAGATCGGTGACGGCTTCGAGACCGCCCGCAGGCGCGGCAGCGTCGCCCACGACGAGATCTATCCCGGGCCCGACGGCGTGATGCGCTCGACGAACCGGGCAGGCGGCCTCGAGGGTGGCATGACCAACGGCCAGCCGGTGCGGGTGCGCGCCGCGATGAAGCCGATCTCGACGGTGCCGCGGGCGCTGGCCACCGTCGACATGACCACCGGCGACGAGGCCGTCGCTATCCACCAGCGCTCCGATGTGTGCGCGGTGCCCGCAGCGGGTGTTGTCGTCGAGACCATGGTCGCGCTGGTGCTGGCGCGTGCCGCCCTCGAGAAGTTCGGCGGCGACTCGCTGGCCGAGACGCGGGCCAATATCGACACCTACCTGCGCGCGGTGGCCGAGCGGGAGCCGACGACCCAGCAGGCGCAGGCGTCGGGCTGATGGCGCCGAGGGCCGTACTGATGGGCATGCCGGGGTCCGGTAAGTCCACGATCGGGCGTCGGCTGGCCAAGGCGATGGGTCTGACGCTGCTCGACACGGACGCCAAGGTCGTGGAGACGACGGGCCGCACGATCGCGGACATCTTCACCAACGACGGCGAGACAGAGTTCCGCCGCATCGAGGAAGAAGTGGTGCGCGCCGCGCTTGCCGAACATGACGGCATCGTGTCGCTCGGTGGCGGGGCGATCACCTCGCCCGGCGTGCGGGAGGCCCTCGCCGGACACACCGTCATCTTTCTGGAAATCAGTGCCGCCGAAGGCATCCGGCGCACCACGGGCGGCACGGTGCGTCCGCTGCTGGCCGGCCCCGACCCAGCCGCCAAGTATCGCGACCTGATGTCTCAGCGGGTGCCGCTGTACCGGCGGGTCGCCACGATGCGGATCAACACCAACCGGCGCAATCCCGGCGCGGTGGTCCGCCACATCGTGGACCGCCTCGAGAATCCCGGCGCACCGCGTTCGCAACGCCGCAGGCGCAGGCCGCCGTGGCGCCGCGGCCCGTCGTCGCTGACGCCGAAACCGAGCGCCCAGGACAGCCAAGCCCCACCGTCACCCGCGGCCGTCGCCGCCCGAAACACGAAAGGCCACCGTGACTGAGCCGGTGACAGTCGACGTTCTCGTCGACCCGCCATATCCCGTCATCATCGGAACCGGCCTGCTCGGCGAGTTGCAGCGAATCCTCGAGGGTCGTCACAGGGTTGCCATCCTGCATCAGCCGACGCTCGCGCAGACCGCCGAAGCGATCCGGAACGCCTTGTCGGACAAAGGTATCGACGCGCACCGCATCGAGATCCCGGACGCCGAAGGCGGCAAGGAGCTGCCCGTCGTCGGCTTCATCTGGGAAGTCTTGGGCCGCATCGGCATTGACCGCAAGGACGCCGTGGTCAGCCTCGGCGGGGGAGCGGCCACCGACGTCGCGGGGTTCGCGGCCGCCACGTGGCTGCGTGGGGTGGACATCGTGCACGTGCCCACCACGCTGCTGGGCATGGTCGACGCCGCGGTCGGCGGCAAGACCGGCATCAACACCGATGCCGGCAAGAACCTGGTCGGTGCGTTCCATCAGCCTGCCGCCGTGCTCATCGACCTGGCCACCCTTGAGACGTTGCCGCGCAACGAGATCGTGGCAGGCATGGCCGAGATCGTGAAGGCCGGCTTCATCGCAGATCCGGTGATCCTCGACCTGATCGAGGCCGATCCGGAGGCCGCACTCGACCCGTCGGGCGCGGTGTTGCCGGAGCTGATCCGGCGCGCGGTCGCCGTCAAGGCCGAGGTCGTCGCCGCCGACGAGAAGGAATCGCAGCTGCGAGAGATCCTCAACTATGGCCACACCCTTGCGCATGCGATCGAGCGGCGCGAGCGCTATCGGTGGCGGCATGGCGCCGCGGTGTCGGTGGGTTTGGTGTTCGCCGCCGAATTGGGCAGGCTCGCAGGGCGTCTCGACGACGACACCGCTGCGCGGCACCGGTCGATCCTCACCTCGCTCGGCTTGCCCGTGAGCTACGACGCCGACGCGCTGCCGCAGTTGCTCGAGTACATGGCGGGCGACAAGAAGACACGCGCGGGGGTGCTGCGGTTCGTGGTGCTCGACGGGCTGGCCAAGCCGGGACGTCTCGAGGGACCGGACCCGTCGCTACTGGCGGCGGCCTATTCAGAGATCGGAGCGGTGGGGCAATGAGTTTCGAGACCGTGCTGGTGCTCAACGGCCCCAACCTGGGCCGACTCGGTCGCCGCGAGCCGGAGGTCTACGGCAGCACCACCTACGACGAGCTGGTGGCGCTGATCGAACACGAGGCCGAGGAGCTCGGTCTGAAAGCCGTGGTGCGACAGAGCGATAGCGAAGCCGATCTGCTCAATTGGGTCCATGCCGCTGCCGACGCGGGCGACCCCGTGGTGCTGAACGCCGGAGCGCTCACTCATACGTCGGTGGCGCTGCGCGACGCGTGCGCCGAGCTGAGCGCGCCGCTGATCGAGGTGCACATCTCCAATGTGCACACCCGCGAAGAGTTTCGGCACCACTCCTACATCAGTGCAGTGGCCACCGGCGTCATCGTCGGCCTGGGGGTGCAGGGCTACGCGCTGGCCCTGCGATACCTGAAAAGCCTCGGTTAAGCGCGGCTCTCGCCCTCAGGCCGCACCGGCACCGTCTGCGTGGTGTCGTCGGCGCGAACCGCGGCGAACACGTCGGTGTCCGCGCGTTCTTGGTCGGCAGCGGCCTCGGCGAGGCCGTGATGCTTGCGGGGCTGCTTCTCGAGTTTCCGGTCGATCAGCCAACGGCCGAGCGCGACGCCTGCGATCGCGAACAGGAACACCAGCAGCGCGGTGAAGGCGGCGAAGGTGGTGAGCTCGTTGACCAGCGCCTCGACGTAGAGGGCCTTGTAGAACAGCGAGATGAACCACGCCACCGCACCGCTCACCACGCCGGCGAACAGGCCGGCCAGCAGCCACGTCATCGCCAGGTCGCCGCGACGGTCGGGGTCAGGATTGGATTGGGCGTCGGCGCGACCGTCGCTGAACCCCCAGATGAAGACCGCGATCGCGTACAGCACGACCAGCGTGGCGCTGATCAGTCCGGCCTTGGTCTCCCACGCGTTGATCATCGCCCCCTGAAGCAACCGAACGATCACCATCAGGGCCGCGAACACCAGTCCGCGCAGTAACCACTTACTCATGGGGCCACACCTTAGCGAGTAGGTTCAACAACTGTGACTATTTCGCAGCGCCGGGACCGACTGAGGCAACGGCTTGCCGATGCCGAACTGGACGCGATGCTGGTATCCGACCTGGTCAACGTGCGTTATCTGTCCGGCTTCACAGGTTCGAACGCTGCCTTGCTCATCCGGGTCGACAGCGAAACGCCGGTGCTGGCCACCGATGGGCGCTATCGCACTCAGGCCGCGCAGCAGTCGCCGGACACCGAGGTCGTGATCGAGCGGGCATGTGGGCAGCATCTGGCCGCGCGCGGCGCCGAGGACGGTGCGCGACGGATCGGGTTCGAAAGCCACGTGGTGACCGTCGACGGATTCGCGGCCCTGCGTAAGGCGGCAGGCGACCACGTCGAGCTGGTGCGGGCCGCGGGCATGGTCGAGGCACTGCGCGAGGTCAAGGATGCGGGCGAGATCGCGCTGCTGCGGCTGGCGTGCGAGGCGGCCGACGCCGCGCTGACGGACCTCGTCGAGCGGGGTGGGTTGTGCGCGGGCCGGACAGAAAAAGAGGTAGGGCGCGAACTCGAGTCGCTGATGCTCGACCACGGCGCAGACGGTGTGTCGTTCGAAACCATCGTGGCGACCGGGGCCAACTCGGCGATCCCGCACCACCGGCCCACTGACGCGGTGCTGGCGGCGGGCGACTTCGTCAAGATCGACTTCGGCGCGCTGGTCTGCGGCTACCACTCCGATATGACCCGCACCTTTGCGCTGGCGCCCGTCGCGCAATGGCAGCTCGACATCTATGCGCTGGTGGCAGCGGCGCAGCAGGCGGGCCGCGATGCGCTCGCGCCCGGCGTCACGCTCAAGGATGTCGACGGTGCGTCGCGGCAGGTCATCGCCGACGCGGGCTACGCGGACAACTTCAGCCACGGACTCGGCCACGGCGTCGGCCTGCAGATCCACGAAGCGCCGGGAATCAGCGCGTCGGCCGCCGGTACACTGCTTGCTGGCTCTGCGGTCACCGTGGAGCCAGGTGTCTATCTGCCCGACCACGGCGGTGTCCGGATCGAGGACACGCTGGTCGTGTGCGAGAACGCCCCCGACTTACTCACCCGGTTCCCGAAAGAACTGGCGATCCTCTAGAGGAGAACAACCGAAAGTGGCAACGACCGCTGACTTCAAGAACGGCCTCGTCCTGCAGATCGACGGCCAACTGTGGCAGATCACCGAGTTCCAGCATGTGAAGCCCGGCAAGGGGCCGGCCTTCGTGCGGACCAAGCTCAAGAACGTGCTGTCCGGCAAGGTCGTCGACAAGACCTACAACGCAGGCGTGAAGGTGGAGACCGCGACCGTCGACCGGCGCGACGCCACCTATCTCTACCGCGACGGGTCGGAGTTCGTGTTCATGGACTCCCAGGACTACGAGCAGCATCACCTTTCCGAATCACTGGTCGGCGACGCCGCCAAGTTCCTGCTCGAGAGCTTGCCTGTGCAGATCGCATTCCACGACGGCGCGCCGCTGTATCTCGAGTTGCCGGTGACCGTCGAACTGGAGGTCACTCACACCGAGCCCGGGCTGCAGGGCGACAGGTCCAGCGCAGGCACCAAGCCGGCCACCGTCGAGACCGGCGCCGAGATTCAGGTGCCGCTGTTCATCAACACCGGCGACAAGCTGAAGGTCGACTCCCGCGACGGCAGCTACCTGGGTCGGGTGAATGCCTGATCGCCGAGGCGATCGCGGCCGCCATCAGGCCCGCAAACGCGCCGTCGACCTGTTGTTCGAGGCCGAGGCGCGGGGGCTGACCCCCGCAGAGATCGCCGAGGGGCGAAACGCTCTGGCGGAGAAGGAATCCGACGTCTCGCCGCTGAATTCGTACACGGTGACGGTGGCGCGCGGCGTGACCGAGAACGCCGCCCACATCGACGAGCTCATCTCGGCCCATCTGCAGGGCTGGACGCTGGACCGGCTGCCCGCGGTCGACAGGGCGATCCTGCGGGTCGCGGTGTGGGAACTGCTGCACGCCGACGATGTGCCCGAACCGGTCGCCGTGGACGAGGCCGTCGAGCTGGCCAAGCAGTTGTCGACCGACGACTCACCGGGTTTCGTCAATGGTGTACTGGGACAGGTGATGCTGGTGACGCCGCAGATCCGGGCGGCGGCGGCAGCGATGCGGGGGACTAGCGAAGGTAGCTGATGGGCATACCGCAGGATTGGGCGCCGTACTCCAGTGTCGAGGAGGCGGCCAGGGTGTACCTGCGTGATCCCGAGCTGGCGTTGGACCAAATCCGTTCGGTCATCGATCTTTCCGCAATCAAGTCGTTCATCATGTCGCGCGGTTCGAGCGAGGAGTCGTGGGGCGAAGCCCTGTGGCAGGAGGTCGTGCTCACCGACGGGCAGCGGCTGATCATGTGGCGCGCCGACGACGAGGTGGCTGGCGAGGACGACCGTGAACGGCGGGTGCTGAATGCGTCGGTCCGAACCATCCTGCTTTCGACGATCACCGACCATGTACTCACCGCGGAGTACGAGGTGCTCAGCGACGACACCCGAAGGCTGTCCGAGGTGCGGCTGCGGATGTACACCCAGCTGGTGACCCGGGCGCGGCAGAAGTCTGTCACCGAAACCGACATCTTCTGCGAGTCGTTCCGCTACTACAAGTCTGTCGACAACGGTGGCCTGGCCCAGATGCAACGGCTTCTGCAGTTCGGCCGGGTGCTGTCGCGGTGCATGCAGTAGTCCGGCTCTCGGCTTGCGTGCTCGCGGTGGCCGCGTGCTCCAATTCGCGGCCCGCGCATGACCCGTCGTCACCGATGGCGCCTCAGCCGCAGGCGGAGGTGACGACCACCGCGCTGATGGTATCGGCGATCAACCCGCCCATCCGACTCTTCGGCAACGACGGCAGAACGCACCTCGAGTACGACCTGATGCTGCAGAGCGTGTTCGACGCGCCGGTGACGGTGACCTCCATCGAGGTGCTGGCGCCCGACGGCGCATCGCTGCTCAAGCTGGACGGCGACGACGTCGCCAAGGTCACCACGCCGGCCTTCACCGGGGTGGCCACCGCGGTGGTGCCGCCGAACGCGACGGTGGGAAGCGTGCTCGACGTCGTGGTGCCCGCGGACAATGTGCCTGCCCGGCTCACTCATCGAATCAGCTACCGACCCGGCACTTCTGATCTCGGGTCGATCATCGGCACGCGCGACATCGTGGGCCCGGAGCTCGATGTCGACGGTCGTGTGCCGCTGGGGATTTCGGCGCCGCTGAAGGGGCAGGCGTGGCTGAACGCCAACTCCTGCTGTGTGGCCGAGGCGCCGCACCGGCGCGGCCGAATCGCGGTGGACGGCAACAGCATCAAGAAGTTCGAAGAGTTCGCCGTCGACTGGGTGCAGCTGCGCGACGGCAAGTTGTTCGACGGCGACGGCAGCCGAAACGAGCAGTGGTACGGGTTCGGCGCCGACGTGGTGGCCGTCGCCGACGGTTCGATCGCCGCGGTGTTCGACGGGATGCCCGAGCAGACGCCGAACACTCCCGTGACCGGGATGCGCGGGCCGCGCGACTACAGCGGAAATCATGTGTCGCTTCAGATTTCGCCGGGCGTCTGGGCGGTCTATGCGCATCTGCAGCCGGGCAGTATCACCGTCAAGACGGGTGATGAGGTCAAGAAGGGTCAAGTGATCGGCAAGTTG
>DATJIX010000143.1:0-6066 GCA_035492865.1 Mycobacterium sp. | reverse complement strand
CCGCCCGCGGCGCCGCACCCGCAACAGCCGGTGTATCCGTCGGGAACACAAGCGCGATACCCGTCGGGTCCGCAGTCCTATCCGAGCACTCCGTCGTATCCGCCGAGCACCTCGCAGCCCGCCCGACCGGTGACGCCGGTGTCGCAGCAGTCGATCTCCTCCCCCAGCCTGGAGTCGGTCACCCAACTGGGTCCGACGGCCGCACCGCGCACCAGCGAGGGCAACCTCGCCACGAGCATGCTCAAGATCCTGCGGCCGGGCGGCGCTCCCAAGGCGCCGCCGGGGTCGATCAAGATCGGCCGGGCCACCGACAACGACATCGTCATTCCCGACGTGCTGGCCTCACGCCACCACGCCACCTTGGTGACCACCCCGAGCGGCACCGAGATCCTCGACAACCGCAGCATCAACGGCACATTCGTCAACGGTGCCCGTGTCGAGTCGGCGATGCTGCACGACGGCGACACCGTCACGATCGGCAACGTCGACATGATGTTCCGCGGCGGCACACTGGTGCGCCGCACCGAGACCGAGGCCGCGACCCGCACCGGCGGGCTCGAGGTGCACGGCGTGACGTGGACCATCGAGGGCAACAAGACGCTGCTGGACAACATCTCGATGTCGGCGCGCCCCGGCATGCTGACAGCGGTCATCGGGCCGTCGGGTGCAGGCAAGTCGACGTTCGCCCGGCTGGTGGCCGGCTATACCCACCCGACCACGGGCACGGTGTCGTTCGAAGGGCACGACGTGCACGCCGAGTACGCCTCGCTGCGCTCCCGGATCGGGATGGTGCCGCAGGACGACGTGGTGCACGGCCAGCTGACCGTTCGGCAGGCGCTGATGTACGCGGCCGAACTCCGGTTGCCACCCGACACCAACAAGGCGGACCGCGAAAAGGTTGTCTACGAGGTGCTCGAGGAACTCGAGATGACCAAGCACCTCGACACCCGCGTCGACAAACTCTCGGGCGGCCAGCGCAAGCGTGCGTCGGTGGCGCTGGAGCTGCTGACCGGACCGTCACTGCTGATCCTCGACGAGCCGACGTCCGGCCTGGACCCCGCACTGGACCGACAGGTCATGACGATGCTGCGCCAGTTGGCCGACGCGGGCCGCGTCGTGCTGGTCGTCACGCACTCGCTGACCTACCTCGACGTGTGCGACCAGGTGCTGCTGCTGGCCCCCGGCGGCAAGACCGCGTTCTACGGGCCGCCCGATCAGATCGGCTCGTCGATGGGCACCACGAACTGGGCCGACATCTTCAGCTCGGTCGCGGGTGACCCGGACGCGGCGAACAGGCGGTTCATCGCCCAGCACGGTCCACCGCCACCGCAGCCACCGGCGCAGAAGCCCGCGGACCTTGGCAAGCCGACGAAAACCAGCCTGCCGCGGCAGTTGTCGACGATCGCACGCCGCCAGATGCGACTGATCGTGTCCGACCGCGGCTACTTCATCTTCCTGGCGTTCCTGCCGTTCATCATGGGCGTGCTGTCGCTGTCAGTGCCCGGCGACGTCGGGTTCGGTGTCCCCGTTCCCGCAATCAAGGGCGGCGAGGCGCCCAACGAGCCGGGTCAGATCCTGGTCCTGCTCAACGTCGGCGCCATCTTCATGGGTACCGCGCTGACGATCCGCGCTCTGATCGGCGAGCGGGCGATCTTCCTGCGCGAGCAGGCGGTCGGGCTGTCCACCTCCGCGTACATCTTGGCCAAGGTCTTCGTCTTCGCTCTGTTCGCGTTGATGCAGTCGGCGATCGTCGTCGGCATCAACGTGTGGGGCAAGAAGTGGGGCCCCGGCGCGGTGACCAGCGGCGCGGTGATACCCCCTCGAACGCTGGAGCTTTACGTCGACGTCGCGGCCTGCTGCGTGGGCGCGGCGATGACCGGCCTGGCACTGTCGGCGCTGGCCAAATCCAACGAGCAGATCATGCCCTTGCTGGTCATTGCGATCATGTCGCAGTTGGTGTTTCAGGGCGGCATGATCCCGGTGACCGGCCGCATCGTCCTCGACCAGCTGTCATGGATCACGCCTGCGCGGTGGGGATTCGCCAGTACCGCATCGACGATCGATCTGCTCAGACTCGTCCCCGGTCCGCTGACGCCACAGGACTCACATTGGCGGCACACCCCTGGCGCGTGGTGGTTCAACATCGGCATGCTCGGGGTGATCTGCGTCAGCTACGTCAGCTTCGTGCGGTGGAAGATCCGCCTCAAGGCAGGCTGACGCTTAAAGGCCGGGCTGGTCCTCGATGATGCCCAGCCAGATCTGGGCCGCGTCGATGGCCACCTTCTCGCTGATGAATGCGTGCTGTGTGCCGGTGTAGATATCGCGGAACGCCCGCTCCAGCCGGCTGCCCTCGCGGATCGAGCTGGTGCCCGCGACCAGATGCGCCCACTCGGCGCACGCCCTCGCCACATCGGTCGCATAAACGGCGGCCACCCGCATGTCCGCCCGCAACGCGGGGGTGAGGTCGTCACCCGCCGCGACGGCGGCCTCGGCGCGGGTGAACTCCTCGAGCACAAGAAGACGGGCGGCCCGCCACGATGCGACGTGATGCGCCAGGCCTTTCTGGAATGTCGGACGGCTGGCCAGTGACGCCATATCGCTCATCCGGAACTTCGTGGCGGCCAGTTCCTCGACATCGTCGAGCATGCTCTTGGCCACCCCGAGCGCCCACGACGCGTGACCGGCGGCGGTGACCGGCATCAGACCCATTCGGGTCGCGGGTGACGAGCCACGGTGCGGTTCACGGGTGAATAGCGGAAAGGTCCGGCGCTCCGGCACGAACACATCCGCGGCGTTGTAGTCGTAGGAGCCGGTTCCCTTGAGCCCCTGCACAAACCAGCCATCGGTGAAGGTGATGTCCTCGCGCGGCACGATCGCCACCTGCATGTCGGGCAGGCCTTCGCTGATCCAGCGGACCTCGCCATCGTCCATCGGCATGAATCCGGCCGCGACGTACTCCGAATGCCCGGTGCCCGAGCCGAAGCTCCAGGACCCGGTCAACCGGTAGCCGCCGTCGACGGCCGCGCCTTGGCCGTTCGGAAAGAACTGGCCGCCCATCGTGATTCGGTTGTCGTGCGCGGTGAACACCTCGGCGAAGCCGTCGTCGGGGAGATACGCACCGGCGGCGAAGGTGGATGGCAGGTTGGCGATGCCGCACCAGCCGAACGAGCCGTCCTGCCATGCCATTTCGATCCAGGTCTCGATCATCTCGGTGAACGAGGGCTCGACGCCGCCCGCCGCTACCGGGTTGAACGACGACATCAAGCCGCTCGCCCACATCTCGTCGACGATGGCAGGGGTCAAGGTGCGCAGCCGCTCGGACTCGGCGGCTTCGGCCCGCACCAGCTCGCGCATCCCGCGCGCCCGCGCGACGACCGGACTTCCCACTTCAGCTGTCGACGTCATGATCGATGACCGTACGCTGCGGCGGGCCGATCACGAGTGTGAATCTATGGCGAAGAAATCGCGAATCCTTCGCCGTGGCTTCACACTCGGTGCGGGGCGCCGACGATATCGAGGCCGAGAAACTCCGGCGCCTTGATGACGCGGCGAAGCATGAACCGAATGAACGCCGGCATGTCGGAGGCGGTCTCATCGCGGTACAGCCGCGGAGCACCGAGCTGGTAGTGCCGCCGTCGGCTTTCAAGTTCGCAGCCGCCCGCGGCGAGAACGTTGCGCACCCAGTCCGCTCCGGGCCCATACGTCAGTGCGATCACGTACCCATCGCCGCGACGGAAGGCCCACAGCGGGGTCCGGAACATCCGACCGGACTTGCGCCCGCGATGGATGACGACGGCCCACCCCGGCGCCCACGGCGCGACGAACTTGGTGAGGCGGTTCAGCCCTAGCTTGTTGGCTCTGGCGACCCATCGAGGTGCTGGCATGTCAAAAACTCCTCACTTGTGGAATTTTCTGTCTTGACGCTAACGTCGCACCGGTCGAAAGTCAACGACTGTAGAATTTCTGCACCATGGCCCGGATCGGACGACCGCGCGGTAAGACGGACACCCGCAACGTGATCCTGGCGGCCGCGCGCCGCATGTTCGCCGATGCCGGTTACGACAAAACCTCGGTACGCGACGTCGCGGCGGCCGCGGGCGTCGACCCCGCGATGATCCGGCACTATTTCGGCAGCAAGGCCGAACTGTTCCGAGCCACGATGGGCTGGCCGTTCGAGCCCGCGGAGGTCGCTGCCCGGGTCACCGCCGGCGATCGAAGCGAGATCGGCGAACGGCTGACGCGAGTGTTTTTCGAAGCGTGGGAGCAGCCGGAGTCGCGCGCGCCGCTGCTCGCGATTCTGCGCGGGGCGGCCACTCATGACGAGTCCGCGCACCTGGTCCGGCAGTTCATCCAGGGACAGGTGTATTCACAGATCGCGGCGAGCCTGAAGCAAACCGATGCCGAGCTTCGGATTGATCTCGCGATGGGGCAACTGCTGGGCATCGCCTATCTGCGCCACATCCTGCGGGTGGAACCCATCGCATCGACGCCGGTGGGCGATCTCATCGAACGGGTGGCGCCGGTGATCACCGCCCATCTGAGCGGGGTCAGGTAAGGGGCGGGTTGTGCGGCGACGGCTCGGGCACGTCGCTGTGCACGGCCGGGCCGAGCAGGGACACCACCGATTCGACGGTGAACCTCACCCGTCGCCCGACACCCCCGTCGTCGCCGCGAATGCCTCGCGCCGTCCATTCGACCGCCGCGGTGCCCGACACGTGTACCCTTGCGCCACTGTCGAAGTCGATGAACAGCAACGAAGCCGTCGGATCGACCTCAATGTTGCCGAAGCTGTTGAACATGTTGTTGCCCGGGTAGTCCGGCCACCACAGCCCGCCGTCTTGGGCTCGCACAAAACCAGGCGCGCCACCGCGGTGCGACGCATCGGCTCCACGCTGGGGATGGGTTGTGCCGAGAAAGAACGTATCCGCCCTGGTGATCAGTGCGGTCGCCTCGGCGTCGAGCTGCTGCGAACGCGAGACGCGGTGCAAGTGGGGTTCGTTCTTGCTGTGGTCTAGGTGGCGTCGCTGAATGTACTTGGGGCAGTTGCCGAATGCTTGGTCCACGGCCACCTGAACTCCGTCGGCATCGGCACGGGTGAGAAGGCCGTTCACCCGAACCCGCCTGCGACTCGCGAAGTCGATGGCGAGCAGGCCGACGGGCTGCCCCTGCGGCAGACCGGTCAGCGGGTCATCGCGTTCGGGCGCAGCGTGGATGCTCAGTGTGCGATCGTGCGCCTCGAGAAACCCAGCCGATGCGATCAGCGGCGAGGTCCACAACCGACCGTCGGCATCGCGCGCGGTGAGCACCGCGAAGTCGCGCTCGGCCAGGAAGCCGCTGATGCCGCCGTTGAGGTCGGGCACGGCCAGCATCGCCCCGCCAAGGCGCGCCGCTTGCGCACGCACACCTGCGCGTGTCTGGACCGCGAGTTCGCCCTCGTGGAAGCCTTCGCCTGCCATCAGCTCACGTCCAATACCGCCTTGCCGGCGACCCTGCGGGCGAGCAGCGCCTCGGCAGCGTCGGATACGTCGGCCCAGGACGTCCGCAGCCCGATCTGCGGGTCGATCTCGCCCGCGGCGAGCAGCTCCACCAGGTAGCCGAGATCGGGCGCGAACGGTGTGCGAACGGTGAACGGTTCCAACCGTTTACGCGCGCCGGACAGCCGCTCGGCCTCGAAGTCGATGGTGGTGGGCTGGTTGGACGCCATTCCGATGGACTGCGCGGAACCGCCGTCGGCGACGAGGCTGAACGCCTCGGCCAGCAGTTGACCGCCGACGTTGTCGAGCACACCGAAGACGGGCTCGGTGACGTCGGCGAGGCCGACCACCACCTCGGCGGCGCCCAGTTCACGCAGCCCTGCGCCGCGAGCCTCGGAACCGACCGCGGCAATCACGTGTGCGCCTGCGCGGGCGGCCAGCTGAACCGCGACGCGGCCGACGCCGCCGGACGCTCCCGTGACCAGCACCCGACGGCCGACCACCGGCCCGAGCCTGCGCAGCGCCTGTAGCGCTGTCACCCCCGCCACCGGCAGTGCGGCCGCCGGCCCGAAATCCACCGAATCAGGAAGTA
>DATJIX010000142.1:0-2572 GCA_035492865.1 Mycobacterium sp. | reverse complement strand
GACGCGCTGTTCCTGGAGGCCACCGCCGCCGACAGCGCGCGCATGCATGCCACCGGCGCGCGACCTCCCCGCGACCTTGATGACGTGGACGACGTGTCCGAGCTGGAACCACCGCCGGTACCGCCTCAGCAGCAGGCGGCGACCATCGCGCGGTGGATCCATGACGGCCGAGAGGGCGCACCAGCGGACAGCGGTACCGCGTTTCCGGGACTTGGCTGGTTGCGCCAGCCAACGTCGTATTCGGATCGCGAATGGATCCTCGAGATCGCACAGCAATATCGCCAGCTGGCAATCTCCAAAGGTGGGTCTGTCTAACCTACGGACTTTCCCAGATTCGCCGGACGCCGCGACGCGGCGGGCGGCGGGCTAATCGTCCAGGTGCTCCCGGCGACGCAGCTCATCGACCTTAAGGGCGATGTCCTGCTGTGCCTCTACGGACAACCCGACCGTGCGTGCCGCAATACGGCGAACACCCTCGTCGCGCATATTGGCCAGCCAGGTCAATTCCTTGTCGAGCTTCTCGTAGTACTCGTCGTCGGTGAAGTAAGCCGGCTTGATACGGAAGAAGTTGGCAAGGGCGGCCATGGTGGCTGCCGACGGGTTGGTTCGGTTGCCTGAGCGCAGCTGCGACAGGTACGGAGCCGACATCGTGACGCCTTCAGCCTTCAGCGCGCCGATGACTTCAGCAGACGTGTGCGGGCCGCGACCTGGCGGGTAAACAGTGTCGAACAGGCGATTCAGGCGGGCGGCGAATGTCTTGCTCATCGATTTGACCTCCACATGCGGGACGAGCGGGTTTCTAGGGCGGCGTATTTGCTGATCATCGTAGCGAGAGTTGTGCCAACAACCAAGTGCAAACCGCGAAAAAGTTAACCCGCCTTTTCGTTTCTGGTGGCCGCTACAGGTCTTAACGGCGTTGTCGGTGTCGCCGGACACCTCATCCTACGGTGCGGCGAAGCAAATAATAACGGTTGGCTGGCGGTGACTTTCCTGGAAGTTAGACGGAGTTCGTCACAGGAATGCCGATGTTCACCACGGGCAACTCCACAGGCTCGCGGCGAAGCGGAAACCGATGTTTGCTAGTTGCGCACGCAAGCGGGTCTAAATGGCGACTGCGTGCCTGCTCCCCGGCACGTGACATGGGATAGCGAGCCGACCACCTGAACCTGGTCAGTCGATTGACCGACAGTAGCCAGCCGGAGGTGCGCCGGGATCCGACGACGATTCGAGCGGCAAAGGCGCGAGCGAATGCTCGCGACGGTTGCGGACCAGGGCCACAGTTGCGGTGACCGCAACAAACAGCGCGATAGCTGAGGTGACCACGACCGCCACCCACTTCAGGCCGAGGGCGGCGTCGAGGAGCAACCACGTCCCGAAGAGCAGGAACAGCACACTCGCCAGGCCGTGAAGGAAGCGTTCCGGCAGCCGCTTGTGCAGCACCGCGCCCACCGCGATGGCCGCCCCGTCGGCGAGCACCATGCCTGCGGTCGCACCGATCCAGACTCCCGCCCAGTTGTGGTCACTTGCCAGCGCGACGGTGGCCAACATCGTCTTGTCGCCGAGCTCAGCCAGGACGAACGAGGAGATGACCGCCAGCAGCACGTGCCGCGGCTCGGCAACCTTGAGTTCCTCGTCGTCGGTGCCCGCGCGGCCCTCGCGCCATGTCCACACCGCGAACAGCAGGAAGGCGATGGCCGCCGCGAACGCGATCGGACGTGCCGGCAACGTGAGGCCCAGGAAGTGCCCGATCGTCACCGAAAGGCCGTGCACCAGAAACGACGCGATGCCGACTCCGGACAGCACCACCCACCACCGGTGACGTAGCGCGTAGGTCATGGTCATCAGCTGTGATTTGTCGCCGAGTTCGGCGACGAACACCACAGAGAGGCTGACCAGTGCGGCGGTGAGCATGTGGACGACCTCTCGACACGTCGCCGACGGGTCAGGTTCTATCGCGACCCGTCAGACTTCGGTCGAAGGTCTCGCCCACCGCATTGCGGTTCGCCGGCCGGGCTGTTCGCCAGTATGTCGACTCGACGATTGGGGGCTACTCCCCTTCGCTGACTTCACCGACGATAGCGGCGATCTCGCGCGGATGCCACTCGGCAACCCGAGTTCGGGTACCCGAATCGAGTGTTCAGGGCAACGAATCAAATGGTTCGAAAACCCTTATGCCGCAAGCAGCATGGCCAATATGGCGGTGTCGGGATGGCTGATGGGGTCGACGCCGACGCGACTCACCATCGATGTCACTGTGCCGTCGGCTTCCGCCTCGACCCAAGCGGCCCGATGCTCAAGACCCAGATGCGGCAGTCCGGGCAGTAGCACGCAACCCGATGCGGCGCCGGTGCACTCCGGCAGCGAGGGCATCGTCTCCGACGGCGGGTGCAGCATCAGCAGCGCCGGTGGCTGATGCTCCGCGAAATGTCCTGGCGGCACTGCGGATTCGCCGACAACCGTGCCCTCGGCCACCACCAGCCCCACGGTGCCGGGCACGGGTTCGTCGGGCAGGTCCTCGCGGGCCCCGAAAATCGTTGTGGTGGAAAGCAATCCGGGCAACGATGCCACGCGA
>DATJIX010000141.1:0-8277 GCA_035492865.1 Mycobacterium sp. | reverse complement strand
AGTTCCGGGCCGCCGTGCTCCATCAGCACCTGACGGCACCGTCCGCACGGCATCAAAACATCGCCAGCGGCGTCCACACACGACAATGCGATCAGCCTGCCGCCACCGCCGGAATGCAGTGCGCAGACCACAGCGCACTCGGCACAGAGACCAAGGCCATATGAGACATTCTCCACATTGCAGCCGGCCACCATTCGGTGATCGTCGACCAGTGCGGCCGCCCCGACCGCGAAGCCCGAGTAGGGCGCATATGCGTGGGCTGCAATTTCAGTTGCCTTGTGCCGCAACATCTTCCAGTCGATGTCGGACGTCACGTCAATTCCACCGCCAGGACTCTGAATGCATTCCGAAGCCTCCACCTCGCGGACCGGCTACCTAGATAGGTAACCCTAACTTTTGCCGTTTCCCGTGCGCCGACGGCTAAACGGTAGTTCGTTTAGCAGTACAAGTGGGTTTAGAGTCGCCCCGAGGTTTGGGCAGGTTCTCAGCCGAGCCCAAGCGTCCACCGATGGCGTTGGAGGCCAGATGAGTACTGCGACACCCGCGAGCCCGGCAGTGCCGGCGCCGCGACCTCAACCGTCGCGCAGACGTTCCCTCTATCGCGGTGATCCCGGCATGTGGTCGTGGGTGCTGCACCGCATCACGGGGGCGACCATCTTCTTCTTCCTGCTGGTGCACGTGCTGGACACGGCGCTCGTGCGGGTCAGCCCGGAGGCCTACAACGAGGTCATCAACACCTACAAGACACCGATCGTCGGGTTGATGGAGATGGGCCTCGTCGCGGCGGTGCTCTACCACGCGCTCAACGGGATCCGCGTCATCCTGATCGACTTCTGGCAACACGGCCCCAAGTACCAGCGGCTCATGTTGTGGATTGTGGCCGGCGTCTGGCTCGCCGTGATGATCCCGGCACTCGGCGTTCTCGGTATGCACATGGCGGAGCGATTCCTATGACCGAAGCTTGGACACCCCATCACCGCGAGGGCCGTCTCGCCCCTGTTCAGGAGAAGGAGCACGACCGTCCGGCCAGCCTGGACCATCCCCGCGCACCGCGCCGCCCCAGGGGCATCCCCTATTTCGAGAAGTACGCCTGGCTGTTCATGCGCTTCTCCGGCGTCGCGCTGGTTGTGCTGGCGCTCGGTCACCTGTTCATCGGGCTGATCTGGGACAACGGTGTGTACCGCATCGACTTCAACTACGTCGCCGAGCGCTGGGCCTCACCGTTCTGGCAGATCTGGGACATGGCGCTGCTGTGGCTGGCGATGGTGCACGGCGCCAACGGCATGCGCACCATCATCGGCGACTACGCACGCAAGAACATCACCAAGTTCTATCTGAATTCGCTGTTGTTGCTGGTGACAGGCTTCACGTTGGTGCTGGGCACCTACGTGCTGGTGACCTTCGACGCGAACGTCTCGTGACGGGAGCTGCTCAATGATCGTTGAACATCGCTACGACGTGGTGATCGTCGGCGCAGGCGGCGCGGGTATGCGCGCGGCCGTCGAGGCGGGACCACGGGTCCGCACCGCGGTGCTGACCAAGCTCTACCCGACCCGCAGCCACACCGGCGCGGCCCAGGGCGGCATGTGCGCGGCGCTGGCCAACGTCGAAGAGGACAACTGGGAGTGGCACACCTTCGACACCGTCAAGGGCGGCGACTACCTCGCCGACCAGGACGCGGTCGAGATCATGTGCAAGGAAGCCATCGACGCGGTGCTCGACCTCGAGAAGATGGGGATGCCGTTCAACCGCACCCCCGAGGGCCGCATCGACCAGCGCCGGTTCGGCGGGCACACCCGCGATCACGGCAAGGCCCCGGTGCGACGGGCCTGTTACGCCGCCGACCGCACCGGTCACATGATCCTGCAGACGCTGTACCAGAACTGCGTCAAACATGACGTCCAGTTCTTCAACGAGTTCTATGCGCTCGACTTGGTGCTGACCGAGACGGCCGCGGGCCCCGTCGCCACCGGAGTGGTCGCATACGAACTGGCCACCGGGGACATCCACGTCTTCCACGCCAAGGCGATCGTGCTGGCCACCGGCGGGTCTGGCCGGATGTACAAGACCACCTCCAACGCGCACACCCTGACCGGTGACGGCATCGGAATCGTATTCCGCAAGGGACTTCCGTTGGAGGACATGGAGTTTCACCAGTTCCATCCGACAGGCCTTGCAGGCCTGGGCATTTTGATCTCCGAGGCGGTGCGCGGCGAGGGCGGCATCCTGCTCAACGACGAGGGCGAGCGGTTCATGGAACGCTATGCCCCGACGATCAAAGACCTGGCCCCGCGCGACATCGTGGCCCGCTCGATGGTGCGTGAGGTGCTCGAGGGCCGCGGCGCGGGCCCGCACAAGGACTACGTCTACATCGATGTGCGTCACCTCGGCGAGGAAGTACTCAACAGCAAGCTGCCCGACATCACCGAGTTCGCCCGCACCTATCTGGGTGTCGACCCGGTCAAGGAGCTGGTGCCGGTCTATCCGACCTGTCACTACGTGATGGGCGGCATCCCGACGACAGTGAGCGGACAGGTGTTGCGCGACAACACGACTCCGCTGCCAGGGCTGTACGCCGCCGGTGAATGCGCATGCGTGTCCGTGCACGGCGCCAACCGGTTGGGCACCAATTCGCTGCTGGACATCAACGTGTTCGGCCGCCGCGCAGGCATCGCCGCGTCGAACTACGCACTGGGCCATGACCACGTCGACCTGCCTGCCGATCCGGCGAACATGGTCGTCAACTGGGTGGGCGACATCCTGTCGGAGCACGGCAACGAGCGCGTCGCCGATATCCGCAGTGCGCTGCAGCAGTCGATGGACAACAACGCCGCGGTGTTCCGCACCGAGGAGACGCTCAAGCAGGCGCTGACCGACATCCACGCGCTCAAGGAGCGCTACGCCCGAATCTCGGTGCACGACAAGGGCAAACGCTACAACAGCGATCTGCTCGAGGCGATCGAGCTGGGCTTCCTGCTCGAGCTCGCCGAGGTGACGGTCGTCGGCGCGTTGAACCGCAAGGAATCTCGCGGCGGGCACGCGCGTGAGGACTACCCCAACCGTGACGACACCAACTACATGCGACACACCATGGCCTACAAGGAGGGCAGCGAGCTGCTGTCCGATATCCGGCTGGACTACAAGCCAGTGGTGATGACGCGGTACGAGCCGATGGAACGGAAGTACTGAGATGAGTGCACCAGCGATCGACAAGACGGGGGAAGCAGCACCGCCTGTGCCCGACGGCGCGGTGATGGTGACGCTGAAGATCGCCCGCTTCAATCCGGAGGATCCCGACACCGCAGGCTGGCAGAGCTTCCGCGTCCCATGCCTTCCGACCGACCGGCTACTCAACCTGCTGCACTACGTCAAGTGGTACCTGGACGGCACGCTGACGTTCCGGCGGTCCTGCGCACACGGCGTGTGCGGGTCCGACGCGATGCGGATCAACGGCGTGAACCGGCTGGCGTGCAAGGTGCTGATGCGCGACATGCTGCCGAAGAAGCCCGGTAAGCAGCTGACGATCACGATCGAGCCGATCCGCGGCCTGCCCGTCGAGAAGGACCTCGTGGTCAACATGGAGCCCTTCTTCGACGCCTATCGGGCGGTGAAGCCGTACCTGATCACCAGCGGCAATCCGCCCACGCGCGAACGCATTCAGAGCCAGACCGACCGGATGCGCTACGACGACACGACCAAGTGCATCCTGTGCGCGTGCTGCACCACCAGCTGCCCGGTGTACTGGAGCGAGGGCAGCTACTTCGGCCCCGCCGCGATCGTCAACGCGCACCGGTTCATCTTCGACAGCCGCGACGAGGGTGCCGCGGAGCGACTGGACATCCTCAACGAGGTCGACGGCGTGTGGCGCTGCCGAACCACGTTCAACTGCACGGAGTCCTGCCCGCGCGGCATCCAGGTCACCCAGGCCATCCAAGAGGTCAAGCGCGCGCTGATGTTCGCGCGTTAGAAGTGATTTGTGTGCGTTCGGGAGCGGTGAGCGCTCCTCAGCGCACACAAATCACACAACAAAGATCGGGATGAAGATCCCGAACAGCCAGAACCCCCATGCGTGGAAGCCCGGGTGCCAGAACGGGAACACCTTGTAACCCCAGTAGTCGAGGTCGTGCGGGATGCCACCGCGCCAGTGCACAGCGGGCGGCGGTCCCCACCCCCACGGCGGCCGGTCATCGTTGCGCCACCTGTTGACGCGCCACCACTGGTTCCAGTCGTTGCCGTTCGAATTCCAGGCGTTGGCGCGCCAATCGTTGTCAACCCACTCGTTGTGGTTCCAGTCCCTCCAGTCGGGATCTGCACCGGCGACAGGGGCAGCCCCGATCGCCCCGACGGCGAGCACACCGACGATTGCGCCCTGTGCCACCAGCTGCTTGACGTTCATCTACCGCTCCTCGTCTCCCCGACACCAGCAGGAAAAGAGGAGGTCAACTCCCAGCGTCTGCCAAGTCCGATGTGTCCGGCCTGGACAGACTTGATCTCACTCACTCCGGTTATCGGCAGCCGGCCATGACGGCGTTACGGGCGCTGTCACACATCGACGGGCTACCTCGTCTGACTTGTATGACACAGACAACCCGCATCGCTCCCGTCCCACCGAAGCAGGCCGGCCTGCTGACCCGGGTCATGTACCGAGTCGCCCGCAGGCGCTTCGGCGAGGTGCCCGAGCCGTTCACCGTGGCCGCCCACCACCCGCGGCTGCTGGTGGCCAACGCCGTGCACGAGACGCTGCTGCAATCCGGTTCGAAGAAGCTGCCCGCCAGCGTGCGCGAACTGGCCGTCTTCTGGACCGCGCGAACCATCGGCTGCTCCTGGTGCGTCGACTTCGGCTCGATGCTGCAGCGCCTCGACGGCCTCGACGTGGACCGGCTCAAGGACATCGATCAGTACGCGACGTCACCGCGGTACAGCGAGGACGAGCGTGCCGCGATCGCCTACGCCGACGCGATGACGACCGATCCGCACACCGTCACCGACGAGCAGGTCGCCGATCTGCGTGCCCGTTTCGGCGACGCCGGCGTGATCGAGCTGACTTACCAGATCGGCGTGGAAAACATGCGGGCCCGCATGTACTCAGCGCTGGGCATCACCGAGCAGGGCTTCAACTCCGGCGATGCCTGCCGGGTGCCGTGGCTCACCGATGAGGAGCAAGCGGCGAGCCGGTGAACTTGTCGGGGTTGGCGATATCCCATATGGCGCAGACTTTTCCGTCGCGCACCGCCATCGCCGTGACGCGCGGCGTAACCGTCGGATAGCCGTCGGTCGGGGTCGACTCGACGGTGTAGCTGCCGAGCTGACCGTTGACAAGCGCCAGCTGATTCGACGACAGCCACCCGGGCCCGTACCGGCGCGCCAGCCCAAACAGGAACCGCGCCACCTTGTCCGGCCCGCGGATGACCCGAAACGCCGTCGGCGCCTTGCGATTGGAGTCGCCGGTGAACGTGACCTCCGGATGTAGCAGCCGCACAACGGCTTCCATGTTGCCGTCGGCCAGTGCCGCCATCAGCGACCCGGCCACTTCATTGTGGATCTGGTCGGTGGCTGCTTGCGGCGCGGACGACACGGCCCGCCGCGCACGCGACGCGAGTTGTCTGGCCGCGGCGTCGCTGATGCCGAGCACGCCTGCGATCTCGTGGAACGGCACCGCGAAGCCGTCGTGCAGCACGAACGCGACCCGCTGATCCGGCGTCAGTCGCTCCAGCACCACCATTGCCGCAAACCTGGCATCGTCGGCGGCCACCACCACCGAGAGCGGGTCGTTGCCATCGAACCCGGTGACCACCGGCTCCGGCAGCCATTCGCCCACATAGGTTTCGCGGCGTTTGGCGGCCGACCGCAGTCGGTCCAGGCCCAGCCTGCTGACCACCGTCGTCAGCCACGCCCGCAGATCGTTGATGGGCTCCGAAGTGCCGTCCCAGCGCAGCCACGCATCCTGGACGACGTCCTCGGCGTCGGCGACGGTGCCGGTCAGCCGGTAGGCGACAGCCAGCAGATGCGGCCTCAGCTCCTCGAACTCGTCGACCCGCGTGCTTGCGGTCATGACAGCAAGTCTATTCGCGAGCGCTACGTCACTTCCGCCGTACCAGCTACGGGGAAACTTGCGCGACCGTATATTGCGCCAATGGCAGTAAAGGAACCGTCGGCCCCCGTCGTCGGTGACAAGGGCCTGCAGGCCGGTGCGCTCGGTCTCGTCGGCAATGTCGTCATCGGCCTGTCCGCGGTGGCACCCGCCTACAGCCTCGCCGCCACCCTTGGCTACGTGGTGCTGGCGGTACAAGAAAAAGCACCGTCGATGTTCATCCTTGCGTTCATTCCAATGCTGTTGGTGGCGTTCGCCTACAAGGAACTCTCCGAAGACACACCGGACTGCGGCACCACATTCACCTGGGGCACCAAGGCATTCGGGCCGTGGATCGGATGGATCGGGGGGTGGGGCCTCGCCGTCTCCGCGATCATCGTGTTGGCCAACGTCGCCGAGATCGCGGCCGTCTACTTGTTCAACTTCATCGGCCTCGACGATCTCGCCGACAACACGTTCGCAAAGGTGTCACTCGGGTCGTTCTTCATCGTCGGCATGACGCTGGTGTCCGCCCGAGGCATCGTGGTCAGCGAGCGTGTACAGAACGTGTTGATCGCCATCCAGTTCGGTGTGCTCATCGTCGTCAGCGTCATCGCGCTCATCCGAGTGTTCTCCGGAAATGCAGGGGCACAGGCGATTACTCCGCAACTGTCCTGGCTGTGGCCGGGTGGGCTCGACGCGTCGTCAATCGCAGCGGCGATCATCCTGTGCATCTTCATCTACTGGGGCTGGGATGCGTGTCTCGCGGTCGGCGAAGAGACCAAGGATCCCGGCCGCACCCCTGGCATCGCGGCCGTCATCACCACGCTCATCCTGGTCTGCACGTACGTACTGGTGGCCTACGCCGTGCAGTCGTTCGCGGGGTTCGGCGTCGTCGGCATCGGCTTGAACAATGCGATGAACACCGACGACGTCCTCACCGTGCTCGGTGAACCGGTCGCGGGCACCATCGCGGCATCGCTATTGCTGTTGACGGTGTCGGTGTCGGCACTGTCGTCCACCCAGACCACGATCCTGCCGACCGCGCGAGGCACCCTGTCGATGGCGGTGTACGAAGCGATCCCGAAGCGGTTCGCCAACGTCCACCCCCGTTACATGACGCCGGCGTTCGGCACCATCGTGATGGGCCTTTCCGCGCTGTTCTTCTACCTGTTGCTGACCGTCTTGTCGGAGAACGCCCTTGCCGACTCGGTGGCCTCGCTGGGCCTCGCGGTGGCGTTCTACTACGGCATCACCGCGTTCGCGTGCGTGTGGTACTTCCGCAGGACGTTGTTCTCCTCCGCGCGAAACCTGTTCTTCCGCGGCATCTTCCCGTTGGTCGGCGGCTTGGCGATGGCGTGGGCGTTCGGGTGGAGCGCCAAGGACATGATTCAGCCGGATTACGGCTACACCGCGTTCGGCCCGGTCGGTGGCGTCTTCGTGCTGGGCATCGGCATGCTGGTGCTTGGTGTCCCGCTGATGTTGGCTTGCTTCGCCTTCGGCACCAAACGGTTCTTCCGCGGCGAGACGCTGAATGCCCAGACCGAGGTCAAAGTCCCCGACGTCTACTAGGACCACAGCGCCGAACGTTCCTTACCGCTCGAAAAATCGCGAGATTTTCGAGCGGTAAGGAACGTTCGGCCGTTAGCGCTTGGCGGAACGCGGATAGTGCGCGACGACGCCGGCACCGTCCGACCGCGGATCCGACGCCGCAGTCATCGACCCCGCGTCATCGACGAAGACGACGTTGGCCTGTCCGAGGTTTTCGGTATGCGGCGCCACCTCCGCCGAGACGAGACCCGCGCGGCCGACAGAGGCCCTCGCCACGGTAGGTAGGTCGGATTCCGCGGTCACCGAATCGGCAGTACCACCGTCGACCTGTAGCCCGACCACGGCGCGCGGTGCGGCGACTGCGGCCTCAGCGCCTGCGCCGTCGATCGCGGCCAGCAGCACCTGCGCGAGGATCTGCGGTTGCCCCTGCCCGCCCATCGTCGCCAGGATGTGCCGCGGCGCGCGCTGGTGCATCGTCATCACCGGCATCAGGGTGTGCGCGGGCCGCTTGCGCGGTGCGATCACGTTCGGTGACGCCTCGTCGAGCGAGAAGCTGGTGCCGCGATTGTGGAACAGAATTCCGGTGTCGGGGTCGATCAACCCCGACCCGAAGGCGTGGTACACGCTCTGTATCAACGACACGGCGAAGCCGTCAC
>DATJIX010000140.1:0-3343 GCA_035492865.1 Mycobacterium sp. | reverse complement strand
TGAAGTATCGCGACGCCCTCGGCGATCAGGTCGCGCCGCCACAGGTCGCGATCCTGATCGGCCAGCGGCACGAGGCTGCCGTCGGCGCGCTCTCGCGCCTGCCGCCTTGCGTGGTGGAGCAGGAAGAGCGCGAGCAGTCCTGCGACCTCAGCGTCGTCGGTCGTGGCGGCGAGCTGCCGGGCCAGCCGGATCGCCTCGGCCGCGAGGTCGACGTCGCCGCTGTATCCCTCGTTGAACACCAGGTAGAGCGTTCGCAGCACGGTGCCCAGGTCACCGGGACGATCCAGTCGGACGTCGCTGACGGTGCGCTTGGCCCGGCTGATGCGTTGCGCCATCGTCGTTTCGGGCACCAGATACGCCTGTGCGATCTGGCGGGTGGTGAGCCCGCCGACGGCCCGCAGCGTCAGTGCGACGGCCGACGCGGAGGTCAGGCTCGGATGCGCGCACAGGAAGTAAAGCTGCAGAGTGTCATCCGCTAATTCGGTCGGCCCCGGCGGCGGCTCATCGGAGAGGTCCTGTTCGCGGCGGTGTCTGGCGACGTCGGATCGGGTGAGGTCGAGGAAACGCCGCCACGCCGTGGTGATCAACCAGCCCTTGGGGTCATCGGGGGGTCTACCCGGCCATGTTTCGACTGCCCGGATCAGCGCTTCCTGGACGGCGTCTTCGGCGGTCGCGAAGTCGGCCCCGCGGTGGACGAGGGCCGCCAGCACGCCGGGGATCAAATCCCTCAGCCGAGCCTCGTCCATCGCGGCGGCAACCATCTAATCCGTGAATTTCGGCCCAGCGGTCAGGAACGACCGCACCTCGAGCCACTCGTGGATGGGCTTGCCGCCCGCGCCGGGTGCTGCAGACAATTCGCCTGCCAGTTCGACGGCGCGCTCGTAGGAGTCGACGTCGATGATCATCCAACCCGCGATCAGGTCCTTGGTCTCCGCGAAGGGGCCGTCGGTCACCGGCGGCTTGCCATCGCCGTCGGAGCGGACCCAGGCGCCGTCCGGGGTCAGGGCCTGGCTGTCGACGTATTCCCCGTTTTCTTGCAAGCGCTTCGCGAAGTCGTTCATGTATCGGATGTGGGCCTGGACCTCGTCGGGTGTCCACTGGTCCATCGGCACATTGTTGACGCTCGCGGGCGCGCCCCGATAGTGCTTGAGGAACAGGTACTTGGCCATGAGTTTCTCCCTTCGGTGTGGCGACCCTAGTTGGTCGCTCACCCCTGGGACGTAGCCGTGACGCCGTTCTCGACATCCGGCGACAAACTTTTCCGGCGAGTCGGCGCTACTTTGACTGAAGTGCGGTTCTTAGGAAGACGGAGCGCGCAGCCCTGCCCGTACTGCGGCTCAGACGTCGATGGCAGCGGCACGTGTGCTCGCTGCGGACCCGCGCAGGTCGCCGCGTCGTTGACGGGGTGGCGTCCTGACCCCACGGCGCGCTATGAGGGTCGCTATTACGTCGCCGACCGTCCGACGAATCGCGTGCGCAACGGCAGGAAGCAAGCGACTGACCCGACGGGCGGTCAGACGCTGCCGGACTACATCGAGTTGCCGGTGGGCCGGACGAGCATCCGCACGACGTGGTTGGGAACCGGTGCCGCGACGGTGATCATCGTCATGGTCGGTGTGGTCGTGTGGGTGCTGTTGGTGGCGGCCCGCAGATCGCCGACGCCGCCTGAAGTCGGGTATCTGTCAGCGTTGAACGATGCCGGGCTGACGAGTCAATTCAACTCCGACGAGAATGCTGTCGCGCACGGGCGACAGGTGTGTCGGCGTCTGGAAGACGGCGAACCGCAGCAAGGTCTGCTTGCAGACAAGTTTGCCGTCGACGCGTTCTGCCCGCGATTCGCCCACGGCTTCCGCGTCCTCGAAACTGCAACTATCTCAGGTATTTTCGTGCTCATCGACAGCGGCGGCGGTGACGCGATCGCATCGGACGGGTCATCGTGTCAAGGAACGGACGGCTACTCCGACATCGGCCGCGACACGCCGGTCCTCGTCAAGAACGGCAAGGGCGAAATCCTTGCTTCCACCGCGCTGGGCGCTGGGAAGGAAGGCGACGCCAATTGCACGTTCTCGTTCAACTTCGCGCTGACAGAGGGCCAGGACCGTTACGTCATCTCCGTCGGACGCCGGGGTGAGTTCGTCTACACCTTCGAGCAACTTCGGGCTCACGGGGTCGCGATTCACCTCGGCCAGTGAAGGTAGAGTCGTCGCGTGCCTCACAGCTCCATCACGTCCGTAAATGCCCGTCTCGCTGTGGAACTCGCTGTTCAGGAGGGTCAGGTCGCAGCCGCTGTGCGGCTGCTCGACGAGGGTGCCACCGTTCCGTTCATCGCCAGGTACCGCAAGGAGGTGACCGGCAGCCTCGACGACGGCCAGCTGCGGACACTCGAGGAGCGGCTGCACTATCTGCGGGAGCTGGACGACCGTCGGGCCGCGGTGCTGGCCTCCATCGAAGAGCAGGGCAAGCTCACCGACGAGTTGAAGGCCGCCCTGATGGCGGCGGACACCAAATCGCGCGTCGAGGACATCTACCTGCCGTACAAACCCAAGCGTCGGACCAAGGCGCAGATCGCCCGTGAGGCCGGGCTGGAACCGCTTGCCGATCGGCTTCTCGCCGATCCGACGCTGGTCCCCGAGGACGCGGCCGGGGAATACCTGTGCGACGACGTCGCCGACGCTGCGGCGGCACTGGAGGGCGCACGACACATCATCGCCGAGCGTGCCTCCGAGGATGCCGAACTGGTCGGTGCCATCCGTGAGAAATTCTGGAAGTCCGGTTCGCTGCGCACAGCTCCCTGGTCCGACGATGCAGCGAAAAGTCCTGCAGGGCAGAAGTTTCGCGACTACTTCGAGTTCGGCGAATCGCTGGAGACCATGCCGTCACACCGCGTGCTCGCCGTGATGCGTGGCGAGAAGGAGGAAGTGCTTGCGCTCACCTTCGACGGTGGTGACGACGAGCCCTATCAGGCCATGATCGCCAAGACCCTCGGTGTCGACATGACCGCGAAAGCCCCTGCAACCCCATGGCTGGCGGCCACCGTCGGGTGGGCGTGGCGCACCAAACTGAACATCTCCGCCAGGGTCGACGCCCGCATTCGGCTGCGCCAGCGCGCCGAGGAGGATGCCGTTGCGGTGTTCGCCAAGAACCTCAAGGACCTCCTGCTCGCGGCGCCGGCAGGCAACCGCACCACGCTCGGCCTGGATCCGGGCTTTCGAACCGGGGTGAAGGTGGCCGTCGTGGACGGCACCGGCAAGGTCGTCGATACCTGCGCGATCTTCCCGCATCAGCCACAGAAGCAATGGGATTCGGCCAAGGCGGCGCTGGGCGCGCTCGTCGCCCGTCACGG
>DATJIX010000139.1:0-5368 GCA_035492865.1 Mycobacterium sp. | reverse complement strand
GCACTCCCCTGGCGCTGACGTCGGCCTGTTCGATACGGGCGCCGCCCAGCGACTTGACCGGATAGCGCCAAAGTTCCGCAACCTGACCGATGGTCATGGCGCCACCGTACGGCGCGCCCTCAGGAAATGGGCTGCATTCCTGTCATGTAGCGGCGGGCCAGATCCTGATACGCGCCGGGGTTCGTGTTCACCCACATCTCCGCACCCGTGCCCGCGATCGGCCCGCGCACCTTCGCGGGCGAGCCTGTCACCAGCACCTCGTCGGGGATCTTCGTGCCACCGACCACCAGCGAGTGCGCGGCGATGAGGCTGCGGGCGCCGACGACCGCGCCGTCGAGCACTGTGCAGTGGTTCGCGAGTACGGCCTGGGCCCCGATGTGCACCCCGTGCACCACGCAGCCGTGCGCGACCGTCGCACCAGGGCCGACGTCGACCGGGATGCCCGGCGGGGCGTGGAGCACGCAGCAGTCCTGCACGTTGGCGCCCTCGCGGACGACGATCGGGGCGAAATCGGCCCGCAGGACCGCGTTGAACCACACCGACGCACCCGCCTCGACGTGCACGTCACCGACCAGAGTGGCGGTAGGGGCGATGAACGCGCTGGGGTCGACCGTAGGTGATCGGCCCTCAAATGAGTACAACGGCATCGTCTAGATATACCGCAGGTAAAACCCGTTTAGATTGCGCCCGGGGTGGCAAAAACTGTAACGTGTTCTAGTTAGAGAGCACAGATTGGGAGGCCCGAGGTGACCACCGAGACCGCAGGCATTCGCGAAATCGACACCGGCGCGCTGCCGGACAGGTACGCGCGTGGCTGGCACTGCCTTGGCCCGGTACAGGATTACCTGGACGGCAAGCCTCACGGCATCGAGATTTTCGGCACCATGCTGGTGGTCTTCGCCGACTCCCATGGCGACGTGAAAGTGCTCGACGGCTACTGCAGGCACATGGGCGGCAACCTCGCTCAGGGCACTGTCAAGGGCGACGAAGTGGCCTGCCCATTCCACGACTGGCGCTGGGGCGGCGACGGCAAGTGCAAGCTGGTGCCCTACGCCAAGCGCACCCCGCGGTTGGCCAGGACCCGTTCGTGGACCACGGATGTGCGTGGGGGCCTGTTGTTCGTCTGGCACGACCACGAGGGCAACCCACCGCAGCCCGAGGTGCAGATCCCGGAGATCCCGGAGGCCGCCAGCGATGAGTGGACCGACTGGAAGTGGAATTCGATCCTGATCGAGGGCTCCAACTGCCGCGACATCATCGACAACGTCACCGATATGGCGCACTTCTTCTACATTCACTACGGGCTGCCGACGTACTTCAAGAACGTGTTCGAGGGCCATGTCGCGTCGCAATACCTGCACAACGTCGGAAGGCCCGACATCAACGACATGGGCACGTCTTACGGTGAGGCGCATCTGGATTCGGAGGCGTCGTACTTCGGCCCGTCGTTCATGATCAACTGGCTGCACAACAACTACGGCGGCTTCAAGGCCGAGTCGATCCTGATCAATTGCCACATCCCGGTCACCCAGAACTCGTTCCTGCTGCAGTGGGGCGTCATCGTCGAGAAGCCGAAGGGGCTTGACGAGGAGACCACCGAGAAGCTGGCCCGTGTGTTCACCGAGGGCGTCAGCAAGGGCTTTCTGCAGGACGTCGAGATCTGGCAGCACAAGACCCGCATCGACAATCCGCTGCTGGTCGAGGAGGACGGCGCGGTCTACCAGATGCGCCGGTGGTATCAGCAGTTCTATGTCGACGTCGCCGACGTCACGCCCGATATGACCGACCGGTTCGAGATCGAGATCGACACCACGGCGGCCAACGAGAAGTGGCATGTCGAGGTCGAGGAGAACCTCAAGGCTCAGGCGGCGGAGAAGGAAACGGCCGGCTCCTAAATGGCACCGCGCGACCAGGCTCCAGACGTCGACCAGCTTGCGCGGTCGATGCTGGAACTGTACGGCGCGCACGACGACGATCACGGCCACGGGGAGAATGCGGAAATCCGTGCTCGGAAGTTGTCTGGGGCACCGGATTTCGCATCGGACCCGGATCGGGCCGCTGCGGTGCGGGAGGCTACGCGGCGGGACCGCGACCGGTATCTGAACTCGGGGCTGGTATCCGTCGACTGCCGGTTCTGTCACGTCGCGGTGCAGGTGAAGAAGCTCGGGCCAGGACACACGTCGGTGCAATGGAACACCGAGGCATCGCAGCGTTGTGCGTACTTCACCGAAGTCCGGCAATCCGGTGGTGAGCCCGCCCGCACCAAGTCCTGCCCCAAGCTCGCCGACAGCATCAAACACGCGGTGGCAGAAGGCTGTCTCGAAGAGGCCTCCACCGCGCCTTCCCCTGGCGACGGCTAGCTAGTCGCCTGCGGCGGCCACTTCGCTTCGCGCAGTAGTGAGTACGCGCGGACCCGTTTCGGTGATCGCGATGGTGTGCTCGGAGTGCGCGGTGTTCGACCCGTCGGCAGAGCGCAGGGTCCAGCCGTCTGCATCGATAACCAAACGGTCGCTGCCTCGCGACCACCACGGTTCAAGGGCGAAGGTCATGCCCGGCCGCAGCAACAATCCGCGCCCACGCCGACCATGATTTGGGACGTGCGGGTCCTCGTGCATGGTGCGGCCTAGCCCATGCCCGCCGAATTCGAGATTGACGCGATATCCGGCGTCAGTGGCGACTTCGCCGATTGCGGCGGAGATGTCACCGAGACGACCGCCGGGCACCGCTGCGGCGATACCCGCGGCAAGGGCTCTTTGCGTCGACTCGATCAGCGCTGCGTCAGCGGTGTCGGCGCGCTCACCGACGATTACCGTGACGGCGGAATCGGCGACCCACCCGTCGATGGACACGGCGAAGTCCAAGCTCAACACGTCGCCGTCACGCAGCACGTAGTCGCGTGGCATCCCGTGCAGCACAGCGTCATTGACCGACAGGCAGATGACGTTGCGGAACGGACCGCGACCGAATGACGGCGCGTAGTCCCAGTAGCACGATTGGGCCCCGCGGTCGGTGATCAGCGCGCGGGCACGGTGTTCGAGCTCCATCAAGTTCACCCCGGGCCGCGCCTCGACCGACAGCGTCTCCAGCGTCTCTGCGACGAACGCACCCGTTACTGCCATCTTGTCGATCTCGGCGGCAGTCTTGAGTTCGATCACGTTCGGCCTCCGTCCGGTGTCGGTATTTTTATACCGACACGACGGTACCAGTACCGGTACTTAAATACCGCTATGCTGGCCGCATGGTGCGGGTGCCTCTGAGTCCGGAGCAGGTGAGAGCGGGGCAACGCCTCGGCGCGCTGATGAGGACAGCCCGCGCCGGTCGCGATCCCGAGATGATCGCGCGGGGCGCCGGCATCTCTCCAGAGACGCTGCGCAAGATCGAGGTCGGAAGAATGCCCAGCCCCAGCTTCGGCACGGTCATCGGCCTGTGCAGTGCGCTCGGCTTGCCGCTGCAGAAGGCCGTCGACGCCTGGCACGGAACCAACGACCAACAGATGGCCATCTAAGAGACCTGCAACAGTGAGAAACCGGGCGTTGACAGTCCTGCTCAGCCTCCTTATTGCGGGCTGCACACGCGACGCCGAGTCGCCGCAGCCGCGGGCGGAGCAGCCCGTCGCGCCCATCACCGCGCTACAGGCCCACGACCTGCTGAGCGCGAAGGTGCGGGACAGGGACGGCAATCTCTTCATCTCCGTCAAACCTGAAGAGTGCAGGCCCCACGCGCTCGAAGTCGATCCGCCGCTGATCTTTGACCTCGACCCCGTGGCAACCGATGGTGGGCATTGGGTGACCGACGACGGGGTGGTCATCGACGAGACGGCAGGCGTCTATCACGCCAACTTCGACTCGAAGCATGCGTTGGCGGAAACTCAGCGCACCATCGACTCGTGCCGGAACATCCCGTTCACCATCACGGACATGCGCGATCGCGAGTATCACTTCAGGCTTCTGCCGCAGACGAAGTCGGATTCACCGGACATTGTGCTGTGGTCATTCCGGGCCCCGGACTGGGCGTGCGACAACGCGTTCGTTGCGGCGTACAACGCGGCCATCAGGATCTCGACGTGCGCCACCGTCAATGGCTACGACGTGCTGTCGCTGGCTCGCGATGCGCTGAAACGGATTGACAAACTCGCCAATACGACGGCGTGACATCTCCCGCGAGCAGGCGCAAAAGCACCCTGACACGCCGCAAAACGGGCCACTTTGCGTCTGCTCGCGCAGGGCGGCTAGAACCCCTTGAAGCGCTCCTTGACCTGTTCGTCGGTCAGACCGTAGTCGGCCAATGAGTACGTGTGCTTGGGCGCACGCGGCCCTTCCTGGCTCTCCGCGTAGCTCTTCGTTATCGCTTCACGGGCCGAGTCGGTGAAGTCCAGATCGAAGTGCCGGTAGATGTCCTCGACGCTGGCTACCGGATCCTTGATGAACTTGAAGTAATCGACGTCGCAGAACTGTGCCGGATCATGTTCGGCACGGACGGCATTGAACCGCTCCAGACCTCGTGACCACGTTTCCAGCGCGTCCTCACCGATCTGCGCCCCGACGAACGAGTTCGACCAGCCTGCTGTGGTGTGCTGTGCGAGTGAACACAACGACGCCATGATGGTCTCCGCAGGCCGGTGGCACTGCACCACCAAGGCATCCGGGTAGGTGGCGAACAGGGCGTCGAGCGCGAACAGGTGGCTCGGGTTCTTGAGCACCCACCGCTTCTCCGGTTCGTTGAGGCCGATCAGTTGGAGGTTCTTGCGGTGCCGCTGGTAGGGCCGGGTCCAGTCCTGCTTGCTCAGCCACTGCGAGTAGGTGGGCAGGTGAGCCAATGTCTCGTAGGACACCGAGTGCAGCGACTGGCGCAGCAACTGCCAGCACTCCTCGACCTCGTCGGGCGTCATGAAGTGCAGGCCGGTGTAATCCGGGTCCTCCTCGTGCGCCTTCTTGAACCTGGCGTCCATCTCTGCGAAAACCGGGTTCTGCGACCATGTTTCGCGCGGCGGCCGTGGCTGCGGAAACTCCGCGAGCCACAGCTCCAGCCCCTGGTGCCGCGGATCGGCGGTAAGCAACCGGTGAATGAGGGTGGTGCCGGTGCGCGGCAGCCCTGTGACGAAGATCGGCCGTTCGATCGCGACGTCGGCATGTTGCGGATACTGCTTCCAGGCCGCCTCGGAGACCAGCCTGGCCACCAGCGCGTTGCGCACGAAGAACCGGTTCATCTTGCTACCGATCTCGGTCAGGTCCGCATCGCGCCGGAAGGAGTCCAGCAGCACGCCGAGCGCCTCGCGATAGTTGTCGTCGTCGACACCGAAATCGTCGAGCCCGCAAGCCTTCGTCGCCGAGGCGTGCAGTTCGTCGACCGTGCCGACATTCGTTCGGGT
>DATJIX010000138.1:0-5654 GCA_035492865.1 Mycobacterium sp. | reverse complement strand
CAAAAGTCACCGGGCGCTGGCTGGCGTCCTCAACCCGTGCACACATGCTGCCCAACAGATTGGCCCGTTTGCCTCCGTCCGTCAAGAGATAACGCCGTGTTGCGTGTGGAGTTTTTCGTTAAATCTGGGTTTGCGGTGTCGTCGGCGCGGCGGCGGACGCTGCCTAACCCTGGCTGCCCAATCCAGCCGCTTGGAAAGTCAGGCCGCCACACATTTCGGCTCCGCGGGGCCGCAGGTCGGCTCGAACATGAAGGAACCGCCCCCTCGCGGCACAAACGCCTGCAGCGGATTCAGCAGGAACGGTTTGGTCAGCGAGTTCGGCAGTGCCACCAGCATCGCGTGGCCCGCCGGTGTGTCGAGGCTGAACTCCTCGCCGGGGTCGAGATAAATGCCCTTTTCCTGGTTTCCGGCGAACATGTCGTTGACCCAGCCGACCATCAGGATCTGTGCCGCCGCGACGTTCTGGGGCTTCGAGAAACCGGCCGCCAACTGCTGCGAGAACTGGATCAGCGGATTGCCGCCACGCATCGAATCGACATGGGAGCCGCCCACCAGCGTGACGCCGATGAACCCATCGGGCCGCGCCTGAAGGAGTGCGGCGGTACCGACGCCGAACTGGTTCCAGAAGTACTTCGGCGCCGCGAGTTGGTAGATCGGGATGCCGTCGGGCACCTTGTCGAGCGATGACGCCATCGAGTCGTCAAGGCCGACGCCGTCGAGCATGACGACTCCGGCGAGCCGGTCGATGCTGTCGTTCTTGACCATGGCGCCTGCCGTGCCGGCGACCAGCCCGCCGCCAAGGGAGTGACCGACCAGCACGACCCGGTCCGGAATCGCACCGGTATAGCCGGCCGCCAACGCACTGTCCGCCAGCGCCGTGTTGCCGTCGGCAAACAGGTTCGCGACCGCTGCCTGCATCCGCGGGGCGCCCAACCAGCAGGCGTCGCACGACAAGAAGTTGGACGTGATCGTTGGCGCAACCACGATGCTGTTCGTCTGCTCGGCGAGCGCCGCGGCGGTGTGGCTGTACCACGGGCCGCTGGCCAGGAAGCCGTGCTGCAGATAGATCAGTCGCGTGGGCGGGGCCTGGCCCTCCTCGGTGTTCGGGATGTACCAGTCCGCGGGCACCTCGTACCCGTTCGCGCAGTCCAGCCGCAGAGTCGAACTGCGCACCGTGACATTGCTGTTCGAGGGCAGGATCGGCGGTCCGCCGACCAGCCGGGTGGCGAAGCTGTACAGGTTGAACACGATCGTGCCGATCGTGCTGAGCAGTCCCGACAGCGGCGATGGCGCCGCCGCTGTGGAGGTGAGTCGCGCGGCGGCCGGTGCCGCGAACGCCACCGCGGCGGTCTCGGGCGCGGCGACGGCCTTGTTGCGCGCGATCGGTACGACGGTGGCCGGAGCCTCGACGGGCGGCTCGGTGGCTGCCGTGGGTTGCTCGGGCTCGGGTTCCTCGGTCTCCTGCTCGACGGCAGTCGGCTTGGCGACCGGTTTCTGCTCGACCGCCGCCGGCTTGGCCGGTTTCTCCGTGGCCTTCTTCGCGACGTCGGATCCCGTCGACTTCTTGGCGGTGACCGGCTTCTCCTCCGGCTTTTGCTCGGGCTGCTCTGCGGACTGCTCGTCAGAATCGTCGGTGTCGCCGTCGGTGGCCTTGGGCTCTGCCGCGTCCTTCGCCGGCTTAGGGGCGTCGGCGTCGGTATCCGAATCCGCTTTGCTCCCAGCTGGTTTCGTCGACTCTGACGACGTGGTTCCCGTGGTGTCCGAGCCAGGGGGACTGTCGGCGGACGCCACGCCCGCCCCCGCGACCATTGCCGCCGCTACGCCCGCGGTCACCATGCCCGCGCCCAACCACGCCCAGAACCGGTCTGCCATGCCCGTCTCCTGTCCCCGACCGCGCAAAAGGTAACGCGTGTTGTCAGTTGACGGACCCGTTTATTCCAAATGCGATTCGCCGTCGGCCCTCGCTCATCCGCGGTCGGGGCGTGTCAGATCGGTTTATGCTCAGCTCAGCGGCCATGGCGAAGCCATGGCGCGGGCGATATCGAGACAACCGATGGTCACCAGCGACCCGCTGCCGACGCAGGGGGATGTGCACGCCGGGGTGCCGGCGGAGTTGATGGCTGCCGGTTTCGAGGAGCCCGAGGAGATCGGCCGGGGCGGCTTCGGCGTGGTGTACCGCTGCAGTCAGCCCGAACTCGATCGCATCGTCGCGGTGAAGGTGTTGTCGGCGGATCTCGAGGCCGACAACCTGGAGCGGTTCGTGCGTGAGCAGGTTGCGATGGGCAAGCTGTCCGGGCACCCGCACATCGTCACCATCTTTCAGGTCGGGACCACGGCGACCGGCAGGCCGTACATCGTGATGCAGTACCACCCGCACGGCTCGCTGGAAGCCAAGATCCATGACAACGGCCCGCTCGGGTGGGCCGACGCGCTGCATCTCGGGGTGAAGGTCGCGGGCGCGCTGGAGACCGCCCACCGCCGCGAAACCCTGCACCGCGACGTCAAACCGGCGAACATTCTGCTCACCGAGTACGGCGAACCGGCGCTGACGGACTTCGGAATCGCCCGCATTGTCGGCGGTTTCGAAACGGGTGACGGGGCGGTGATGGGGTCGCCTGCCTACACCGCACCGGAGGTGCTGCTTGGCGAGCAGCCCGACGCGACTTCTGATGTCTACAGCCTGGCCTCGACGTTGTTCTGTGCGGGCACGGGTCATGCGGTGTTCGAGCGTCGCAAGGGCGAGCAGATGGTCGCCCAGTTTCTCAGGATCACCCGGCACCCGATGCCGAGCCTTCGCGACTCGGGGTTACCCACGGACGTGTGCGCGGTGATCGAGAAGGCCATGTCGCGCAACGTCGAGGACCGGCCTGCGACGGCGGGAGACTTCGGCGAGCAGTTGCGAGAGGTCCAGCGGCGGCACGGCCTACCGGTCGACGACATGCCCGTGCCCACTCCCGCCCCGATCATTCGATACAACCCGACGCGGTCACCCGGCACGCCGTCGACCAGCTATCCGGCGCGGACCCTGACGCCGCCCGCACCCGCGACCCGATTTCAGCTACCGGTATCGACGAAGGAGTTGGTCCATCGCGCCCGGCTGATCGAAGCCTTGCGGGCCGGACATCAGAAGAAGCTGACCGTGATTCACGGCCCGACGGGCTTCGGCAAGAGCACGCTTGCCGCGCAGTGGGCGAAGCAGCTGACCGCCGAGGGTGTGGCCGTGGCCTGGCTGACGGTCGACCATGACGACAACAACGTCGTCTGGTTCCTGTCGCATCTGATCGAGGCGATCCGCGCGGTCACGCCCGCGCTGGCAACCGAACTCGGTGAGGTACTCGAGGAGCACGGCGACGAGGCGGAACGATACGTACTGACCTCGCTGATCAACGAGATCCATCAGAGCGGCACTCCGATGACCCTGGTGATCGACGACTGGCAGCGGGTCACCGACCCGGCGACCATCGCGGCGCTGCTGTACCTACTCGTCTACGCCTCTGACGACCTGAGCGTCGTGGTGACCAGCCGCAGCCAAAGCGGTCTGCCGATGAGCAGGATGCGGATGCAGGACGAGTTGGTCGAAATCGACGCCACCGCACTGCGTTTCGATGTGGCCGAGTCGGAGAACTTCTTGGTGGAGCTGGGCGGGCTGGATCTCGACCGCACCGATGTCGAGGAGCTGACCGCCAAGACGGACGGCTGGGTCGCGGCACTGCAGTTGGCCACGTTGTCGCTGCGCGGCCGCGACGATCCGGTCCAGCTGATCGGCACGATGACCGGCCGTCACCACGCGATCAGCGAGTTCCTCGTGCAGAACGTGCTCGACACCCTTGAACCGTCGATGCTCGACTTCCTGCTGGCCACCTCGATCACCGAGCGAATCTGCGGGGACCTCGCGTCGGCGTTGTCGGGCGTGCCGGACGGGCAAGCGATGCTGGAGCAGGTCGAGGAGCGCGACCTGTTCCTGCGCCGGATGGACGACCAGTGGTTCCGCTTTCACCAACTGTTCGGCGACTTCCTTCGGCATCGGCTCAGCCGCGACGATCCTCAGCGGGTGGCGCGGCTGCACGGCGTCGCATCGACGTGGTTCGCCGAGCACCAAATGGTCAGTGAGGCGGTAGATCACGCGTTGGCCGCCGGTGACGACGAGCGGGCAGTCCACCTCGTCGAAAACGATGGCATCGATCTGGTGGCGAATTCACAAATGGCCACCTTGATCGGACTGGTCGGCAAGCTGCCCGCGGCGATCGTGCGGTCCGATCCTCGGCTTCAGCTCGCGCTGGCGTGGGCCAACATTGTGTTGCACCGGATTCCGGCCGCGAACCAGGCGCTGGAGCTGATGGAATCCGGGCTGAAGCGCTTCGGCATCAGCGACGAGGAGATCGCGGACCTGCGCGCGGAAGCCGGGGTGGTGCGTGGGGTGGCCGACCTGCGCTCCGACCGGCTCGCGGGCATCGACGAGCACATCGAGCCGTGCCTGGCGCGGCGAGACAGCCAACGTCCGTTCGCCGTCGGGGTGGCGGCCACCGTTGCGACCTTCGCCGCGGCCTACCACTACAACCTCGACGAGGTGAATCGGATTCAGGCGTGGGCGGGACCGTACGCCGAACGCAAGGGCGACAGCTTCAACATGGTGCACGGACTCTGCTACACGGGGCTCGCGCACCGGCTGATGCTCGACATCCCGACGGCGGAAGCGTGCTTCCGCAAGGCCCTCAAGATCGCGAAGCGTTCGGGCGGTAGTCATTCCTACACGGCCCGGCTGGCGAGCTCGGCGCTTGGCGAATTGCTTTACGAGCGAGGGGATCTCGACGAGGCCGACCGCCTGCTGGAGGAGGGTTACAAGGTCGGCCCAGAAGGCGGTTCGGTGGATTTCAAGATCGCGCGCTACGTGATCGCCGCCAGGATCAAGGCGTTGCAGGGCGACCGGCATGCGGCGAGTCAACGTCTCGACGAGGCCATCCGGGTCGCACGTGCGCTCTCACTGAATCGGCTGCGGGCGATGGCCGAACACGAACGCACCCGGCTCGGCCTTGCGCCGCATCCGGATGCCGACCCGTGGCCCGCGACCTCTTATGAACATCGCCGACAGCCGGTGGACGCGATCGATGAGATCACCGTCCAGTTCGAGGAGGCGTCCGCGATCCGGGTGCTGATGGGCGCCGACGATCAGGACTCGAAGGACCTGGCCTGCCGGTGGGCACAGGAGTGGGTCGATCGAACGTCGGCACCGAACCGGCCTCAGGCGTTGTTGCGCGCGCGTCGCCTGTTGGGTGCGAGTTTGTCCGCTGCGGGACGCGTCGACGAGGCCAAGGCCACGATCGCGATCGTGGCGGCGCAATGCGCGCAGTTGAGGATGTTGCGCTACCTCGTCGACGGCGGTCCGTATGTCGCCGCAGTCCTTTCCGAACTACAGGCCGATCAACGGTCCGGTTGGTGGCGGCCCGAATGGCCCGAGATACCGCCCGACTTTCTCGACCAAGCGGTGGAAGCTGCTGTCGCACAGCGGATCTGACCGACTACTGCGCGAGGTATCCGCCGTCGACGGGTAGCACAGCACCGGTGACGAAGGATGCCTCATCGGAGGCGAGAAAGACGATGACGCTGGCGACTTCGGCCGGTTCGCCGATGCGGCCCATCGGGTGCATCCGCTCGAC
>DATJIX010000137.1:0-3989 GCA_035492865.1 Mycobacterium sp. | reverse complement strand
GCGTAGTCCAGCGACCCTGCCAGCCCGGTGCGCGCACGCGGGAACAGCGTGCGGATGTCGAGATCATGGCCGTGCACGAACAGCTGCGCCATCGCCGCGGTCATCGAGTCGACCTCGTCCTGCTTGCGCGCCAGCGTCGCGATCAGCTGGGCATCGTGCAGTCCGGCCGCCGCGGTGGTGAGCCCAACCTGCATGAGCGCCACCGGATTCGGGGCCAGTTCCAGGAACGTGGTGTGGCCGTTGTCGACGGCGTTGCGGATGCCGTGCGTGAAGTACACGCTGTGCCGCAGGCCCTTCTTCCAGTAGTCCACGTCGTGGATCGGCTCGCCGCCCGGGCGCAGGTAGCTGCCCTCGTGGACGGTGGAGTAGTAGCCGGTGTGCAGCGGCCGCGGTTCGATGCCCTGCAGTTCGGCCGCCAGCTCACCGAGCAGCGGGTCCATCTGCTGGGTGTGGCTTGCGCCCTTGGTCTGGAACTTGCGGGCGAACTTCCCCTCGGATTCGGCGCGCGCGATGATCGCGTCGACCTGGTCCGGCGGACCGCCGATGACCGTCTGAGTGGGCGCGGCGTACACGCAGACCTCGAGATTCTTGAAGTCGGCGAACACCGTCTCGATCTCGTCGACCGAGTACTCGACAAGTGCCATCAACCGGATGTACTCGCCGAACAGCATCGCCTCGCCCTCGCCCATCAGGTGGGCGCGCGAGCAGATCGTCCGGGTGGCGTCGGCCAGCGAAAGACCGCCTGAGAAGTACGCCGCGGCCGCCTCGCCGAGCGACTGTCCCACCACCGCAGCGGGTTTCGCGCCGTGGGCCTTGAGCAGCTCGCCCAGCGCGATCTGGATCGCGAAGATCACCGTCTGCGTCGTCTCGATGCCGTAGTCCTGCGCGTCGTCGAGGATCAGCTCGACCACCGAGTAGCCGAGCTCGTCCTGGACCAACGCGTCGACCTTGTTGATCCACTCGGCGAAGGTCTCATTGCGCAGATACAGATTCTTCGCCATCTTGCGGTGCTGCGCGCCGAACCCGGCCAGCACCCACACCGGCCCATTCGTGACGGGCCCGTCGGCGGAGAACACGTTCGGGTTCTGCTTGCCCTCGGCCACCGCACGCAGTCCCTTGATGGCCTCGTCGTGGTCATGGGCCAGAACCACTGCGCGAGAGCGGCCATGGTTGCGCCGCGACAGCGAACGCCCGATCGACTCCAGCGATGACGCCCGGCCCTCCGGGCTGTCGATCCAGTCCGCCAACTCGGCGGCGGTGGCCTTCTTGCGCGAGGTCAGGAAGCCCGAAACAGCCAGCGGTACAACAGGAGCGGTCTGCTCCTCAGCTTCCAGCTCTTCGCGCGCGACCTCGAGCAGGCGCAACGCCTCTTCGGTCAGGCCCGGCAATTCCGGCTCGTCATCGGAGACATGAGCCGGCCGATCCAGCGCGTCGTCGTCTTCGTCATCATCGATGAACTCGCCGTACTCGTCCATCCGCACGCCGCCGACGTACACGGCGTCGGCGTCGGACTGTTTCGGCTTCTCTGGCTCGGTCTCCGGTTCCGGTTCCGGCTCAACGAGATCCGAGGGCAGCACCTCACGCAGCACCAGGTGTGCGTTGGCGCCGCCGAACCCGAAGCCGGACACCCCGGTGATCGCATGGCCGCTGTAGCGCGGCCAGTCCGTGACGGTGTCGGCGACCTTGACGTGGATCGCGTCGAAGTCGATGTACGGATTGGGCCCGGCGTAGTTGATCGACGGCGGGATCTTGTCGTTCTTGAGCGCAAGCGCCATCTTGGCCAGGCTGGCCGCGCCTGCTGCCGACTCCAGGTGTCCCACATTGGATTTCACCGCGCCGAGCAATACCGGCTTGTCGGCGGCGCGGCCCCTGCCCACGACGCGACCGAGCGCATCGGCCTCGATCGGGTCGCCGAGGATGGTGCCGGTGCCGTGCGCCTCGATGTAGTCGACGTCGCGCGGGTTGATGCCGGCGTCCTTGTAGGCCTTGCGCAGCACATCGGCCTGCGCGTCCGGGTTCGGCGCCAACATGCCGTTGGACCTGCCGTCGTGGTTGACCGCGCTGCCCGCGATCACGGCGATGATGTCGTCACCGTCGCGCCGTGCGTCGGACAGTCGCTTGAGCACCAGCATGCCGCCGCCCTCGGAGCGCGCGTAGCCATCGGCATCCTTGGAGAACGACTTGATCAGGCCGTCCGGTGCGAGCACGCCGCCGACCTCGTCGAAGCCGATGGTCACCAGCGGAGTGATCAGCGCGTTGACACCGCCGACCATCGCCACGTCGGCCTCGCCTGCGCGCAGCGCCGCCACACCCTGGTGCGCCGCCACCAGCGAGCTCGAGCACGCGGTGTCGATGGCCATCGACGGGCCGCGGAAATCGTAGAAGTAGGAGACCCGGTTGGCGATGATCGAGCTGGTGGTGCCGGTGATCGCGTACGGGTGTGCGACGGTCGGGTCGGAAACCGCCAGGAACTGGTAGTCATTGTTCGACGAGCCGATGTAGACGGCGACATTGTGACCGCGCAGGCTGGACGCCGGGATGCGGGCGTTCTCCAAAGCCTCCCACGTCAATTCGAGCGCCATCCGCTGCTGCGGGTCGACGTTGTCGGCTTCCATCTTCGACAGCGTGAAGAACTCGGCGTCGAAACCCTTGATGTCGGACAGGTAGCCGCCACGGGTGCGGGCCTTGGCGACACGTTCGGCGATCCGGGGCTCGGCGAGGAATTCCTCCCAGCGCCCTTCCGGCAGATCGGTGATCCCGCTGCGGCCTTCGAGCAGTGCCTGCCACGTTTCGTCCGGGGTGTTCATGTCACCGGGGAACCGCGTGGCGATACCGATGATCGCGATGTCCTCGACGTCGTGCTCGCGCGACCAATCCTCGTCGCCTGCGACGTCCTCGATCTCGGGTTCGCCCTCGACGATGACGGTCGCCAGCGACTCGATGGTCGGATGCCGGAACGCGACGGTCGCGGTCAGCGTCACGCCGGTGAGATCCTCGATGTCGCTCGCCATCGCCACAGCGTCACGTGACGACAGGCCCAACTCGACCATCGGCGTGGCGTCGTTGATCGCATCGGCGGGCTGACCGGTGGCTTCGGCGATCCAGTTGCGCAGCCACTGGCGGAGCTCGGCGACCGTCATGTCGGTGCGGGCGGGAGTGGGCGACTTCTATGATGCCAGCTGGATCTCGTCGCCGGCGGGTTGCGAATTGTCTTGATTATCAGTCATTTTCACGCCACCTTCGATGGGCCAAGCGCCCGTCGTCCGCTGGGCTTTGGCTCGGTCAGCAGATTAGTCCGTCTCGTCGGGGAAGTCGTTGGCGACCTTGCCAGCGCGCAAGCTGCCGTCCAGGTAGGCGGCCCGGCAGGCGCGGCGGCCGATCTTGCCGCTGGAGGTGCGCGGGATCGCGCCCGCAGGGGTCAACAGCACATCGCGCACGGTGACGCCGTGGCGCACGGCGATCGCCGCGCGGATGTCGTCGGCGATCGGTCCCATCTCGAGCTTGTGGGCACCTGGCGCGCGCTCACCGACGATCACGAGCTGCTCAGAGCTGTCGGAAGTATCGCGCTTGAGACCGGCGTGGGCATTCTCGAACACCTCGTCGGGCAGCTGGTTCGCGGGCACCGAGAATGCCGCGACGTATCCGACCCGCAGCGCCTTGGTCGCCTCCTGCGCGGAGTACTCGAGGTCCTGCGGATAGTGGTTGCGGCCGTCGATGATCACCAGATCCTTTGTGCGCCCGGTGATGTAGAGCTCGCCATCGTGGAATGCGCCGAGGTCGCCGGTGCGCACCCAGGTCGCGTCGTCGGTCGCGCCTTCGGCGTGCGACGGGTTGGTCCGCGACTTGAGGATGTTCTGAAAAGTGGCGACCGTTTCCTCGGGCTTGCCCCAGTAACCGGTACCCATGTTCTGGCCGCTGATCCAGACCTCGCCGATCTGACCGTCGGGAAGTTCGGTTGCGGTGTCGTTGTCGACGATGACCGCCCACTC
>DATJIX010000136.1:0-7779 GCA_035492865.1 Mycobacterium sp. | reverse complement strand
GGACGCAATTGAGACCTTTCTGTGACCCGTGTGGCAGATGGTGAATATGGGGCCTGTGCGACTAGGCTTGAGGGCATGCCTAGTAAGACCGCCGCGCGTTCCGGTGCCCGTTCGAGCAGGTCAAAGGCCGGCTCGCGGGGCGGCTCGCGCACTGCACCCCGGCGCAAGCCGGTCCGGCGCAGTAACCCGTCGGCCGTCTCGTCGGCTGGGGCCACCGTCGGACGCGGAGTTCGCGCCGGCTGGCTGATGCTGGCCAAGGGTGCCGGATCCACCGCCCGGTCCGTGGGCCGCGCGCGCGACCTCGAGCCCGGCCACCGACGCGACGGCATCGCGCTCGCGCTGATCGGCATCGCCGTGGTGATCGCCGCGAGTTCCTGGTTCGACGCCGCTCGTCCCGTCGGCGGCTGGATCGACGGCGTACTCCGGACGATGATCGGATCGGCCGTCGTCCTCGTTCCCATCGCACTCGCGGCAATCGCGGTGACGTTGATGCGCACCGAACCAGATCCCGAGGCGCGGCCGCGACTCATCCTCGGTGCGGCGATGGTCACGCTGCCGACGCTCGGACTCTGGCACCTGTGGGCGGGTTCGCCAACCGAACCGATCGCACGCCAGCACGCCGCCGGGTTCCTCGGCTTCGCGATCGGCGGCCCGCTCTCGGATGGATTGACCGCGTGGATCGCCGCGCCGCTGCTGTTCATCGGCGCCCTGTTCGGTGTGCTGCTGCTCACCGGCACGACGATCCGTGAGGTGCCGACGACTGTGCAGCGGATGTTCTCCGCGCGCGCATTCCGCGGCGAGGCCTACGACGAGGACTACGACGACGAACAGCCGTACGCCGAAGAGCCGGAAGACTTCTCGGACGGCTACTACGACGACCCGTCGGCCTACAAGGACGAGCCCCAGAGTTGGCCCACCGGCACGCCGATGGACAACTACCCGCTCGACGACGAGGCGCCGACGGTTCCTGAGCCGGCCGTCAAGACGCGTAAGAAGAAGCCCGCCAAGAAGCAGACGATGGTCGTGGACCGCGTGGTCGACGGGCCGTACACGCTGCCGTCGCTGGATCTGCTGATCGCAGGTGATCCGCCGTTGCGCCGCAGCGCGGGCAACGACCGGATGATCGAAGCCATCACCGAGGTGCTCGAGCAGTTCAAGGTGAACGCCGCGGTCACCGGCTGCACCCGCGGGCCGACCGTCACCCGCTACGAGGTCGAGCTCGGCCCCGGCGTCAAGGTCGAGAAAATCACTGCGCTGCAACGCAATATCGCCTATGCGGTGGCGACCGAAAGCGTGCGCATGCTCGCACCCATCCCCGGCAAATCCGCCGTCGGCATCGAGGTGCCCAACGTCGACCGCGAAATGGTGCGACTCGCCGACGTGCTGACCGATCCGGGCACTCGCAGCGACCACCACCCCCTGGTGATCGGTCTCGGCAAGGACATTGAGGGCGAATACATTTCGGCCAACCTCGCCAAGATGCCGCACCTCCTGGTGGCCGGCTCGACAGGTTCGGGCAAGTCCAGCTTCGTCAACTCGATGCTGATCTCACTGTTGGCCCGTGCCACTCCGGAAGAGGTCAGGATGATCCTGATCGATCCGAAGATGGTGGAACTCACACCCTACGAAGGCATCCCGCATCTGATCACCCCGATCATCACCCAGCCGAAGAAGGCCGCCGCCGCGCTGGCGTGGCTGGTCGAGGAGATGGAGCAGCGTTACCAGGACATGCAGGCGTCGCGGGTGCGCCACATCGACGACTTCAACAAGAAGGTGCGCTCGGGCGAGATCACCGCCCCGCTGGGCAGCCAGCGCGTGTACAAGCCGTATCCGTACATCGTGGCGATCGTCGACGAGCTGGCCGACCTGATGATGACCGCCCCGCGCGATGTCGAGGACGCCATTGTGCGGATCACCCAGAAGGCGCGCGCCGCGGGCATCCACCTGGTGCTGGCCACCCAGCGGCCGTCGGTCGACGTGGTCACCGGTCTGATCAAGACGAATGTGCCGTCGCGACTGGCATTCGCGACGTCGTCGCTGACCGACAGCCGCGTCATCCTCGATCAGCAGGGCGCTGAGAAGCTGATCGGCATGGGCGACGGGCTGTTCCTGCCGATGGGCGCGAACAAGCCGCTTCGTCTGCAGGGCGCGTACATCACCGACGAGGAGATCCACGCCGTCGTCGACGCCACCAAGGCGCAGGCGGAGCCCGAGTACACCGAGGGCGTGACCAAGGCCAAGACCAACAGCGAGCGCACCGACGTCGACCCCGACATCGGTGACGACATGGACGTCTTCCTGCAGGCCGTCGAGCTCGTGGTGTCCAGCCAGTTCGGCTCGACGTCGATGCTGCAGCGCAAGCTGCGGGTCGGGTTCGCCAAGGCCGGCCGGCTGATGGACCTGATGGAGACCCGCGGCATCGTCGGGCCCAGCGAGGGTTCCAAAGCGCGTGAGGTGCTGGTCAAGCCCGACGAGCTGGCGGGCACGCTGGCGCTGATCCGTGGCGGATCCGACGCTAACGGTGCAGACGACGACGGCGGAGACGACGTCGACATGTGATTTGTGTGCGTTCTGTTGCGCTGAGCGCTCCTAAATGCACACAAATCGCTAGAGCGTCAACAGCATTCGGGTATTACCCAGGATGTTGGGCTTGACGTAGGACAGGTCGAGGAACTCCGCGACGCCGGTGTCGTAGGACCGGCACATCTCTTCGTAGACCTCAGCGGTGACCGGTGTGCCCTCGATCTCCTCGAAGCCATGGCGACCGAAGAACTCGACTTCGAAGGTGAGCACGAAGATCCGGCCCAGGTGGAGATCCCGCGCCACATCCAGCAGCCGATCCACGATCGCGTGCCCCACGCCCTGACCCCTGACCTTGGGGTGCACCGCGATGGTGCGGATCTCGCCAAGATCGGCCCACAGCACGTGCAGCGCCCCGCAGCCGATCAATTCACCGTCGACCTCGGCGATCCAGAACTCCTGGACCGCCTCGTACAGCGTCACGAGGTTTTTCTCCAGCAAGATCTTGCCGGCGTAGATGTCGACGAGCGCTTTCATGGCCGGGATATCGGACGTGCGGGCACGGCGGACGACAACCCGCTCCGAGGCTCCACTCACACGTGCGAGGGTATCGGTTCGGGCAACGGATATTCTGTTGCGGTGTCGGGCCAACCCCATATCGATCCGGTGGTACCGCGCGCCCGTGTGGCGAACATCGCCAATGTGCTCACCGGCGTGCGGATGGTGTTGGTCCCGGTCTTCCTGGTCCTGCTATTCGTCGGCGACGGCCATGAAACATTCTGGCGGATAGCCGCATTCATCGTCTTCGCGGTCGCGGTGATCACCGACCGGTTCGACGGTGCCTTGGCGCGCAGCTACGGAATGGTGACCGAATTCGGCAAGTTGGCCGACCCGATCGCCGACAAGGCCCTCATCGGAGCGGCGCTGATCGGGTTGTCGATGCTGGGCGATCTGCCCTGGTGGGTGACCGTGGTGATCATGGTTCGTGAGATCAGCATCACCGTTTTGCGCTTCGCGGTGCTGCGCCGCGGCGTCATCCCGGCCAGCCGAGGCGGCAAGTTGAAGACGCTCGTTCAGGCCGTCGCGATCGGCCTGTTCGTGCTTCCGCTCTCGGGGACCTGGCTGACCGGCGCCTGGGTGGTGATGTGGGCCGCCGTGGTGCTCACCGTGCTCACCGGCGCGGATTACGTCGTTTCTGCGGTCAGGGATTCAGGTGGACGACCCGCTGGTCACTGAGGACGCCCGGGCGCTGGTCGCCGACCTCACCATTCGCAGGCAGAGCGTCGCGACCGCCGAGTCGCTGACCGCGGGGCTGCTGGCTGCCACCCTGGCGGGGGTGGCAGGCGCCAGCGTCGTGCTGCGCGGCGGCCTGGTCACCTATATCGAGGACACCAAGATCGCGCTGGCCGGCGTGGCGCCGCAGCTGCTTGACGCGGTCGGGCCCGTCGCCGCCCCGACCGCGCGGGCGATGGCCGTCGGCGCCAGGCAGCGCTGCGCCGCGACCTGGGGCATCGGGCTGACCGGGGTGGCGGGTCCCGAACCGCACGGCGGTCGCGCAGTCGGCACCGTGTTCCTCGGCCTTGCCGGTCCCGTCGACACCGAGGTCGTGGAGCTCGCGCTGTCGGGTTCACGCTGGGACATCCGGATCGCGGCCGTACATGAGGCCGTCGCGAGGCTGCGCGCACTCGTCGAAGCACAGTGATCTGAGTCATCCGGGAACCAACCCGGCGTCGTGCAGCGTTGCGCTATTAACCAAGCCCTTCGCGGGAGGAGAACACGATGACGGCATTGCTGCGCGAGGTGATCGGCGACGTGCTGCGTCGAGCCCGCACGGAACAGGGCAGGACCCTGCGTGAGGTGTCCGATACCGCCCGAGTCAGCCTCGGCTACCTGTCAGAGGTGGAACGCGGCCGCAAGGAGGCGTCGAGCGAACTGCTCAGCGCGATCTGCGGCGCACTGGACATCCCGCTGTCGCGGGTGCTGTCCGACGCGGGTGAAGAGATGGCCCGCGAGGAAATTGCCGCGCTGACGAGCGTCGGCGCCGCCAATATCGACGCCACCACCAAGGTGGTCATCCCGCAGGTCGTGTCGATGGCGGTGGCCTGAGCCCCACCCGCCGCCTGATCCCGGAAAACACCCGCAGGGGTGTGGTGGTCCTGGCGGAAACGATAAGTTGGCACTAGTGCAATTCAACGACACGAAGGCGGAATGAACCGATGGCCAATCCGTTCGTCAAGGCGTGGAAGTACCTGATGGCGCTGTTCAGCTCCAAGGTCGACGAGTACGCCGATCCCAAGGTGCAGATTCAGCAGGCCATCGAGGAGGCCCAGCGTCAGCACCAGGCGCTGTCCACCCAGGCAGCGCAAGTCATCGGTAACCAGCGCCAGTTGGAGATGCGGCTCAACCGCCAGCTCGCGGACATCGAGAAGCTGCAGGTCAATGTCCGGCAGGCGCTGACCCTGGCCGACCAGGCCACCGGCGCGGGGGATGCTGCCAAGGCGACCGAGTACAACAACGCCGCCGAGGCGTTCGCCGCCCAGCTGGTCACCGCAGAGCAGAGCGTCGAGGACCTCAAGGCGTTGCACGATCAGGCGCTTCAGGCCGCAGGGCAGGCCAAGAAGGCTGTCGAGCAGAACGCGATGGTGTTGCAGCAGAAGATCGCCGAGCGCACCAAGCTGTTGTCGCAGCTCGAGCAGGCCAAGATGCAGGAACAGGTGAGCGCGTCGTTGCGGTCGATGAGCGAGATCGCCGCGCCGGGCAGCACCCCCAGCCTCGACGAGGTGCGTGACAAGATCGAGCGCCGCTACGCCAACGCCATGGGCTCGGCGGAGCTGGCCCAGAATTCGGTGCAGGGCCGGATGATGGAGGTGCAGCAGGCCAGCGTGCAGATGGCCGGGCATTCCCGCCTGGAGCAGATCAAAGCCTCGATGCGCGGTGACCAGCTGCCTGCCGGCGGCACGGCTGCCGCTACACCGGCCACGCCGGCCGCCAATCCGCAGGCGACGCCGGAAAACCCGCTGTCGCAATAACTTTCGTAGGACAGGACAGTGAACACACGCGCAGGTCGACCCGAAGCGTGGCGCACGCTGGTCCAGCGGGGTGTCGACACCGCCGCGGAGTGGTCGGATGTGGTGGCCGACAAGCTCAATGCGGCAGCGGATCCCCGCGCCAAGCTGATGCGCAAACGGCGGTGGGCGCTGCGGCTCGGCGTGTTCTTCGCTGTGTCGAGCGTGTTGTGGGTGGGGGTGACGGCCCTGCTGGCGTCCTGGAGCACGCCGGTGTGGGCGCTGTTCATCCCCGCGCCGATCGCGGTGGGCGCAGCGTTCCTGGCGACGTTGAGTTTCCTGCGTTATCGGTGGCTGAAGGGCGAACCGCTGCCGCCTGCGAGGCGTGCCGGTCGGCGGTTACCACCATGGGGCTCGGCTGCCAGGCAGCCCATGGCCGCCCTTGCCGCCTCCGAGCGGGGATTGTTCTCCCTGCTCGGGGTGATGCAGCGCGGCCGCATGCTGCCGCCTGACGAACTGCGTGAACTGACCGCCGCGGCCAACCAGACGTCTGCGACCATGGCGGCGACAGCCAATGAGGTGGTGTCGCTGGAGCGGGCGATCAGTTCTGCGCCGCAGTCACGATCACACCTGGCCCCGACCATCGCGGCATTCGGCGCACAGCTCGATCACGGTGCCCGTCAATACAGCGAGATGGTCACCGCCGCAGCCCAATTGGTGTCGGCAGCCAACACCGGATCGATGTCGAGCTCGCCGATGTCGCAGCAGCGCTACCGCGACGAGTTGGTCAATGCCACCGACCGGCTGATGGGCTGGGCTCAGGCGTTCGACGAACTCGGCCACCTGCGCGGGGCCTAGACGTCGTGCGAACTCGACGGTCCTGACCGGGGGCCGTGCTTCGCGATGTACGCCTCGTGAATGTGCGCGTTCTTCTGCCGGGACAGCTCGTCGGCCAGCCCGGGGTCCAGGCCGTGCTGACGGAGCCGATGGCGGCGGTACACCTTGTTCAGCGCGTGCGAGAAGAGCACGAACGGGATGAAGATCGGCAGGGTCGTGCTCAGATGGAGATAGAGCGACATCGGGACGAACCAGAACGGCGATAGCACTATCAAGGCGGGAATCGCTGCGCGCACCATCGTCCGGACTGTCGCGCCCTTGCCTGCGAGGTCCTCGCGTACCCAGTCCCGCATCGAGTCGGGCAGGCGGCGTCCGTAGCAGTAGCCGATGTACTGCCACAGGTTCGGCTTGGTGCGGGGCGCGTCCTCTGCCATCACAGCGACTGCCTCAACGACGGCACCACCGTCGCGGCCAGACCCCGCAGCGGCGCCTTGACGAAGAAATCGAAGAAATTGAAGTAGTCCCGCCACAGCGTGACGCGGCCGGCGTGCACCTCGAAGACCCCGCATACCCAGAATTGAAGGCGCACCGGGCCGATGACCAGTGCGTCGGTGCGTTCGGTGAGAACGGTGTCGCCCTCCGCGGCGATCCGGTGAATCTTCACCTCGAAGCCGAATCGACCCTCGCCACGCCGAAACATCTTCATGATGCGGTCACGGCCACGGATGGTCGGCAGTCCGACGTTCTGCCACACGATGTTGTCGGCCATCGAGGCTTCGACGGTGTCGAAGTCCTCGTCCTGCATTGCGTAGAGGAACGTCTCGACGGTTCGGGCGTTGTCGACGTCGGAGAGCACTCGGGAAGCCTGGTCGGTCATGGTTGCCAGCGTAGTGGCGAAGCGCTATGGCAGGGTAGGCGCGTGCGCGTCGCCGTGGTTGCCGGGCCGGATGCCGGGCACGCCTTTCCGGCCATTGCGCTGTGCCGTCGGTTTATCGCCGCTGGGGACATCCCGACGCTGCTCACGGGCACCGAGCGGCTGGATGTCGCGCGTCGGGCGGGCGTGCACGCTGTCGAGCTGGAAGGGCTCGACGCCACCGCCGCCGACGATGACACCGACGCAGGGGCGAAGATCCACCGGCGGGCCGCACGGATGGCGGTGCGCAACGTGCCGCGGCTGCGTGAGCTGGACCCCGACCTTGTGGTGTCCGACGTGATCACGGCCTGCGGTGGGCTGGCGGCCGAATTGCTCGGCGTGCCGTGGATCGAACTCAGCCCCTCGCCCCTGTACCGGCCTTCCAAGTACTTGCCGCCGGTCGGTAGCGGGCTGGCGCCAGGCGTCGGGCTGCGCGGCCGGCTGCGCGACTCGGCGATGCGGGCGTTGACCGCGCGGTCCTGGCGTCAAGGCCTGCGCCAGCGA
>DATJIX010000135.1:0-6807 GCA_035492865.1 Mycobacterium sp. | reverse complement strand
TTCCGCCGCATCGATCCTGCGCCCCGTCAGGCACAGCTCGCGCGCATTGCCGAGTCCGACGATCCACTGAAGCGGGGTGAACAGCGGGGCGGCACCGAACTTGATCTCCGGATGTCCGAATACCGCTGCGCTGGAAGCGATTCGGCAGTCACACAGCACGCTCAGGTCCATCCCGCCGCCCATCGCGGGTCCGTTCACCGCGGCAACCAGCGGCTTCGGGAAATTCCACACAGCGAGGTGGTACCGGCGCGAGCTGTCCTTGATCTGTCGTGCCAGCTCGGGTTGGCCGAACTCATTGAGGTCAAAACCCGCGCAAAACGTCGGGCCCGCGCCGGTCAGCACCACGACGCGAACGGACGGATCCGCCGCCCAGTCCTCGAGCTGTTGGGTGAGCTCGTCGCGCAGCTTGATCGACAGTGCGTTACGCCGGTCAGCGCGCGACAGCGTGAGTGTCGCAACCCCGTCGTCGGCTACCTGCGTTTCGATATCCCTACTCATCGCCCACCTCCGCCTTGATTTAAATCACCCCCAAGGTCGCCCGTCTACCCTGTTGCGCGTGACGCACTCGCACGCCCATTCGCACTCGATGAGCGGCCCTGCGCCGTTGGGCCCGTTGGCCGCCAAGGTCGTGGTCGGCGCGCTGATCGCCATCGGCGTCGCCGTGCTGGCGGGCGCGGTGTGGCTGTGGCCCCATCAGCAGAAGGTCGACATCCCGCTGCCGTTCCAGAACGCGCAGGGCGGCGCGGTCACCACCGAGGCGGGCCACGTGCTGTCCAGCAAGGCCGCCGGCTGCGGTAGCCCGTCGAACGGCGCCGTGCTGACCGCCGATCCTGAGCCGGCCCCGCAGGGCGGCGGCCAGTGTGTGCAGACGCTGATCAGCATCGACTCTGGCCCCAACAAGGGCGCCAACACGATGCTCGAGTTCAGCAACGGACCCGGCCAGCCCAACCTCGCCGTCGGCGATCACGTCCGGGTCAGCCGACAGGTCGACGCGGCAGGCGCGACCAGCTACGCGTTCTACGACTACGAGCGGACCTGGCCGCTGATCGTCCTGGCGGCGATGTTCGCCGTGGTGATCGTCGCGGTCGCCGGCTGGCGCGGACTGCGGGCGATGATCGGCATCGTCGTGGCCTTCGGCGTGCTGGTGGTGTTTCTGCTGCCCGCGCTGCGTGACGGCGCATCGGCGATACCGGTCGCGCTCGTCGCATCGGCGACCATCCTCTACGCGGTGATCTACTTGGCTCACGGCGTGAGCCTGCGTACCAGCGCTGCGCTGCTGGGCACCTTGACCGCGCTCCTGCTGGCTGCGCTGTTGTCCTGGGGCGCAATCGAATTGGCGCACCTGACCGGGCTCTCGGAGGATCAGAACAACGAGGTGGCCGCCTACCTCGGCAACGTGTCGATCACCGGGTTGCTGCTGGCCGGATTCATCATCGGCTCGCTGGGCGTGCTCAACGACGTCACAGTCACGCAGGCCTCGACGGTGTTCGAGCTGGCCGTGACGGGCGCCAGCCGCAAAGCGATCTTCCTCGGCGCCATGCGCGTTGGGCGCGACCACATCGCAAGCACCGTCTACACCCTGGTGTTGGCGTATGCGGGCAGCGCACTGCCGCTGCTGTTGTTGTTCAGCGTGGCGAACAGGTCCCTCGGCGACGTGTTGACCAGCGAGAGCGTGGCCATCGAGATCGCCCGGTCGGCGGTCGGCGGCATCGCGCTGGCGTTGTCGGTGCCGTTGACCACGGCGATCGCCGCGGTGCTCGCGACGCCCGCTACCGCTCCAGCAGCTCCAACAGGTAGGCGCCGTATCCAGACTTGAGCAGGGTGTGCGCCCTGGCAGCCAGCTGGTCGTCGTCGATGAAGCCGACCTGCCAGGCCACCTCCTCCGGCACGCTGATCTTGAGTCCCTGCCTGCGCTCGATGGTGCGCACATAGTCGCCCGCGTCGAGCAGGGAGTCGAACGTTCCGGTGTCCAGCCACGCGGTGCCGCGCGCCAACACCTCGACCGACAACCTGCCCTGATTCAGGTAGGTCTGATTGACCTCGGTGATCTCATACTCGCCGCGCGCCGACGGCTTCAGCCCGCGGGCGATCTCGATGACGTCGTTGTCGTAGAAGTACAGCCCCGGCACCGCGTAGTTCGACTTCGGGGTGGCCGGTTTCTCCTCGATCGACAGCGCGGTGCCGTCGGCGGCGAACTCGACGACGCCGTAGGCCGACGGGTTGGCCACCCAGTACGCGAAAATTGCTCCACCGCTGACGGTTTGGAACCGGCTCAGGCTGGTGCCCAGGCCCGGTCCGTAGAAGATGTTGTCGCCCAATACCAATGCCACCGGCCCGTCGCCGATGTGTGCGGCGCCGATGACGAACGCCTGCGCGAGGCCGTTGGGCTGGTCCTGCACCGCATAGCTGATACTGATGCCGAAATCCGAACCGTCGCCCAACAATCGGTGGAAGGCCGCGGCATCGTCGGGCGTGGTGATGATCAGGATGTCGCGGATGCCCGCCATCATCAGCGTCGAGAGCGGGTAGTAGATCATCGGCTTGTCGTACACGGGCATCAGCTGTTTGGACGCACCCCTGGTGATGGGGTACAGCCGGGTGCCCGATCCGCCGGCCAGGATGATCCCGCGCATCAGCCCGCGAGGTCCTTCTCGGTCAGCTCGGTCGCGGCCAGCGCGGCGGCGAGGTCGGGGTGCCGGAACACCGACGTGACGTGATCGTGCACGACGCGAAACGCCACGGCCGCACCGTCCTGCTCCTCGGCGACCACCACACCGTCGCGCACATACATCCGGCCTGGGTCGGCAGCCGTCACGGCCAATGAATTCGCCCATTCCAGCAGGGCGTCGTGGCCCTGGCCCGCGCCGTTCGCGTCGCCGAACTCGATATCGTCGCTGGACACCTGCTGCAGGGTGTCGTAATTCTGCTCGTTGAGCGCGTCATGCCAGGCGAGGACGGTCGCGATCTCCGAAGTGGTCATGGTCGAGAAGGTACGCCTTTCAGAATGGTGTGTGCTCGAGCCAGGCGTCCCAGACGGCGGTGTCGCCGAAGACCTCGATCCCGGCGTCGGCTGCGGTCCGCCTGCGGACGACGGCCAGCAGCAGTTCCTTGGCCGGGCCACGAAGCGCCACGTCGCCCTTGCCATGCTCGTGCGACCAGGTGATGCCGTCCTCGGTGTCGCTGGCGATGGTCCACTCACCGGTCGGGCCGAGGCCGTCGTCGGTGGCGTGCAGGTGCAGCGTGCGGTGCACCTGCAAAGGCAGGCTCCGCGGCCGGGCCTCGATGCTGACGCGTTCGATCCATTCGCTGATCGCGTCGGCGGCCAATTCCGGCGACAGGTCGTAATCCAGCCCGAGTGCGATCGCCGCGTCGGCCCGGTGCACCGTGGCCTCGTGCAGCCGACGACGGATCCACCAACCGCACGGCCGTGCGCCCAGGAACGTCCACACCCGTGTCTCAGGGCCGACGCGGTCGACAGCATCGATGATCTGCTGCGCACCCTTGTTCAGCCAATCGATGGCCGCGTCGGGGTCGTCTGGCGGCTTGCCGTCGCGGACGTCACGCGGATCCAACGCTTCGGTCCTGTGGTCGGCGATGATCTGTGCGGCCCAACGGTTTCCGCGCCCCACGTGGCGGAACAACTGTTTGAGAGTCCACTCGGGGCACGTCGGTACGGGCGTTGACGGGTCTGCACCGCGGATCAGTTCCCCGAAGTCCCGGGTCTGGTCGAGCAGCGCGGCTCGGAAATCCACGTCACGAACTTACAGCGGTGCGCGCCGTTCCGAGAGCGATCGGAAGCGACGACCATCCGCGCAGCACGCGCGTGTCGCGACGGCTGCCGGTGCCCGCCAGTCGTGCGTCGGGGAAGCGCTCGAAGAACGTCCGCAGTCCCACTTCGCCCTCGGCCCGCGCCAGTGCCGCGCCGAGGCAGAAGTGCCTGCCGCCGGAGAACGACAGATGCTTGCCTGCGTTGTCCCGCTCGATGTCGAAGCGGTGCGGATCGGTGAAGACCTTCGGATCGCGGTTCGCTCCTGCCAGGTAGACGATGACGCCTTCGCCGCGCCGGACCAGGGTGCCCTCGATCTCGGTGTCCTTTGTCGCGGTTCGCGCGCTCAGCTGCACCGGGGAGTCAAGGCGCAGGATCTCCTCCACAGCGTTGGGCCACAACTCCGGACGCGCCGCCAACGTCTCGAGGTGCTCGGGTGCGTCGAGCAGCATCCGAATCCCGTTGCCCAGCAGGTTGACTGTGGTTTCGAAGCCCGCGGCCAGCACGAGTCCTGCGGTGGCCAGCAGCTCTTCGTGGTTGAGTCGGGCACCATCGTCGCTGGCCTGAATGATCTGGCTCATCAGATCGTCGCCGGGATTGCGACGCAACTCGTGAAGATGGTTCGAGAGCCAATCGTTGAAACCCTCGATGCCGAGATAGACCCGCCGATACTGCTTCCAGGTGAGGCCGATGTCCAGGCTGGGGGCGCCCAGCTCACCGAATTCGAGGATGCGGGGACGCGCCTCGTCAGGCACACCGAGGATGTCGCCGATCACGGTGACGGGCAGCTGCGAGCAATACCGCTCGACAATGTCGACGGTGCCCGGTTCGTCGCCGAGCTCGTCGAGCAGAGCAACGGCCGTCTCCTCGACTCGATCCCGCAGCGCGGCAACGGCTCTCGTGGTGAACACCGACGAAACCAGCTTGCGATAGCGGGTGTGGTCCGGCGGTTCGACCGACAGCATCGACGGCGGCTCCAGCGGATGCAGGAGACCGGTTTCGGTGTGCCGCATCACCCATTGCATGGGTTTGGGCAGGCTCGATCCCATCGACAGCACATGGAAGTCCTCGGACCGCAGCAGGTCGTTGCAGATCTTGTGCTCGACGGTCAGCCACACCACGGCGCCCTTGACCATGGGTCCTTGAGCGCGCAACTCGTCGGTGAACGCGGCCGGGTTCGCCCGCACCGCCGGGTCCGCGATCAGCCGTCCCTGGGGGTCGCCGCGCCGGGCGATCCGCTTTGCGAACAAACGGACGATCCCATGCATGACCAGCCACCGGATTCGTTGCTTCATGCGCGACACTCCGTCCAACCGAATCGCGGTTCGGTTACTTCACCGGAGCTTACCGAATTACAATTCGGTATGGCAAGGACGCGGATTCCGGCGGCAGAGCGACGGGCCCGCATCCTCGACGCGGCGGTCGAGACGTTCGCCGAGCACGGCTTTGCCGAGGCGAAGATGCAGGACATCGCGGCCCGCGCCGGGGTAGTGCCTTCGGTGCTCTACGACCATTTCGGTTCCAAGCGCGACCTCCACATCACCGTGCTGCAGCAGCATGCCGAGCAGGTGAGGGAGCGCTCGCTGCGGCGCGTCGAGGGCGCGACGGCCGAGCAGCTGGTCCGCGCGAGCATCGCGAACTACTTCGAGTCCGTCGAGGCGGACCCGTTCATGTGGCGGTTCCTGCACCGCGATCCGCCCGCCGACCCGGAGATCGCGGCGGTCTGTCAGGAGATCGCCGACCGCGGCACGGAAGCCATCGCCGACCTCATCCGGTTCGGCGCGGCCGACGCCAAGTCGGTCAAGGGCATCACCGTCGACGAGGCGGCCTGGATCCTCGCCCGCGCCACGCAGTCGGCGTGCGGCGGTGTGGCCACGTGGTGGTACGAGAACCGCGACGTGCCACGCGATCGCGTCGTCGAACTGGTCTTCATGCTGCTGTGGCAGGGCTTCGACGGGATGCTCAAGCAGGCGTCGGCTGGGTGACGCTGCGGCCGAGGCAGTACATCCGCCAGCCTGCAGCGGTCCACCGCTCCGCGTCGAGGCAATTGCGGCCGTCGACAACGACTTTGGCGCGCACGGTGCTAGCCAGGTCGTCGGGGTCGAGCTCGACGAACTCACGCCATTCGGTGAGCACAAGCACGGCGTCGGCCCGCTCGCAGGCCTCGACCACCGACGTCGAATAGTTCAGCGTCGGGAACAGGCGCTGCGAGTTCTCGATCGCCTTCGGGTCATAGACGTTGACCGTGGCGCCGTTGAGCTGCAGCATGCCTGCGACGTTGAGCGCCGGAGAGTCCCGGACGTCGTCGGACTCGGGTTTGAACGCCGCGCCGAGCACGGCGATGTTGGCGCCGAGCAGCGAACCACCGCACGCCTTGGTGGTCAGGTCCACCATCCGGGTGCGGCGGCGCATGTTGATGCTGTCGACCTCGCGCAGGAACGTCAGCGCGTGGTTCGCACCCAGTTCGCCTGCGCGAGCCATGAACGCACGGATGTCCTTGGGCAGGCAGCCGCCGCCGAATCCGAGGCCTGCGTTGAGGAAACGACGTCCGATCCGCGGATCGTGGCCGAGCGCGTCGGCAAGCACCGTGACGTCGGCGTCCACGGCCTCGCAGACTTCGGAGATCGCGTTGATGAACGAAATCTTGGTGGCCAGAAAGGCGTTCGCAGACACCTTGACCAGTTCAGCGGTCTGCAGGTCGGTGACCAGGAACGGCACAGCTTCGTCGAGCAGTGGTGCGTAGAGCTCACGGATAGCGGCCTCGGCGCGCACCGAATCCCGTTGCACGCCAAGCACAATCCGGTCGGGGTGCAGCGTGTCGTGGACGGCGAAGCCCTCGCGGAGGAACTCCGGGTTCCATGCCAGCTCGGCGCCGGCTCCCGCCGGGGCCAGCTCGGCCAGCCGCGCCTGCAGCCGGGCCGCGGTGCCCACCGGCACCGTCGACTTGCCCACCACCAGGGCCGGCCGCCGCAGGTGCGGGGCGAGCAGCGAGACGGCGCTGTCCACGTGGCTCATGTCGCACGCGTACTCGCCGTGCTTCT
>DATJIX010000134.1:0-12760 GCA_035492865.1 Mycobacterium sp. | reverse complement strand
GCGTCGACATCGCCGCCGAAGAACCGGGCGTTGTCGATTCGCGTCTGTCTGGTCAGCGTCTTGATCCGGGTCCGGGAGGCCAGCGAGGAACCTGGCTCGTTGAACGCGATGTGCCCGTCGGTGCCGATCCCGAGGATCTGCAGGTCGATACCGCCCGCTTGGCGGATGGCGTCCTCGTACGCCGCGCACGCGGCAGGGATGTCCGCGGCCAGGCCGTCGGGCCCCCGCACCGCGCCGGGCGCGAAGTCGACCCGTGACACGAACACCCGATCGATGACGTTGTGGTATCGCTCCGGATGGTCGGCGGGCAGGCCGACGTATTCGTCGAGGGTGAATCCACGGGCCCGGCTGAACGAGACAAGCCCCGCAGCACAGCGCAGCGCCAATTCGTCATAGATCATCAGCGGCGACGAACCTGTCGCGAGGCCAATGACGGCATCGGGTTGACGGTCGAGCAGGGCACCGATCGCATCGGCCGCAACAGCGCCGATCTCCTTGGCATTCGCCAGGATTACGACTTCCATCTACTTGTTCGCGGTGAAAAGGCTTGCACCGGCAACAATCTCTGATCGGGCGGTCACCGCGTCGGCAACGACGACATTGCCTGGTTCGCGTTCATCCATCACGACTACCGGAACTATGGGACTGAGCCCCTTGGCCTGAACCGATGGCACGTCGTAGGTGATGATGACCTGGCCTGCCGTGACTTCGTCACCCTGGCTGACGTGGGTCGTGAAGCCTTCGCCGGCCAACCGCACCGTGTCGATACCCAGGTGCACCAGAACGCCGACCTTATCCGGTGTCATGACGATGTACGCGTGTGGCAGCAACTTCAGGACCTTGCCACTGACCGGCGCGACCGCCTCGATCACCCCGCTCGGCGGGTCGACAGCTGCGCCATAACCCACCATGCCCTGCGAGAACACCGGATCGGGAACGTCGGCCAGCGGAACGGCACGCCCGGCGACCGGGGCAAGGACTGACGTCGTACTCACGCACCAACAATACGAGCGTGTGGGTAAGACGGTCTCAACTTCACGCGTTCTCGTCTAGGCTTCCGCTCAGCTTCGGCGAAGGAAGGTCACAGGACATGAGCGACACGACGAAACCTCAAGGGGCGGCGGCAAAGTCAGGTCGGCGCATTCCCGGCTTCGCGCAACTGCAACGACTTGGCAAGAGTTTGATGCTGCCGATCGCGGTGTTGCCTGCCGCGGGCATCCTGCTGCGGCTGGGTCAGCCCGACGTACTCGGCAAAATTCAAGCACCGCTGATCAGCTCCTTCTTCAAGGCAATGAGCGCCGCGGGCGACGCATTGTTCAGCAACCTCGCGCTGCTCTTCGCCGTTGGCGTCGCCATCGGATTCGCCAAGAAGGCGGACGGTTCCACTGCGCTGGCTGCCGTCGTCGGCTACCTGGTGGTGCAGTCGGTGTTCAAGACCATGTCGCCGATCGTGCTCGCCGGTCAGGTGGACAAGGCGGGCGACCAAGCCCAGATCAACTACAGCGTCTTCGCGGGAATCATCGTCGGCCTGGTCACCGCCTGGCTGTTCGACCGGTACCACACCATCCAATTGCCGTCCTACATCGGATTCTTCGGCGGCAGACGCTTCGTCCCGATCGTGGTGTCGCTGGCATCCCTGTTCATCGCGTTCGCAATGAGCTACTTCTATCCGATCTTCGATGCTGGGCTGACCGGGCTCGGCAAGTTCATCGGCGGCTCGGGCGCGCTTGGCGCATTCGTATACGGGTTCGTCAACCGCATGCTGATTCCGTTCGGCCTGCACCACATTCCGAACTCGTACATCTGGTTCCTCTACGGCGACTATCAGGCGCCCGATGGCAAAGTCGTCACCGGTGAGCTGACCCGGTTCGCGGCGGGCGACCCCACAGGCGGTCACCTCACGTCGGGGTTCTATCCGATTCTGATGTTCGGACTGCCCGCCGCGGCGCTGGCGATGATCCACGTGGCGAACAAGAAGCAGCGCAAGGTCGCGATCGGCATTCTGGCGGCGGCCGGACTGACCGCGTTCCTGACCGGAGTGACCGAACCCCTCGAGTTCGCCTTCATGTTCGTGGCATTCCCGCTGTATGTCATCCACGCGGTGTTGACCGGTCTGTCCCTGGCGATCGCGTATCTGCTCGACATCCACCTGGGCTTCTCGTTCTCTGCGGGGCTCATCGACTTGCTTCTCTGGGGCGGGGCCCCGGCGGCGAAGAACATTCCGCTGCTACTCGTGATGGGCGCCGTGTTCTTCGTCGTCTACTACCTGCTGTTCCGGTTCGCGATCACGCGGTGGAACCTGAGAACACCGGGCCGCGAACCCGAGAGCGAATTCGAGGCCGAGGAAGCGGCCAACCTCGGCGAGGGCACCGCTTCCGCGACCGCCGTGACTGCCGGCGGATCCGGCACGACGACGATGACAGCACCTGCAGAGGTCGACAGCAAGGCCGAACAGGTGATCGCCGCCTTCGGCGGCCGGGAGAACCTCGTGAACGTCGACGCCTGCATCACCCGCTTGCGGATGGAGGTCGCCGACCCGAGCAAGGTGGATCAGGATCGCCTGAAGAGTCTCGGGGCGGCAGGCGTCATCGAGGTCGGTAACAGCGTGCAAGCCGTGTTCGGCACGGATGCCGAGGCGCTGAAGAACGACATCAACGACATCCGCTGACCGCGCGCTAGTCCGCAGGCAGGAACGATGCGGCCACGGTGGCCGCAATGGCCGCCAGCGCCGCAATCATCACCGCGACGGCAGTCCAGCCGAACCCGTCGAACACAAGCCCACCGAACCAGCCGATGGCGCTCGAACCGCCGTAGTAGAACAGGTTGTACAGCGAGGACGCCTGTGCCTTGCCCACAGGCGCAGACCGACCCACCCATCCCGCCGCGATCGAGTGAGCGCCGAAGAACCCCGTGGTGGCGATCACCAAGCCGACCAGAACCGCGATGACGTTGTTGCTCAACGTAATAGCCACGCCCGCGATCATCACCGCGATAGACACCAGCAGCACCGGCTTGCGCCCGAACCGCGACGCCTCCCCACCCGCACGAGCCGATGCCCACGTTCCGGCGAGGTACGCCAGGAACACCAGGCTGACGGCGAACGGAGGTAGGTAGAACGGTGCGCCGGACAACCGGAATCCCAGGTAGTTGTACAGCGCCACGAACCCGCCCATCAACAGGAACGCAAGGCCGAAAAGGGCGAGTTGCCGAGGCGAGCGCAGATTGGCGAACAACCGGTTCGCAAGGCCGCCTTCAAGATTGGCGTCAGGTCGGCCGGCGGGCACGAAACCTCGAGGCTGCGGCGCGAGCTTGACGAATCCCAGCGCCGCGATACCGCACAGCACCGCGACGGTGAACACGCCGACCCGCCACCCGAGCACCTCGGCGATGGGACTGGCCACCAAGCGGCCTATCAGTCCACCGATCGTGGTTCCCGCGACGAAGGTGCCCGCCGCTCTCGCGGCGTGGGCGGGATCGATCTCCTCGGTGAGGTATGCGACGGCGATCGCGGGCACGCCCCCGACGACCAAACCTTCGAGCAAGCGCCCTGCCAGGAGCAGCTGGAAACTGGGCGCGAACGGAACCAGCACACCGATCGTGGTCGCCCCGATGACCGAGACCGAGATCGCCTTCACCCGGCCGACGCGATCGGCGAGCATCGACCACGGGATCACTCCGATCGCCAGACCGACGGTCGACGCGGACACCATCAAGGCTGCACTCGCTGCGCCAACGCCCAGGTCAGCGGAGATCAGCGGCAGCACCGCCTGCGGCGAATACAGCTGAGCGAACGTCGCCACTCCGGCGCAGAACAGCGCGGCGAGCAGCCTGCCGTACGCGGCTGAGCCGCGGGCATGCCCTGGCCACTCGGATGGCGCAACCTGTTCGATCGACACCAATGGCACGGTAGGCATCGTGTAGTGATGTGTCTAATACATGATTCTCTACATTTTCATGTGTCCAGCGCATTATTAGACGTAGCGACGCGATCAGCCGGGCTCCGCGGTGAGAAAAGTGACGAAGCGCTCAACCGGGGGCGACATCGTTCGGTCCTTACCCCACACCAGGCCCACCTCGCGCTTGGCGCCGATGTTCGACAGTGGGACGTGCACGACTCGTGCGGCGTCGTCATCACGGGGAACCGGCACCACGGCGACCCCGAATCCCGCAGAGACCAGACCTTCGATCGTGGGCACCTCGGTCGCCTCGAAGACGATGTCGGGATGCAGATTTTCTTCCGCCAACAGCTCGTCGGTGAGTTGGCGCAATCCGGCCTGACGCCCGAGCGCGACGAAAGGCTCTGCCGCAGCGGCGGACAGCCGCACACGGGCGCGGGTGGCCAACCGGTGTCCGCGCGGAACAGCCAGGCAGAGCCGCTCCTCGTACAGCCGATGCCAGGTGAGATCCGGCGCCCCTGGTCGTGGCGACGTGATTCCTATATCGGCTTGCCCGGTGAGGACGCGTTCATTGATCTCGCGCGCAGGTCCCTGAAACAAGTCGAACGAGATCGTGTGCGCCGCCTCGCGGAAGCGTCGAAGTTGGTCCGGCACATACCAACTCGCGAGCGAATGCAGAAAGGCCAGACGCACCCGTCCGGTGTCGGGGTCTCGCAGGGCGTCAATGCGATCGACGGCGGATTGCATCTCGGCGAGGCTGCGTCGGGCATGCTCGAGCATGATCTGCCCATACGCGTTCAGGCGTAGCCGGCGATTGACCCGGTCGAACAGCGGCGCGCCCACCTGCGCTTCGAATCGCGCCAAGGCGCGTGACAACGTCGGTTGACTAACGCCCAACTCGGCAGCGGCCTCGGTGACGTGCTCGATGTCGGCGAGCGCAACGAACCATTCCAATTCTTCGAGATGCACGCGTCGACGATAACGAAATTGCATGAAGTCGAGTCGTGACTTGTCGCCAGCGCATTACCGAGTACCCGACACCAGGAACCCGGTGTACGAGGTGAAAAGCCGGCCTTCAGCGTCGGCGGCGCGCAGCGATTCTGCCCAGCCGTCGGCGTCGGCGTGACTGATCACCCCGGCGTCCGCGAGCCTGCTTGCGGTCGAAAAGAACAGGTACAGCTGATCCGCCACATCCAACTGGCGCAGCACCAGCGTCTTGGGGTGCGCGGCGACGTCGGCGAGACCCGCTTCAAGAAACAGCGGGACAAGCCGCCTGCCGATCCAACCGGAGGGGAAGCGGTCGCACCAGGCATTCAGGACGGTGCGAGTCGTACCGCGGTCAGTCGAATCGACTGTCAACGTCTCCCAATCGTTGTCGTATGCGACCAACACCCCGCCGGGGCGCAACACACGGACCATCTCGAGTACTGCCGCAGCGGGATCCGCGATGTGCTGAAGCACCCGATCGATGCGGCACGCGTCGAAACTGCCATCGTCGTAAGGCAATTCGGCTGCATCAGCAATATCGAACGTCAGACCAGCGACCTCGCCATGGCGTTCCCGGGCCGCGTCGATCATTGCCTGGCTCCCGTCGACGGCGACAACCACACCACCAGGGGCGACAAGCCTCGCCATCGCCGCGGCGTCGTCCCCGAGGCCGCAACCCACCTCCAGAATCCGGCGCCCCGGCGCGACGTTGAGCAGCTCGTAGCTTTCGCGTTTGCACTCGGCGAAGAACGGCAGCGAGTCGATCAGCGTCAGACATCGGGAGAACACCTCGAAATCCTCCGCGCGGTCGACGCGCTGAAACCCGGAAGCGAGGTCGTCTGTCATGGTTGTCCTCTTTTCTCTGTCGTCAATTCTCGCCCTAGATCGCCGTGAGAGGGTGGATCCGATGCAGATCCCGTTCGGCGACGCGGTGCTCGGCCGGCTCGGTCGCAGCACCGCCGCGCCCGACCTCGCCGAGGTACTCGAGGGCGGCCCCGTTGACGCGCTCGACGCACCCGAACGGCCGGCAGACGAACCGAGTCTGGTGCTGCAACGGATGGAGAACCGGCTCGTCCGCCATCACCTCGTCGCACCCGAGGTGCTGAGCCGTGAGGACCTGCGCAGGCTGCGATACGTGCTCAACTTCGCCCGGCTCGGCGATTTCGAGCCGGGGGCGGCGGGGCCGCGCGGCAGCCGTGGACGCGGAGATGTCTCCGTGGGAGCCGAGATCGCGCCGTGGCGGGCCAGGGTCTCCGACGCCCTGCACGGACCGCTGCGCGAAGAGCGTCACCCGGTCACGGCGCAGAGGACGGCACATGACGTGCTGGCGGGATTGGTCGACGACCAAGACGAGCAGCGGCGGTTGCTCCTCGACCGGCACGGCAACGACTTCTCCCCGGCCGAACTCGACGCCGAGGTCGGCTACAAGAAGCTGGTCACCGTCCTTGGCGGTGGCGGCGGCGCGGGGTTCGTCTACATCGGCGGCATGCAGCGGCTGCTCGAGTCGGGCCAGGTGCCTGACTACATGCTCGGCGCATCGTTCGGATCGATCCTCGGCGCCGTCGTCAGCCGCGCCCTGCCTGTGCCGATCGACGAGTACGTCGCCTGGGCGAAAACCGTTTCCTACCGCGCCATTCTCGGCTCCGATACGGTGCGCCGCCGGCACGGGCTCAACGGCATGTTCTCCCTGCGGTTCGACCGATTCGCCCATGCCATGTTCAGCCGCGAGGACGGCGAACCAATGCACATGTCCGACTTGGCGATTCCGTTCGATGCGGTCGTCGCCGGGGTGCGCAAGCGGTCGTTCGAGGCTCTGCCGTTGAGATTCCGCAGTCAACAGATCGCGGCACTACGGTTGCGATTCATCCCGCACCTGCCCATCGGCATCGGGCCTCAGGTCGCAGCTCGGATGTGGCAGGTGGCCGCGTTCATCGACTCGCGAGTCACGAAGGCAATCGTGGTGGGCGGTGACGAACTCACTCGCGCATTCAACGTGGTAGACGCGGCATCGTTCTCGTCGGCGATCCCGGGCGTGCTGCACCACGAGACCGATGACCCTCGGATGATGCCGATCCTCGATGAGCTGTTCGAAACCAACGATGTCGCAGCGCTTGTCGACGGCGGTGCCGCGAGCAACGTGCCCGTCGAATTGGCGTGGAAACGGATCCGCGACGGCCGACTCGGCACCCGCAATGCGTGCTATCTGGCCTTCGACTGCTTCCACCCACAGTGGGACCCGAAGCATCTGTGGCTCGTTCCGATCACCCAGGCAATCCAGTTGCAGATGGTCCGCAACGCGCCGTACGCCGATCACCGCGTCCGATTCGAGCCGACGTTATCCCCGGTGAACCTCGCGCCCTCCGTCGCGGCCATCGATCGCGCATGCGCGTGGGGCGCCAAGAGCGTCGAGAAGGCGATTCCGGTGGTGTCGGCACTATTGGAGCCGACATGGTGGGAGGGAGACGGCCCCGCCGTCCCCGGCGCCGAAAAGAAAGCACGCACGAAGTCGGTAGCCTCGCCGATGAGCGCGGTGATGGCCGCGATCCAGTTGCCCCAGAACCGTTTCGAGCGGTGGCGCCGTCGCCACCTCACCTGACGAACCCCACGAAAGGACCAGTCGCCATGTCCACCTGGCTGATCACCGGATGCTCGACAGGACTCGGCCGCGCCCTCGCCGAGGCCGTCATAGGGGCGGGCCACAATGCCGTTGTCACCGCCCGTGATGCCGCACGAGTCGCCGACCTCGCCGACACCGCGCCGGACCGCGTTCTCGCGCTCGCGCTCGACGTCACCGATCCACAGCAGGTCGCCGCCGCGGTGCGCCAGGCCGAAGACCGATTCGGCGGGGTTGACGTGCTGGTCAACAACGCCGGTTATGGCTACCGCGCGGCCGTCGAAGAGGGCGACGACGCCGATGTCCGGACGCTGTTCGAGACGCACTTCTTCGGCACCGTCGCGATGATCAAGGCCGTCTTGCCCGGCATGCGGGGCGCGGCGATCCGGTGCGATCGTGAACATCTCGTCGATCGGTGCCCAGCTGACCCCGGTGGGATCCGGTTACTACGCCGCAGCGAAGGCCGCGATCGAAGGCGTCAGCGGGGCGCTGCACGGTGAGCTTGCGCCCCTTGGCATTTCGGTCACCATCGTCGAGCCGGGCGCGTTCCGCACCGATTTCGCCGGGCGCTCGCTGACCCAGTCGACCACGGTCATCGACGACTACGCGTCGACAGCCGGGCGACGGCGCAAGGAGAACGACACGATGGACGGCAACCAGGCAGGCGACCCGGCGAAGGCCGGTGGCGCAATCATCGCCGCCGTCGAATCAGACGAACCGCCCGCGTTCCTGCTCCTAGGTCCCGATGCGCTCGCCGCCTACCGGTACATCGCAGACGGCCGCGCGACCGAAATCGCGAAGTGGGAGCAACTGAGCGCCAGTACCAACTTCGACTCCTAATCCGATCCGCGGCCGCTCCAGCAAGCGTTTAATGAGGCGACATGAGTGGCTATCGGACGTTGATCGTCGGGACTGACGGCTCGGACTCGTCGTTGCGGGCTGTCGACCGCGCGGGCGCGTTCGCCGCGCAGGAGAACGCAAAGCTGATCATTGCGAGTGCACATATCCCCATCGCGGCAGCCACCCGGTGGGCGGACGCTTCACCACACGATCATGGGGCCGACCCCCGCGCGGCCGACACCCTGGGCAGCGAAGGCTACAAGGTGCACGGCGATGCCCCCGTTTACGCCATCCTCCACGATGCCCGCGATCGGGCCAAGGCCGCCGGCGCACATGACATCGAGGAGCGAGCGATCGAGGGCGCGCCGGTGGAGGCACTGATCCACCTGGCCCACGAGGAGAAGGCGGACCTGTTGGTCGTCGGCAACGTGGGGCTCAACTCCATCGCGGGACGGCTGCTCGGCTCGGTGCCCGCCGACATCGCGCGCAAGGCCAAGATCGACATCCTGATCGTCCACACCGCCAACTAGCGGTCGACGCGCTTGCGCCCCTTAATCTCTCGGTCATCGTCGTTGATTCCCCGCGCGCTTCGCACCGACTTCGCCGGGCACTCGTCGCCTACCGGTAGATCGCTCAACTGACCGCCGGCACCAATTTCGACTCCTAATCCGATCCGCGGCCGCTCCAGCAAGCGTTTAATGAGGCGACATGAGTGGCTATCGGACGTTGATCGTCGGGACCGACGGCTCGGACTCGTCGTTGCGGGCTGTCGACCGCGCGGGCGCGTTCGCCGCGCAGGAGAGCGCGAAGCTGATCATTGCGAGTGCACATATCCCCCACACCGAAAAGGGTGGCTGGTCGCGGGCACCCTCCCACGATCATGTGGCCGACCCCCGCGCCGCCGACACCCTGGGATCCGAGGGCTACAAGCTGCACGGGGACGCACCCGTCTACGCGATCCTTCGCGATGCCAGGGATCGGGCACGGCAGGCAGGGGCGCAGCACATCGAGGAGAGAGCGATCGAGGGCGCCCCGGTGGAGGCCCTGATCCACCTTGCCCAGGAGGTGAGGGCGGACGTGTTGGTCGTCGGCTCTGTGGGGCTCAACTCCGTCGCGGGGCGGCTATTGGGTTCGGTGCCCGCCGACATCGCGCGCAAGGCCAAGATCGACATCCTGATCGTCCACACCGCCGACTAGCTGTACTCCGCGAGGCCACGAAGTTGATGCGAGACAATCGCATCCGACATGACCGACCGCGAGGACCCGCCAACCGTCGATCGACGCCGCCACATCGTGCGGCTCGCGCTATTCGGAGCCTTTCTGCTCGGGCTGTTCTATCTCGTCGCGGTCACCCGTGTCGTCGACGTCGACGACATCCGGCGCACGGTGGCCGCCACGGGGCCCGCGGCGCCGCTGACCTACGTCGTGGTGGCCGCCCTCCTTGCCGCGGCGTTCGTCCCCGGCCCGATTCTGGCCGCAGGCAGCGGTGTGCTGTTCGGCCCGATCCTCGGGGTGTTCGTGACGCTGGGCGCGACAGTCGGAACAGCCATCATCACCAGCCTCATCGGCAGGCGCGCGGGCCGCGATAGCGCCAGAGCGTTGCTGGGAGCCGACCGCGCCGATCGCCTCGACCGGCTGATCGACCGCCGCGGATTGTGGGCGGTCGTCGGTCAACGGTTCATTCCCGGCGTCTCGGACGCGCTGGCCTCCTACGCGTTCGGTGCTTTCGGAGTTCCGTTGTGGCAGATGGCCGTTGGTGCATTCATCGGGGCGGCGCCCCGCGCGTTCGTCTACACGGCGTTGGGCGCGTCGATCGGCAATCTGTCCTCGCCGTTGGCCTACTCGGCAATCGCGATCTGGTGCGTGACCGCAGTCATCGGCGCGTTCGTCACGCACCGTGGCTGGCGAAAATGGCGCGCTCAGCGCCGCGCACCCGACCCGACACAGTAGGCGTTCTCACTCTGTTCGGGAGGGACGTCGGGGCCCGCTGAGACCTTTCTCAGATATCGGAGCTTTCGCGCCAGAGATCGATACCGGAATCGGTGGCGTACTCGTCTATTTCGCGTAGCTCGTCGGGCGTGAAGGTGAGATTGTCGAGCGCTGCGAGATTTTCCTGCAGTTGTTCGACGCTGGATGCGCCGACCAGCGTCGAGCTCACCGCGGGATGGCGGAGCACCCAAGCCAACGCCATCTGGGCCAGGCTTTGTCCTCGGCGCCGTGCGATGGCGGCCAGGCCCCGCAGCTGCTCACGAACGTGTTCGGTGACCAGCTCATCGTCGAATGTTGGACGCGTCGTTGCTCGGGTGATCTCCGTCGGCGGTTGTTGCAGGTAGCGATCTGTCAGCAGGCCCTGCGCCAACGCTGTGAAGGCGATAGCACCCATGCCGGCGTTGGCGAGCGAGGTAGCGAGATCGCCCTCGATCCACCGATTGAGCAGCGAGTACGACGGTTGGTGGATGACCAGCGGTGTACCAAGCCGCTGCGCTACGGCCGCGGCCTCGGTGGTCTTTGCGGCGGAGTACGACGAGATGCCGACGTAGCGGGCCTTGCCCGCACGCACCGCGGTGTCGAGGGCGCCGATCGTCTCTTCGAGCGGCGTCACAGCATCGATGCGGTGCGAATAAAAGATGTCGACGTAGTCCAGCCCGAGACGGTCGAGCGATTCGTCGAGACTGGCGAGCAGATAGGCTCGGCCACCGAGTTGGCCGTACGGACCTGGCCACATGTCCCACCCGGCTTTGGTGGAGATGATCAGTTCGTTGCGGTAGGGCTTGAAGTCGCGACGCAGCATTCGGCCGAAGTTCTCCTCGGCCGACCCGTACGGCGGGCCGTAGTTGTTGGCGAGGTCGAAATGCGTCACGCCGTGATCGAAGGCATACCGCAGAACTTGACGCTGATCGTCGAACGGTCGGTTGTCGCCGAAGTTGTACCAGAGGCCAAGCGAAATCGCCGGCAGCAGCAGCCCGGAGGTACCCACTCGCCGATAGGGCATCGTGTCGTAGCGATCCTGCGCCGCCACCCACGGATCGTGTGTGAATGGGACGTCAGAGATGAGAAGTTCACCAGGCATGACGCCGATCCTAGTGACGTCGCTGTCAGGCGGCTGTGGGCGCGAGTCCTCGAGCCGACGTAGCAACGTATTGGGCTGCGGCGCACTGCGTTCGACTTGCGCCTCCGGCAATGCCGTCTCCACGCGAAGCAAAACGGCGCCGATGGTCAGAGTTGTATCTGCCCACCGTCGACAGCCAACTCCGCCCCGGTCATGAAGCTGCTCTGATCCGAGGCCAGGAACAGCACCGCGGAGGCGATTTCGTCGGGGTGGCCAAGCCGCTTCATCGGAACCTGCGCAGCCATGCCGTCCAGCAGATCCTGCTTCTGGTCGGCGGGCGCCAGGCCGGCGAGTCCGGGGGTTTCGACAGGGCCGGGAACGATGGTGTTGACCCGGATCTTGCGGTCGGCCAGCTCGGCAGCCCACGTCCGGCCCAGCGAGCGGATGGCGGCCTTGGACGCGGCGTACAACCCGAACGCCGGGACACCTTCGGAGGCCGCGGTGGATCCTGCCAGTACCACCGAGGCGCCGTCATTGAGCAACGGCAGGGTCTTCTGCACGGTGAACACCGTGCCTGCCACGTTGCGGTCGAAGTTGTCCCGGTAGTGCTGTGGCGTCACGTCGGCGAGTGTGGCGAAGTCGCCGCCGCCTGCGTTGGCGAAGAGGACGTCGAGTCCCCTACCGTGCTTGGCGATTTCGGCGGCCAGGCTGTCGAGATCTTCGGGCTTGCTGATGTCGCTTTGCACACCGTGTGCGCCAATCGACACCGCCGCCTCGTCCAGACGAGTGCGATCGCGACCGGTGATGAAGACGTACGCACCTTCATCCACCAGGCGCTTGGCAGTCGCCAGGCCGATGCCCGACGTGCCTCCGGTGACCAATGCTGTCTTGCCGTCGAGCTCTCCCATGGTCGGACTCCGTTCTTCTGTGGTTTGCGCGGTTCCCCCGCTACAACATAGGTGATCTATCACCTATTCCGGCGCGTACAGCACAGTCCACATCCGGGTGATGCGTTCGTCGGCTATCTCGGCGACGCCGAAGCCGGACGCCACTGTGGCGTCGTCGGGGGTCCGGACCTCCCAGGCCGAGAACCCAGGCCGTGGGCTCGCCATGCCCGGTGGCGGTGCCTTCGTCGTCGACCCACTCCACGTCATCCGCGTAGGTCATGGCGATCGCGACGCCGCACCGTTGCGGGCGCCGCCCGTCAATTATTTAGGTGATAAATCACCTAAAGTCTAGCTCGGCGCGGGCGGGAGTGAGCTGTTGTGATTGAGGTTGACGTGAATGTGCTCCAGCGCGGCGGTGAACGGGGCGAGCAGGTTCTCCGGCAGCGGATCGAAGAACAACCTGCGCACCAGGTCGACATGCCCGGGC
>DATJIX010000133.1:0-26310 GCA_035492865.1 Mycobacterium sp. | reverse complement strand
ACCAACGACACCGTCTCCGTGGTCGACACCGCCAGCTCCACAGTGCTTCGCACGGTGGCGATCGACACGGACGCAACCGGCGGCCACGTCATCGCCGTCGGCTCTACCGGCACCGTCTATGTCACCGATGCCGTCGACAAGACGGTGCGCGTGCTGACGGTCGGCTACGGCAACACCGCACCCGCCGCGGGCACCCCCACTGTCGGCACCCCCAACAGCGGCAACGGTGCGGTCATAGGTCAGCTCAACTTCACCGATACCGACGGAGATACCCTGTCCTACAGCCTGACTCAGCCCTCCACCGGCACCATCAGCATCACCGGCGCCGGCGTCTACACGTTCACCCCCACTGTGGCCGCCCGGCTGGCGGCAGCCACCGGTGGGCCGACCAGTACCACCTTCACCGTGAAGGCCACCGACGGCCAGGCGACCGCGTCCGTCAGCGTCACGGTGCCGATCGCACCGCCTGTCGCCGCCACTCGCGTGACCAACATCGGCAGCGTCTCGGTCACCGGCTACCAGCTGGGCTCGGGGCCGATGTTGACCCCAGACGGCACTCGCGCCCTGATCACCACCTACGTCCCCACTGCGACTGGCACCACCACCCGAGTCGCGGTACTCAACACCGCCACGGGCAAGCAGGTCGGCGCCACCGTCGCCATTGCAGGCTCCCCCGGCTCACCGGTGTTGAGCCCCGATGGCACCCGCGCGCTGATCACCACGTCCACGCCGAACTCGACCACGGGGATCGACACCACCCGGATCACGGTGATCAACACCATGACCGGCACGCAGATCGGCGCCACCCTCGCGGTCTCCGGCTCCCCGGCTGGAATCGAGCTGTTGGGCACTGCCGGCAGGCGTGCCCTGATTCTTACCAACGCCTACAACGTCTACGACTGGGACGGCACGGTCACGCACACCACGGGCGTAGCGGTGATCGACACTGCCACCGGTGCGCAGACCGGCACCACCCTCACGCTCGAAGGCGGTCCATCTGAGACATTGGTGAGTGCCGACGGCGCCGTGGCCCGGATCACCACCGTCGCGGGAGGCTCGGCACAGGTGACGGTGATCGACACCACCACCGGCACGACCCTTCCCACTGATGCCTTCCCCAGTGACTATCCGCCGGTGAACGCGGGCAGCGGCCGAGTCGCGACCACCACCACGGTTACCGACCCGACCACGGGAGCCGAGTCCACCCGAGTGGCAGTGATCGACACCAACACCGGTACCCAAATCGGCACCGCCTTCACCCTTGCCGGCGGCAGCCCTGCGATGTTCCGCGCCGGCGACACCCGCGCCGTGGTCACCACCATCGAGGGCAGCTGGGACACCTCGTTCACCACGCACGTCGCGGTGGTGAACACCGTTGCCGGCGGCCAGATTGGCGACACCCTCACCCTCGCCGGTGCCGGCTCCACCTCGTTGAGCGCCGATGGCAGTCGCGCGCTGATCACCACCTCCGGCAGGGATGCGAACAACAGGGACATCGCCCGGGTGGCAGTTATCAACACCACCACCGGTGCCCCGACGTTCGCGCCCCTTACCCTCACCGGTCAGTCGGAATTCGGCTCAAAGCTGGTGAGCACCGACGGCAGCCGCGTGCTGCTCGTTACGAACGTCTATGACGGGCGCATAAGCGTCAACACCACCCGGTTGACGATGATCGACACCACTACCGGCGCGCAGATCGGCACGACCACTACCCTCACCGGCTTCCTGAATGGCGGAGTCCTGTTCAACGCCGACACCCAACGCGCCGTGGTCACCACGATCAGCTCAAACTTCGCCACCACCGGCAAGGCCACCACCCAAGTGGCGGTGATCAACACCGCCACGGGCGCGCAGGTCGGCACGACCCGCACGTTCGACGATGACACCGGTTACGCGCTGCTGAGCGCCGACGGCACCAGGGCCCTGATCAACACCGGCCCGCAGCTGGCCGTGATCAACACCCTCACAGGCACCCAAGCCGGCGCAACCATCACCGGTGGTGGGTATGCGCTGTTGAGCGCCGACGGCACCCGGGCGCTCATCACGACCGGCAACAACCCCACCAAGGTGTCGGTCCTGCAGATCGCTTGAGCGGCTGCTTTCGCCAGCCAATTGACAGGTTGCCTAGTAGCACCGCTCGAAAGCATTCTGAGTCGGTGATGTGCGCACGCCCCGAGTTCGCGTCCCGGTCCGGAGCTGGTAGCGTTTCTACGGTTGTATATCAACCTAGTTGAGATACAACGTGTCTCGTCTACCGTGCACGAACACCGGAGATCGAGCGAGAAACACGAGGTCTGATAGCGGATTTCGAGAGGTGATCGGGTGAGTCCTCGTTCAGTAGGCAGAACCGTGCTGGCAAGAGTCTGGCTACCGTTGGTCGCCGTCGTCGCGGTCGCCGTCGGCGCGCTGTGCATGTGGAAGGTGCATCAGGCGTCCGCACCGGGTCCCGTCATCACCGTCAACGGCCCCCAGGCGCCTGAGGAGTTCGTTCCCAAGCAACTCACCTATGAGTTGGACGGCGACCTCGGAGACGGCGGGATGCTCTCCTACATCGACATCGACGGGCATCCGCACAAGGTCGACCTCACGTCGTTGCCGTGGTCGCACACCGAGACCACCACGCTCACCGTCGTTTCCGGCAGCATCTCGGCACAGGTACACGGCGGTGAGGTGCACTGCCGGATGTTGGTCAATGGCGTTGTCCGCGACGAACAGTCGGCTACCCGCCAGGATGCCGACGTCACCTGCAGGGTGAAGTCGGCGTGAGCGAGCATCGGGCAGGGCGGCCGGTCGTCGCGAGAACCGTTCGGCTTCTTGCCATCCCGATCATCGTGTTTTGGGGTCTCGTCGCCGTCTCGACGAACACGTTCATTCCGAAGGTGGAAGACGTCGCGGCAGAACTCGCAGGCCCGATGATTCCGACCTACGCGCCGTCGCAGGTGGCGATGCTGCGCATCGGCGAGAAGTTCCAGGAGTCCACCTCCACCAGCCTGACCATGGTCGTGCTGGAGGCCGACAGACCGTTGGACGAGAAAGACCACGCGTACTACGCCGACTTGATGCAGCGGTTGACGAACGACAGGCAGCACGTGCAATACGTGATGGACCTGTGGGGCAAGCCGATCACCGCCGCAGGCGCGCAGAGCGTCGACGGCAAATCCACGTATGTGCTGCTGCGTCTGGCCGGTGATATCGGGCAGATCCAGGCCAACCGGTCCGTCAACGCCGTCCGTGACATCGTCGCGAAGGACACTCCGCCACCGGGACTCAAGGTCTATGTCAGTGGCGCGGCACCACTGGCGTCGGACACGCTTTCGATTGCCAACGCGAGTCTGAACAACATCACGATCGTGACGATCTTCCTGATCATCTTCATGCTGCTGCTCGTCTACCGCTCCGTGAGCGCCTTGCTGGTGCCGCTGGCCAGCGTGCTGTTCGAGATGCTGATCGCCAAGGGCGTCGTCGCCACGCTCGGGCATCTCGGGGTCATCCCGCTCTCGTCCTTCGCGATAAACATGGTCGTCTCACTGAGTTTGGGGGCCGGGACGGATTACGGCATCTTCCTGTTGGGCCGATATCACGAAGCCCGGCAGGCCGGCGAAAGCCGGGAAGAGGCGTACTACACCGCGTACAAGAGCGTCTCACCCATCATCATCGGGTCGGGGTTGACGATCGCCGGGGCCGGCTTCTGCCTGAGCTTCGCGCGACTCGACTATTTCCACACCATGGGGCCGGCGGTCGCCATCGGCATGCTGCTGACCATCTCGGCGGCACTGACATTGGGGCCCGCCATCCTGACGGTGGGCAGTCTCTTCGGGCTCTTCGACCCGCGACGGGCCGTCAGGGGGCATCTGTACCGGCGAATCGCAACCAGCGTGGTGCGCTGGCCGGTGCCGATCCTCGCGGCCAGCTGCGCCGTCGTCTTGCTCGGGGCGATCTTCCTGCCGTCCTACCGGGTGAACTACGACGATCGCCAATACCAGCCGGTCAATGGCCTTGCTAATCAAGGCTTTGAGGCCTCAGATCGACACTTCCCGCCGAGCAAGCTGTTCAGCGAGATGCTCATGGTCGAGTCGGATCACGATATGCGCAACTCGGCAGACTTCATCTCACTGGACCGCGTGGCAGGAGCACTCATCCGTGTTCCTGGTGTCGCCATGGTGCAAAGCATCACCAGACCCCTTGGCCGGCCGCTTGATCGCGCCACCATCCCCTATCTGTTCACCACGCAGGGCAGCGGAAGCGGCCAGCAGTTGCCGTTCAATCAGTCGCAGAATGGCGACACCGACAAGCAGGCACAGGTCCAGGCGGAAACCGTGGCGACGCTTGGCAAGACGATCGAGCTCACCCAAAAGTTGGCCGATGATCTGCACTCGACGGTGCTCACGTTGGAGAACCTGCAGCAGGTAACCGACATGATCAACGATGACATCGCGAATCTCGACGACTTCATCCGGCCGCTCAAGAACTATTTCTACTGGGAGCCGCACTGCTACGACATTCCCGTGTGTTACGCCTTCAAATCGCTGTTCGACGGGCTCGACGGCATCGACGCCCTTGACGCCCAGATCCACAACGCCGTGGCGGATTTCCAGGCCGTCGACGCGCTGATGCCCCAGATGGTCACCCAGCTGCAGATTCAGCGCGACGAGGCGCAGGCCCTGCAGGCCGTGATCGTCAATTCGTACGGCCCTGCGCACCTGCAGTCCACCCAAACCGACCAGACCTTCGACGACCTGATCAACGTGGGCAACGACTTCGACAAGTCGCGCAGTGATTCCTACTTCTACATGCCACGAGAAGCCTTCGACAACGAGGACGTCAAAACAGGTATGACACTGATGATGTCACCGGACGGCAAGGCGGCCCGCTTCATCGTCACCCACGAGGGCAATGCCATGGGCCCTGAAGGTATCGAACACGTCGACGCGTTCCCTCAAGCGATTCAGATAGCGCTGAAAGAGACGTCGTTGGCGGGCGCCAAGATCTATATCGGCGGCGCGGGGTCCAACAACAAAGACATCAAGAAGTATGCCGCTTCCGATCTGCTGATCGTAGCGATCGCCGCGTTCATCCTGATCTTCCTGATCATGTTGTTCATCACTCGCAGTCTGATGGCCGCCTTGGTGATTCCCGGTACGGTGGCCTTCTCGTTCGCCGGCGCATTCGGTCTCTCAGTCCTGGTGTGGCAGCACCTGATTGGCTTGCATCTTCACTGGCTGGTCCTACCCATCACGTTCATCATCCTGGTGGCGGTCGGGTCGGACTACAACCTGCTGCTGATCGCGCGGGTCAAGGAGGAGTTGGGCGCCGGGATACACACCGGCCTCATCCGGGCGCTGGGAAGCACTGGCGGCGTGGTGACGTCCGCGGGTCTGGTGTTCGCGTTCACCATGCTGGCGATGCTCACCAGCGATCTGCGGACCATCGGTCAGGTCGGTACGACCGTGTGCATCGGCCTGCTGCTCGACACGCTGATCGTGCGGTCGTTCATCGTGCCCTGCATCCTGCGGCTTCTCGGGCCGTGGTTCTGGTGGCCGACGTTGGTGCGTCTTCGTCCGCCCCGGCAGCCGTCGAATCTCGGAGTGACGCAATGACTCTCAGCCTGTGGGCCATCCTGACGATCGTCTCCCTCGCGGCGGTGATTGTGTTCACCGCGATTGCCTCCGTGTTCGTGATGCGGCTGGTGCGACGACCACCTCTGCCGTTGAGCGACGAACTTGGAGGCATCCCGAGGGTTCTGCAGAAGCTGCGCAAGCGCGAACCGATGTCGGAAGAGGAGTTAGCCGTTGCGCGGCAAGCCGTTTCCGATCGCGGATCGTGGATGGCCCTCTGCATCCCCGCCGCGATCTTCTGCATCGGGTGCTTCTACGTGTTCGGCAGCCTCGAGTACGTGCACTTGAACGGAGGGACGCCCTCCGAGCGTACTTTTCTCGGGGTGATCCCGATGTTCACGTCGACGAACCTGGCCATCAGGATGGTGCGCAGCGCAAGCTTGAGACGACGCCTGAAAACCGCTGTCCTGCTGGAGCCCCCGGAAGCTCAGACGGCTCCGCTTCCGACCCAGTAGGTCACTCGGTCAACTCCTGCGGGCTACGACGTCCAGTGATCGACGAGGTCGGCCCAGCGGCGGGAAATGGTCTTCTCCAATTCGTCGCGTCTGCGTCGCGTGTTCCCATCGTCGGCCTCGATCGCGCCGATCGCGAGGCGCGCCACTTCCTCGACCTGATCGCGCTCGAGCCCGAATGTCACCAGCGCATCGACATCCTGCTCGGTGTCCACCTCATCGGGTAGCAGCGAGCGTGCGAGCAGGACAGCGGCGTTCTCTTCCCCGGCCTCCAAGAGCATGGCGACAAGGCTGGACTTCTCGACCTTCACGCGGGCGTCGCTACGCCGGCCGCCGAACCGACAGCCCGAGACCGTTGTCGCGCATCACAGTCCGGCACTGATCAGGCGTGTAGTCGAAGTTCTCCAGGTCCTTGATGTATGAGGCGGGATCGGCCAGGCCCTCCACATGGGGGTAGTCCGAGCCCATGATGATGTGTGTCTCGCCAACGAGTTTCAGCAAGCTGGCCAGTTCATCTTCGTAGAACGGGGAAACCCATACGTGGCGCTTGAACGTTTCCCTCGGATCTTCCTTGTAGATGAAGGGAATCTGGCCGTAGGACTTGGTGAGCTTCTCGAACAGATGAAACACCCACGCCGAGCCACTCTCGATGCACGCCATCCGCAGATTGGGAAAGCGGAGGAACAGGCCGTTGTGCAGGTGGTTGGCGAACGTGTCCTGTATTGCGTCCCCGGAGAACAGCGACCTGAAGCCCAGCAGCGCCTGAAACGACATCATGTAGTCCGGTTCGCCCCATGCGGGCATGAACTTCGAGTAGTAGGTCTCGCCGGAGTGATAGCAGACGGTGACGCCGGAATCGTTGGCCAGCTGCCAGAAGTCGTCGAACATGGGGTCGCCGGGTGGGCGGTTGCCGATTTCGGTCGTGATCGGTCCGGGGATCATGACGACGAAGCGAGCGTCACGTTCCAACGCCCACTCCAGTTCCCGCACAGCGGCATCCGGTTTGCACATCGTGATGTATGGGGCGCTGAAGATCCGTTCCTTATAGGCGAATCCCCAGTCTTCCTCCATCCAGCGGTTGAACGCGCGGAACGTCGCGACGACTGCATCCAAGTCGGGTAACAACGCCTGTTCCATCCCGACGCCGAGGGTCGGCAGGAGAATGCACCCCTGCATGCCCTGTTCATCCATCAGCGCTAGTCGCGCGTCACGGTCGCGGTACTCGGGACGGATGGGCTCCAGCTCACCGAACAACGAATTCAAGTCCGAGCCATGCGGATTGCGGCCCCGAAAGTACTCGTCGAGAGCTCCCGGTTTACCGACCGGGTCGAAAGTCGGGTTCGGGATGAACCTGTTGACTCTGCCGCCGACCATCAGGCGCTGCCTGCCGTCGATCTGCGCCCACTGGATCGCGCGCTTCTTGTATTCCGGTTCGATATGCCGGGTGAACGCGTCGGTGGCCTCGTAATAGTGGTTGTCGCAGTCGAAGTAGGTGAATCCAAGCTCAGTTGTCATCCCGGCCGTGTCCTTTCATGGCGATAACTGTTCGGTGTCTAGTTCCGTGGCAGGCCGAGGATCATCGACGCGATGACGGTGAGCTGTATCTCCGCCGTGCCGCCGCCGATGAGTTCGGATGGCATGTCGAAGTACGGTCCGATCACGGCGGGATCGGATTCCTCGAGCATGGCGATGCGGCCGGTCAGTCCGAGCGTCGCGGTCGACGCCCGTCGAAGCAGCATCACCATCGCGTACTTGGCGATGCTCGACGTCGGCCCCGCCGACTGTCCCTCGACCAGGCGCAGGGTTTCGCGTAGCACCATCGCCTTGATGGCGGTGGTGTAAGCCTCGACGTCGCCGAGTGCCCGCAGAGCGGCATCCTGCTCAGGGCCCTCGATCTGCGCCACATGCCGCAATGCGCTGGAGCGATCGATATTGACGTAGTTACCGATCGCGGTGCGCTCGACAGCCATGGTCGCCACGGCGAGATCCCAACCACCACCGGGTTTTCCGACCAGCATGTCGTCCGGAACGAAGACGTCGGTGAAGAACACCTCGTTGAAGTCGGAGTGTCCGCTGGCCTGCTTGATCGGCTCGACGGTGATGCCCGGAGATGCCATGTCGACGAGGAAGTAGCTGATTCCGCGGTGTTTGCGTGCGTCCGGGTCGGTGCGTGCCAGCAGCGCCCCGAACTGCGCACGGTCGGCCATCGAGGTCCAGATCTTGTGGCCGTTGACAAGCCACCCTCCGTCGACCTTGACGGCGCGGGTGCTCAACGACGCGAGATCAGAACCGGCGCCCGGTTCGCTGAACAGTTGGCACCATCGCTGCACGCCGCGCAGGATGGGCCACGCGAAACGCTCACGTTGCGCGTCCGTTCCGCTGTCGAGAATTGTGGGCAAAATCCACTCGGCGATACCGAGCGACGGCTTGATCAGGTCGGGACGCTTGTCGAACTCTTCATTGATGATCACCTGCTGCAGCGCCGAGGCGCCAACACCCCACGGGGCGGCCAACTGCGGGGCGGCTAGACCCGCCTCGGCGAGGAGGTCTCGTTGTTCGCCGAAGGCGAGGCCTGGCGCCCTTTCGTCATCCGACGGGTGCTCGTTGCTCAGAGTCGACGCTCGGTCAAGTGTCTTGACCAACGAAGCTCGAAATTCCGATTCGACGTCGCCCAGATTCACCGCTGTCGAGCGCTTTGTCGTGCGAGCGAGCTCACCGATCTCCCGGCTCCACCGCGTCATCGGCCCGATCGAAGCCGCCAGGCTGATGGCACGCCGCCAGTAGAGATGGGTGTCGTGTTCCCACGTGTAGCCGATCGCGCCGAACATCGTCAGCGCGTCGAGCACCAGATCGGGTGCGGCGCCGACCGCCATGAGCGCAGCCGACGCGGCGGCAAGACAATGCTGCTCGACGGATTCGTCGGCAGCACGCACCGCATCCCACGCCGCCGCCGCAGCGAGCTCCGAGTTCACCAGCAGTACCGCCGCCTTGTGCTGCAGCGCCTGGAACGCGCCGACCGGCTTACCGAACTGCTCCCGGGTACGGATGTAATCGGTCGCCGCATCGGCGCACCGTCGCACGGTTCCAGCGGCCGCGCACGCCGCGAATGCCGCGATGACGCAGCGCGCCCGCTCCGTAGATAGGCCGCGAATCTCGGCGCCGGCCGGGACGACGAGGTCGACAAGGCGGAGCACACCGACGTCGGTGCACAGATCGGTGCCTTGTTGCGGTTCAACGGTAAGGCCCTGCGACGACGTATCAAGCGCGAACCACCGCTCGCCACCGTCGTCGGTTTGCGCGGACAGCAGAATCCGCTGTGCTGCACAGATTCCCAACTGCGAGCCTGACGACCCGGTGAGCCGCCAACTCTCGCCGTCGAACACGCCGCGAACGTCGGAGTGCTCGGGCAGCACGACGACTGCGGTCAGGCCTGCTGCCAGATCTGTCATCAGCGACGAGGCCGACGCGTCGGCCAGTGTGGCGACCGCACCTGCCGTCGCCGTGCTCAACCACGGGCCAGGCAACAGGGCAGCCGCCGCGGCCTCGATGACACAGGCCATGTCGGCGAGGCTGCCGCCTTGGCCGCCAACATCCTCAGACAGGTGCACGGAGTGAAAGCCGCGCGCGGTGAATTCCTGCCACCAGGGTGGCAGTTCGCCCGCCGCGATCGAATCGAATGCCGCGCGGGTCTTGTCTATCGGGGCGTGCCGACTGGCGAATCGATCGACCGAGTCGACCAGTTGTTCCTGCTCCGTCGTGATCGCCAGCGCCATCGCGTCGTCAGCTCTCCAGGCCGAGAATGCGAGCAGCGTTGCCGTACAGAAACTTCGGCCACACCTCGTCCTTCAGCGCAACGTTGGGCAACTCACTGAAGATGCGCTCCAGCGACAGCCCCATCGGGAAGTACCCGGCGTAAAGGACTTTGTCCGCGCCGCGGGAGTTCGCGTAGTCGATGATGGCCTTCGGGTAGTACTTCGGCGCAAACGCCGAAGTCGAGTAGTAAAGGTTGGGCCACTTCAGCATCAGTTTGACCGCGAGGTCCTCCCACGGTTCACAGCCATGGCGGGTCACGAACACCAAATCCGGGAAATCGAACATCACTACATCGATACGCGAAACCTCTTGCGGTGCAAAAGGAACCCGCGGCCCTGGCACACCCGCACAGACGAATATCGGGATTCCGAGTTCGACGCAGGTGGCGTAGATCGGGTACATCTTCGGGTCGTCGATGGGAACCTGCGGAAAGGTTCCCGCCGGGAACACCGATGTCGCGCGGATGCCGAACTGCTCGTACTCGCGGCGGATTGCGTTCACCGAACCCATCACGTCGTTGGGATCGGCGAGCGCGCCAGAGGGCACGAAGCGATCCGGGAACATCTTGAGCGCGAGCTGCGCGGACTCCTCACCGACGCCGATCATCGCCTTCTCGATGCCGAACCGGTCCATCTGCTGGAGCACGAGCGACACCGGGTCGTCAGTCGGCAACCCCTTGGGCACGTCCTTGAACATGTACTCGACGGGGAAGTCGAACTCCTCCTTGGACTGGCGGTCCTTTGTCTGTTTGCGGATGAAGTCGTATTGAGCGGAACCCTCGTGGGGGAATCCGATCATCGTGTCGATAACCGGCAGACCAACTGGTCCTGCCATGGAAATCCTCCGATCGCGGACACGCGACGGCACCGTCGCGACGGGATCAATATTGAAACAATGTTCTACTTGTGTCAACCTCGTTATTGCCGTTTAGCTGGAACTACACGGTCAAGCCGCGCGACTGTGCAGTAGTATCAGGCATAAGTTAAAGAACAACGTTCTTGCAATGAGCACGGAGGTCGCGCCGTCAACACGCCAGTCGAACGGACCGAAACCACCGTCGTTCCGATGGCGGAAATGACCAGCCGTCAGCTGATACGTCGCGCCAGAATCATCGAGGCAGTGGTCGGTCTGATCGGCGAGGTCGGCGCCGACGCAGTGCAGATGCGTGACGTGGCCCAACGCTCCGGAGTGGCGTTGGCGACCGTGTACCGCTATTTCAGTTCGAAGGACCACCTTCTGGCTGCCGCCCTGGAGGACTGGCAGAAGCGGCTGACCCGGCGCGTGCTCGCGTCGCGCGGCCCAAAGGACCCAGACCCGTTGCCCAGTGTTCTTGACTACTTGCGTCGTGCCCAGCGCGCCTTTCACCGGAACCCGGAAATGACCGCGTTGATGCTTCAGACGACCAGGTCCACCGATCCCGAGGCCAGGGCAACCATCGACAAGATGAATCGCACCAACACCGAGATGTTCAATCGCCTTCTGGACGGCATTGCGCCCGAGGATATTCCGAACATCACCTTCGGTCTCAACGGCGCGTTGACCAATTCTCTCGCGGGCGTGCTCGCCGGGATGATGACTCTGGAGGAGTCCCTGAGCCGAGTCGAGTGGGTCGCCCGTGTTCTTCTTGACGCCACCGAGGCGCGCGGCGAGCGGCCCTAACGGCGTTTACGAACAACAATCGTCGGTATCTGCGCCAAGCTTTGGCCCACAACGCAATAGCGTTCCGTCAGCTCACCAAGCTTGGCCAGAGTCGCATCGTCGGCGTCGGTCTGCAGTTCGGCGACGACGCTGATCTCCTGCACGCCGATCGGCACGTCGCGGGAGACGCCCAAAGTGCCGCGGGCGTCGAACATCCCGGTCGCGTGCAGCTCCGCGTCGACGATATCGATGCCCATGGCGGTGGCGACGCTGCGCATCGTCACGCCCGCACAGGCGAGCAAGGCCTGCAACAGCATGTCACCGGAGCACGCGTCGCTGCCGTCCCCGCCGGTGGCCGGATGCAAACCCGCACGGACCGGGCCCGCCCACGTCTGCACCGATGCAGTGATGCCGTCGCTCTCAAAGCTGGCCGACGCTTCAAGCGGCGTGCGGGAGCTGGCAGGGTCGTCGCGGTAGCGCTGCTTGAGCGGTGCCTGCAGTTCCCGAAGAGTGGCTGCGTCCATCGGGCCATGGTGGCACCGATTCACTAAGGGCGGTTTCGAAACCAGATATCGACGCTAGCAACTGGCTGATAAGTAGCGTGTCCGGCTAGCAGGGGGGATATTTGGGCGTCAGCTGTGTGGCCACGCGATCGGATGATCGTCGATCATAAAGGTGTTCGCTGTGATGCGCTTGGGCAATACGTTCGGAGTGAATCCTATTTGATGCCATGCCTTTTGGAGGCATATTGGCGGAAGGACCGGGTCGATGGAGATTAGTCGTCGCAGGGTCTTGGGCGCAGCGGGGTTGGCCGGCGCCGCAGCCGCTACAGGTGCAGGCATCGACCGTCTCATTCCCGACGGCACTTCCGGCCCTCGCACAGACAAGGTGGAACCAATGATCGACGATGCGGCACGGTTCGGTGATCCCCGCCTGCCCTCTGAGACGATGACCTCGCAATCGCACCTGTTCCGACTCGGAGCTCAGGCCCCGACCAAGCTTGACGGGGGCTCGTTTCAGCAGGCCGACGAGGACAATTTTCCGATCCTTGAAGGGCAAGAGGCCAGCATCCTGATGCTCACGTTGCAGCCCGGAGGCATCCGCGAGCCGCACTGGCATCCCAGCGCGTGGGAGATCAACCTGGTCACCAGCGGAGTCGCGGCTTGGGTCGTCATCGACGGGAACGGCAACCACGAGAGTTTCGACCAACATGTCGGCGACGTCGTGTTCGCGCCCCAGGGTTCCTTCCACTACTTCGAGAACCGGGGCCCGGACGAGATGAAGATCGTGATCATCCAGAACACCAGTGCACCCGAAGGCAAAGACAACATCGGCATCGGTGAGTCCCTCAGCGCGCTTCCACCCCGGGTGTTGTCCGCTGTCTTCGGCGTTCCCGCAGACACATTCAAGTCCTTCAAGAAGATCGACAACTCGATCATCATCCTGCGATCGCCGTCGTAAACCCGCTCTCGGACAGCTGCCGCTACTGCCCCACCACGCTGGTGTCGGGCACGTGGGTGCGTTGCGCCCACTGGTACACCTGCCACGCGGCGGCCTCGTCGAAGTCGCCGTGCACCCGGCGGGCCCACTCGGCACTGATCGCGCGGGCGTCGCGGGCCTTCACCTGAACCTCGGCGCAGCGTTCCATCAACAAGAAGTAGCCGACCGCAGCGTCGATTGTGGCGCCGACCGTGAGCAGTCCGTGGTTGCGCAGGATCACCGCGCGGGTACCGCCGATCGCCGCCGCGATGCGCTTGCCGCCGTCGGTCGATCCGATGTTGACCTCTTCGTCGTCGAAGATCTCGTGGTCCTCGAAGAACGCGCACGACTCCTGCGAAATCGGCTCGAGCTTGGCCACCGTCGCCGAGAAGGGCGTCCCGTAAGGCGTATGGCAGTGGGCGGCGGAGACGATCTCCGGCCTGGCCTCGTGCACGGGCGCGTGGATGTAGTACGCCGCCATGTTGATGTGTCCGCCGCCCTCGATGCTGCCGTCGTGTCGGACCAGTACGAGATCGTCGGTGGTCATGTACCGGAACGGCACACCGTAGCGCCCCAGCCAGAAGCAGTCGGGTCGTTCTGGGTCGCGGGCCGAGATGTGTCCATCCCCGAGTGAACCCCAGCCCATCGCGCCGAATACTCGGTAGGCCAGCGCGAGCCTGCGCTTGCGGTGTGCGCGTAGCTCGACAGGATCCGGGATGTCGGGCTCGTAGGCCGCGGGGTCGAGGTATTGATGATCGGTCGTCGTTCCACGCATCGTTGTTCAATCCTTCATACTCAGCGGTTCTTCTGACGATACGTCGGGCACCTGATGGGCATCCAACCTTGTTGGCATCCCGCGGATCTGCGCGGAGCGGTCCTCCCACCCGTCGCCGCCGGTTGCCCGGAGGATCCCCGGCGATTATCCGTCTCGGGCGGCGGGTGATGCGATGCTCGACCAGTAGTCGTCGACTAGATCCGCTGAGGCAAAGTCGTTTTGCGACAGGCGCCAAACCCCCGCCGAGGTTGCCGGTGTCGCGGATGGCGGAGTTGAGCCCGTGCCCATGGAATGGCGGCAGGTGCTGGCCGACATCGGAAAACGCAATCGCCTCGCCCGCTTAGTTGCCTCCCGACGATGTCCTGCCGCAGACCGGGCCTTCCACCGCTACGTGCGGGCAATTCGGCTGCGGAGACGGTTCCGGCGTCGGGCAGGACTGATCGCCGCTGACCGTGCTTCCGTCGGAGCAGTGTTTGGCCGGCGGCTGTGAGGGTCGCTGGGGCCGCGGGGCGATCGGAGCCCTCGAAGGATGCGACGCAGGCGCGGCGTGACTCGGCACGGCCACCACCGCGGGGGCCCGCGGGGCGTCGGTAGTCGCGGGCGCGGGTGCTGGTGCCGGCTGCTCCCCTTGATCGGCCACTGTCGGACTGTCTGTGTTCGCCGGACCCGGCGGCGGTGGCACCAACGAACTCGGTTGCGGTGTAGATATATTCGGCGCTGGCGGTGGCGGCGTGGTCGGTTCAGGCGCACGCACTGTGGGTTGTGGCGGTGGCGCCGTCATGGACCTGGGCGCGTCGACAGGCGACGGCGCGACCGGCGAATCGCTCGGTGCGGGCACGCCGGTCATCAATCCCCAGGCAACTGCGGGCACCACGACGACCGCCGCGGCCAGCACACCGAATTTGCCCGTCAACACGGAAAGCCGGGAGGCGACGTGACCAGCCGCATGGGCAGCCGTGCCGGCGGTACCCGCGGCGGGGGCGAGCCGCACCTGGCTGAGGGTCTGATCGCGCAACCATTTCGGGGCCGGAATAAGCACTGCCGACGCGCCGAGCAGCGCCCGTGGATTGACCAGCCTGCCGCGTTCCTCGTCGCAGTTCGGGCAGGTCTCGATGTGACGCGAAACGCGCTTGCGCATCAGGATGGTGAACTGTCCGTCCCAGCCCGCCACGATCGACGCCAGTTCCGGGCACCTGTTGCGCCCGGTCTTGGCTTGGCGGACGACAAGCAGTGCACCCAAAGACTTTTCGACGGTATCGCGAAGCCGCTGCACCATCTTCTTGGCGGAGTCGTTGCTGACGCCGAGCGCCTGGGCAAGCTCGGCACCGGTCAGGCCGTGCCGGTAGGCCAGATTCAGCACTTCGCGGTCGCGGTCTGAGAGTCCACCCTCCGCCTGGACGACCAACTCGGCCAGTTCGTTGCGTGCGGCTAGCACGTCGGGACCGGCATCAGCGGACGGCTCATCGGGTAACTCATCGGATGTCATTTCGCGTTTACGGGCGCGCAGTGCCCGCAGCGCCTGGTGCCGGGCGATGGAGTACAGCCAGGGACGCAGCTTGGCGGGATCGCGCAGTGTCGGCAGATCGACGGCCGCCATGAAGAACGCCTCCTGGACACAGTCGGCGGCGTCACGGTCGCCCACGATGCCCAGACAGAAGTCGTAGAGCCGGTCGGCATAGCGGTCATAGATGCCGGCGAACGCCGCTCTATCTCCGGCGGCGGCGGCGCCGACCAGATCGGCGTCGCCAGCCACATTCCAATCGATCTGCACGGTCATTGACGTCGGTCTCCAAACAGAGGTTCCCAAGGCCCCGAGCGCGCGGCTCTAACGCATGCCGCGAGGCCAAGGCCGCCTTTGCCTTCCGTCGAATCACGATGCGGAAGGCCGATCGGTTCAATGTCTTCAAGCTCGCGCTATCGGGCGACCCCACTTGTCGAGTTCGCATTTGCACGTGGGGCACGTGTAGCCGCCCCACATCGCCTGTCGACCCGAGGTTGGCATCCGCACCCGCCCCATTACCGTTGCGCAGGTCGGACATTGGACGCGGCGGAGATTGACGCCCCATCTGTTCTTGACGATCGTCCCGTAGATCACCAGCACCACGCCCACGGCGACGCCAGCCAGAATTACAAGACCGAAGTATGTTTCGGCACCCATTGGTGACTCCTAAAGTCTCTTCCGAAAAAGTCGATAGGGATGTTGGTTACAGCCAGCGACCGCGAAGCGCCCCGGAAAGTCCAGCGACACCGGACAATCCGAGGCGAGCACGGCTCAGAAGCGCGTCGTCGCCTGAGTCTTGGTGCCGTTGTCGCACGTGATGGTGACGCTGCGATCCCGGAATCGCGGGATAGCCGGCACGATCTTCAGGTCGAACGTGGAGTTGGCCGCCAGCGCGAAGCTGCGGTTGATGTCGTCCATCGCATACGTGCACTGCGAGGCCACGCCACTGCGGTCGGTGATGTGAGCTTCCAGACCGCCCAAGATCGGGTTGAACGAGACGGTCGGGCCCAGCTTCGGCGCAGGCGGCGGCGGTGGCGGTGGCGGCGGCGGCGGCGAGATTGCCCCATTCGAGCAACCCGACACCACGATCCGTGCGCCCTGCTGGGCCTGCAATTTCTGCCTAGCCTGGTCCTCGGCGGCTCGCGCCGTTGTGGCGGTCGATCCCTCGAATTCCCCGTAGTCGTTCGACGCGACTGCCGCGCATCCGTTCTTCCCTATGACCTCGACAACGCATTGGTGACCCCCATTGTTGACGCAGTTGGACAGTGCGGCCCCGGTGTTTTGGTCCGGTCCGACATAGATGCCTCCGACCGTTTGGACAGGGGGTGCGTCATTGACGTATCCGGCGGCGAGGACGACGTAGGCGTCATTTGCCGCATTGGCAGGCGCTGCTGCGCCGAGCACGCCGGTGACGCTTGCCGCGGCGGTCATGAGCATGAGGCCCGCCATCATCCGCGTATGCCGATTGGAAGTGTTGATGCTGGTCACGATGTTGTCCCTTTGTTTGGTGGGGCCCGGTTGGGCCGCATTCACCTACTAGGGGCAACGAGCCGGCCAAGAGGGGACAGTTTTTCGCCGAAGCGATGATGGTGACTACGCAGGGTCGACGAAGACCGGCGGCTCCCCCGACATTCCAGCCACGACGGCCGCGATCTGGTTGGGCGAGCCGATCAGCCGGGTCTGCAGCTCGGATTCGAGCACCAACGCGGCCGCGGTGTCGTCGCTGGCCCAGGTCTGGTCGTAAAGGTGCTTCGCGGCCCGGACCGCGTCCGGCGATTTCTGCGCGATCTCGGCTGCCAGGGCCAGCGCGGCAGAAAGCGGATCCTCGGCCGTCCGAGTGACGAGCCCGAGGGCGAAACCTTCGGTCCCTGAGACGATTCGACCGCTGAATGTCAGCTCTTTCGCGACGTCGATCGGGATGAGCCGCGGCAATGTCTGCGTAATACCCATGTCGGGAACGAGGCCCCACTTGACCTCCATGACGGACAGCTTCGCGTCTGGCGCCGCGATCCGGATGTCGGCACCGAGCGCGATCTGCAGTCCACCGCCGAAGCAGTTGCCGTGGATCGCCGCGATCACGGGTGCAGGCACCAGAGACCAGTCGTAGGTCACGCGCTGAGCGAAGTTGGCCAGCCGGCCCTCGTCACGAGCCAACAAGACGCCGGTGCCGCCCTCTCCGGACATGAAGCTCGCGACGTCGAGGCCGGAGCAGAAGCTCTTGCCCTCGCCGTGCAGCACGACCGCGCGTACCGACGAATCACCTGCCAGCTGCTCGGCGGCTTTGACCAACCCGTCGAACATCGCCTGGTCGAGCGCGTTGTGTTTGTCGGAACGCACCATCGTCACCGTTGCGACGCCGTCTGCGCCTGTCCGCACGCGAACTCTGTCTTCGCTCACGCGTGGCAATCTACCGCGACGTCGTCGCCGCCTTCGCCGCTGACCCAGGCCAGAACTGTGGCCGACGAGTTTGCGAAAAGTTGTCCCCCATGTCCGGGCTCGCTGCACATACACGCAGAGCGGCCGATCGGGCCGCCGCACGAGAAAAGGACACACTCATGAACGCCACGCGCAACAGCACGACCAAGCGACTCTTTGCGTCATTGGGGATAGCAGCAGCCGGTGCGGTGACACCGGCCCTGCTGTTCCTCGGTGCGGGAACCGCACACGCCGACGACCCGTGTTACGAGGGGAGTTTTCAGTACTCGTACTACTGCTCCCCTGGCAGTAGTGCGCTGGACCCGAGTACTCCGGCTTTCCCGGACTATGGGTCTCCGAGTTACACGCCGCCTTCGCCGAATCTGTGGAGCGCCCTGCCGGGGTGCACGGGCGGGGTTCTGGAAGCCCTCGACGGTTCCTGCTAGCGAGCTAGACGGTCGGCCCGTCGATGTGCTCAGTTGGCGGGCCGACCGCGAGTCGCGGGGCCGATCGTTCGATGAAGTGCCTATCCTCGGCGCATGGTCGAGCCCGAGGACGTCGTGGTCATCCACACCGACGGCGGGTGCAGGCCGAACCCCGGTCCCGGGGGCTGGGGCGCAGTGTTGCGCCAACGCCAGCACGTCCGCGAGATGTGCGGCGGCGAGTCTGCCACCACGAGCAATAACCGCATGGAGCTGACGGCGCCGATCATGGCGCTGGAGGCGCTGACCCGACCAGTGGTGGTGCACCTCTACACCGACAGCACCTACGTCCGTAACGGCATCACGAAGTGGATTCTCGGCTGGGAGCGCAGCGGCTGGCAGACCGCCGCCAGGCAGCCGGTGAAGAACGTCGACCTGTGGCAGCGGCTCCAGGCCGCCTGCGCGCGGCATCGCGTGGAGTGGTTCTGGGTGAAAGGACACGCGGGCGTTGCCGACAATGAACTGGCTGACAGGCTCGCTACCCGGGGTCTGGAAGAAGCGCTCGCCCTGTCTCCTGCTGAATGATTCAGGGCGCCGCTAGCAGTGCGTACTGCGCGGCCGCGCGTTGTCGCGTATCGGCCTCATCGCCGCTGTACGTGCCCGCGACATACCGGTCGTACTGCAGGTAGCACTCGAATTTGAACCCCTCTGTCGACGCTTCGGGCTTGAGCGCGAAGCACTTCGAGCCAGCGAGGCCCTTCACACCGTCGACGGGATGGTCGACATCTGGATCAGTCGCGATTTCCACATCCATCAACTTGGCCGCCGCATCGTGGTCACGCGCGCGAAGCAGGCTGGAGCCGCCCAACTTCGGGTCGACCCACACCCCCGCCTGGTCGACCCCCGCGGTCTCGTACGCCTTGTCTTTCATCTCGCGCTCGTTCTCGACCTGGCGCGCACCATTGGGTCCGTAACTGGCCACGGTGGTCGACAGGGACGGCTCGGTCCCGGGGGTGAGGTCGACCAACCGGCCGATGAGCCCGTACGGATCCTTGGGAAGCTTGGCGATTCGTAGCACCGGAGTCGGCTGAAACTTGTCCAGCACAGCGATTTCCTGGTCGAACGTCTTCTCAACCATTCCCGTCAACGTCTCGAGGTTCGGAGTCGGGTTGAGAACAAGCACATGAATGACGAAGTCGTTGTGCGCGAGGGTGGACGCCAGCGACGGGTGAGTCGAGCGCCAATGCCCGTGCGCCGTAGGATATTTCGTGACCGGCACCGGAACATTTTCGGGGCTGACTGCGAAATCCGCCGCATCCATCTCTACCGCGGCGCTTTTGGCCGATGCGGCATCCGGGAATCGCAGCAGCATGATCATCACCGTCTTGACGTCTTGCTCCGGCTTCTGCTCACCCGAAGGGTCCAGCTCCGTGTTGCTCGCCATGAGCACCCGCCCAGAGACCATCCCGTACTTGGCGAGGACGGGCGCGACCACGGCCTGCCCGGTCAACGAGATGTTCGAAGCGACGTCCGAAGGGGTGATCAGCGGCCCGAAAACGGTCTGCACCACCAAGGACGGGTCAACGCCCGTCGGATCGGCGACCGCCTCGGCCATCCGGATCGCCTCGGCCATCCGGCCCTCCTCCTCCGAGGCGACCTGACCGAGCTTGCGGGGCAACGTCAAATACTTGCCGGTGTCCAGCGTCGCCGCGTCAACCGCAGGTGGTTTCGACGATGTCGCCGAAGGCGGCGCGATGGCGACGGTCTTTCCGCATCCCGCCAGCAGCACTGCTGAGATGCCAGCCGTCACAACAATCCGCGGTATCACTGCGAACATGGACTCCCCCTGCACTCGATATTGATGGCGACCGACGTCACAGCGGAGCATCTCGGAACCAGTGGTCATAAACGTCTTGTCCACTGGTGCCGTCGTTTCCGTTGACGACGACCGAACAGAAATTTCGCATCGGGCTGTCGAAACCGATGGCCAGCGCTCCGGCACCTTCGTGGTCTCCGTAGATGATCTGACCCGACCCGCCTGCACGCGACCACTGTTCGTTGTGCACGCCGGTCAGCCCGTCGGCGACACCTGTGAGCGTTTGAGGTGTGCGGTCGCTACTACAGATGACGATGTAGTTGGCGATGTAACGGGATTGGCCGCCCTTGGGCGTGCACATGATCCGCGCCACGGGCACCCCCGCGTCCAGCTGGTCGATGGGGTCGAAGCGGGCGTTGATGGGCTGGCAGGTGCCCCCCTGATAGGACGCGCCTGACGGCGTATCCGGCATCAGGCCCGGCAGGGTCTTGGCCACGAAGTCGTACGCCTGCCAGGGACCGGTGTTGGCCACTGTGGGCTCCGCGGGAGTCGCGGTTGACGTGGCCGCCACGGGCGTTTGCGGATCCTGCTTACCCCCGAACGCCAGCCACCCGACAGCGACCAGACCGATGACCACGGCGAGAACCGAAGCGCCGATGACGATTCCGCGTGTCCTCTGCGGTGGTCGAGGCGCGTCTGGGAAAGCCGCAGCAGCTTGGTGACTCGGTATCACAGTGTTGGCCAGATCCGCCGCCCCGCCGCCAAGGTAGGTCGGCGCATGATCTGCCCGAGGTAATGAATTCGGTTGAATGACAGTGATGTTCGAGGTATTCACGTGCAGACCTGCGGTCTTGTCCGCACGGGACAACGCCGTTTGAGCCGCCGACGCGAGCTCGCGGCAGGACCGATACCGGTGCTCCGGTTGTTTCGCCATCGCCCGCGCGATCACGTCGTCCATCACTGTCGGCAACGATGGATTCCCCGCAGTGGCCCGGGGCGGTGGATCAGCTAAATGGGCGTGCATCACCGCGATTTGGGAATCCCGCGGAAAGGGAAAGGAGCCGGTCAACATCACATACAACGTGCATCCCAGCGAGTAGATGTCGCTGCGATGGTCCAGTTCGCGCCCGGATATCTGCTCAGGGGATGCGAATGGCATCGTCGCCGGTATCGAGCCGGCATTGGTCAGAGCCGACGCCTGGTCCACCGCGCGGGCGATGCCGAAATCTGTGACGAGAACGTGGTCGCCCTCATCGGGGTCCTCGGCGACAAGAATGTTCGCCGGTTTGACGTCCCGGTGCAGGAGACCGCGCCGATGGGCGCTGTCGAGCCCTTTGGCCGCTTCAGCGAGAACGAAGACCGCACGCCCGGGAGTGAGCACGGAGCGGCCACGCATGATCAGCTGGTGCACGTCGACGCCGTCGACGTACTGCATGGCGATCCAGGGTGAATCTCCCTCTACGCCACGGTCATACACCGACACCACGTTGGGATGGTCCACCCGCGCAGCCAGTTCGGCCTCGCGTTCAAACCGCGCCCGGAACTCGGGGTCGGAGCCCAGGTGCTCGCTGAGGACTTTCAACGCAACGCGCCGCGGCAGACGCGGATGTCGCGCCGCGTACACCGCGCCCATGCCGCCCACACCCAGTCGGCGCTCGATCAGGTAGCCGGCGAACACATCACCGGGATTCAACCCCACGGCGTTGCCGACTCACGTGAAATCGACTGCATTCGTCACCTGCAAGTCGTCTTGATACCCGATGTCGATGACCGCCACGACCTGGCTGAGGCCCTGGGGAATCTCGAGGGGCGGAGCGATGCACATGGCGGACTGGCCGTAGATCCAGACCGAGTCGACTGCGTCGATGATCTTGTTCGTGTTTGGTTCGACGAAGCCCACCGTGAACGGTGTGTCATCGGGCACGCCTGTGACGAGGAACCTCGCGTGGACAGTGTCGCCGGGCTGGACCCCTGGCAAGTGGTTGAGGTCGTTCTCATCGCGTGATGGCCCGCACTCTCCGGGAGCACCCGTCGCGACCCCGTCCTTGCTCCATCCGGCCGACTTGGCGGTGACCTCACCCGGAAGATGCTGGATCTTGGCGAGATAGGGCGAAACGTAGTTCGCATCGCCGCCGTCGCGGGCGATCTTGATGACGTCCGCAGCGAGGGCGATCGGCCGGACGAGATACGACGCCGCCGGTTCGTCCTCCTGTCCCTTACGGAACTGCGTGTTGACGGCAATCAACTCTCCGGCGGTGTTGATGGAGGCACCGCCCGAGTTGCCGTGCGCGATCCGCTCGGTCGTGTCGATCCAGAACCGATCTGTGTTGGTGCCGTAATCCCGTTTGAAGGCAGAGACATCGCCACTGGTGACGGTCAGCGGGCCGCCGATGTGATCGTCGCCGGTGAGCGATGGGTAGCCGAGCGCCGTGATGTGGTCGCCAGTCTGCAACGCGCTGCTGTCCCCGACGGGCACCGGTTCGGGCAGCACCAGCTTGCCGCTGTCCAGCGGCGTGCCGTCGGCGTTGGCGTCGATCTTTATGACGGAGAGATCGAGATAGCCGTCGGACACCACGGGCGTAGCGCGGTATTTCGCCGCCGCCGGGGTGCTGTCGTCTTTGGCGAATGCCACCTGGAGAAAAGACGGATCATGGTCGGGCACACCGCCGCCCGTCAGGCCCTTGGCAGTCGGCTTGGCCACGTGTGCATTGGTCAGGATCAAGCCTTTGGAGTCGATGACCGTGCCGGAACCTGTCCATTCGGGAAGGCCGCTCGGATCGAACGCGAAGATCTGCACACTGGCCCGCTTCGCGCGCTCCAGGTTCGCGGCGCTCAGCGTGTTGTCGTGCGAGCGCCCGCCCGTCAACAGCACTGTCGCGGTGACCCCGCCTGCGACCACCGCAACCGCCGCGGCGGCGGCGCCCCAGCGCGCGACCGACCTGCGCCGCCGCTTGCCGACGATGGCCTTCTGCGCCGACGCAACGTCGGCCACCGGCACCAGCGTGAGCTGATACCCGGCCTGCGGATGGCCGAGTTGCACCACCGTCTCCTCGGTGACCTTCCTCTCCTGGATGCGCTCGCCGTCGACGAACGACCCGGAGTTGGAGTGGTCGACAAACCACCAGCCGTTGGAACGCCGCCCGATGTTCGCGTGGTGGCGTGAGACGGCAGCGTCGTCGGCGACGACGTCCGACCTCGCGTCGCGGCCGACGCGTACAGGTCTGTCCGCGCCAAAACGCTTGTCGCCGTCTCGGGTTCGGATCAACAAGCCATCGACGGGATTGTCGGCCTGGGACCGGTCGGCACCGTAGATGTATGTGCGCTGCTGATCGGTCAGCAGGACCGTGTGCTCGTTGTCGGGTGGTCCGTCGAATGAGGCGTGCAGCGCGGCGACGGTGATGAAGGCCGACACGCCGTCTCCTACGGTGCCGAAACGCACCGTTGTCGTCGCGCCGAGTTCGACGCGTGAGACGCGCTGATCGTCGACCCACGTGCCCCCGGTGCTGCCGATATCGACGAGGTCCCATCCGGTAGCCGTGGGTCGCAGTTCGCCGTGCCTGCGCGAGACGCTCGGACTGTCCAGGACGATGTCGTTGTCGCGGGCCCGACCGATCCGCAATATTCGCTGCTCGTCGAACGATCTCGTGTTCCCGCCTGCGGATCTAAATTCGACTCGGTACATCCGAATCCTCCGCCATCACGAGACTCCTTCTCCGCCGCAATATCGGAGGAGACACGTCGGAACCCTTGTGGCAGTTCATTTCCCATCTGAGAAGTGAGCTTCGTTACACCACTGAACCCAACCGCCGCCGTAATCGTTGCGCGCGCTTGCCTCGGATATCGACGGTTGCTGGCAGTCGTTCAAGACGGCCGAATTCGAGGGCTCAACGCAGCTTCGGGGGCCGCTCGAAGATCCGAAATGTGTTGCTAATCGCTGGCTTACCGCGCAGCTTCGACGGATTTCGTCGTCGGCAGCTACCTCTCGGACTGCGCCACGAGAACAACCAGCACATTTCAGGATTCCTGCACGTTCGCAGAAGCGGTACTGATCACCCTTGAACACGTATTCGCAACACAGATCAGAAGGGAAACAGAAATGCCGTTCGTCAACGTGAAGGTCATCGAGGGTGTGTTCTCGGCGGCCCAGAAGCAGGACATCGTGCGGAAGGTTACTGAGGCGATGGTCGAAGTCGAGGGTGAGAACATGCGCCCGGTGACCTGGGTGGTGGTCGAGGAGGTCGCCAGTGGGGACTGGGGCATCGGCGGCAATCCGATGCACACCGCCGATGTCCAGGCACTGGCCGCGGGTCAACCCGTCGCCTAGCAGAGGACGAGACCCGGCGGGCGGCCCGCGAAAACCGCCCGCCGGTTCGTTGACTACGCCTTGCCGAGAGTGACCTGAGTCGTCTGGGAGGCACCGGAGGAGTCGAGGTAGGTCACCGAGACGGTATCTCCGGGGGCGCGTGATCGAACCGCGGCCACGAGCGCTTCAGGACCATCGATCACCTGGTCGTCGATCTTGGTGATCACCGCGCTACTGGGCAACCCTGCGGCCGCAGCCGGGCCGCCGTCGACGACCTCGGAGATGGCTGCGCCGCCGACATCGGAGGCGTTCTTGGACAGCTGCACACCGAGCGAGCCGTGGGTGGCAGTGCCGGTGGAAATCAGCTCATCGGAGATCCGCTTGGCCTGGTCGGCCGGGATGGCAAAACCCAGCCCGATCGACCCGCTCTGGCCGCCGCCCTGACCGTCGCCGCCGCCCATGCTCGCGATCGCGGAGTTCACACCGATCAGCTCGCCGTTCATGTTCACCAGTGCGCCACCGGAATTGCCCGGGTTGATCGCCGCGTCGGTCTGGATGGCATCGAGGACGGTGACGTTTCCGCCGTCGCCATCGCCGGCCGCGACCGGGCGGTTCAGCGCACTCACGATGCCGGTGGTCACGGTCCCCTGCAGACCCAACGGCGAGCCGATCGCCACGACCTGCTCACCGACCTTCACATCCTTGGACGATCCAATGGCGATGGGCGTCAATCCCGATACTCCTTGGGCGCGAACAACGGCCAGATCGCCTGCGGGGTCTGTGCCGACGACGCTGAACGGTGCTGTCTGGCCATTGGAGAAGGTCACCGTCTTGGTGGCCGCGCCACTGTCGTTGGAGTCGGCCGAGGTGGGCTGGGCTCCTTGGCTATCACCTGCTACCGGCGCCACGACGTGGTTGTTGGTCAGGATGAGCCCGTCGGCGCTCAACACGATGCCCGAACCTTCGTCGCCTTGCCCGCCCATGTCGATCTGCAGCTTGACGACGCTGGGCATCACCTTGGCCGCGACCTGTTCCACCGAGCCCGCGGGCTGCTTGGCTGCGGGGTGCGGCGTGAGCGGTGCCTGCGCGACGGGCGACTTGATGGTGGTCGTGTCGTTGGCTCGCTCGTTGGCCAGCATGGTGGCTGCACCGATTCCACCGCCGACCATTGCGGCGGCAACGGCGACGGAACCGGCGACGACGACACCGCGACGAGACTTCTTAGGCGAAACCATGGGAATTGGTGCCGTAATCGGTTGTTCTGCAGACTGATACGGGTTGTAGGTGTAGCGCCAGTCATAGCGCAGATGTGAGGGAACATGGGCCTGACCGCCCGGATATGGCTGTCCCCCATAGGGATTCGGCTCCGGTCTGTATTCGGGCTGAGGGTTCGTCATTGTGTTGGTTCTCTTTCTGGATCGTCAATCAGCCCACATGGCTTCTAGCACAAGGTGCCTGCGATCACTGAGAGTGAACTGAGAACCGGCTCAGCAAAATCCGAGAGTTTCGCCTGGGATGTACGCCCAGAGCGAAACCGCGTCAGTGAATTCGTGCGCTGCCGCCGAGGCCTATCTCGAGAACGCTGCCTGTGACGACACCCGGATCCGTGACCAGGTACAACAGCCCGCGGCTGACATCCTCAGGCTCAATCCACGGCTGCGGAATCGGGTTTCCCTTCATCATGCGACGGACCAGGTCGTCAGGAACGTCGTCGCCGCCCGCAGGCTGCACCATCGGCGTATGCACGGTGGTCGGGCAGATGACGTTGACCGTGATGCCCTCCTTGGCGACCTCCAAGGCCAGGGACTTGGCGAGCCCGATGACTCCCCATTTGGTGGCGTTGTATGCCGCCAGCTCGGGGATGCCCATCCGGCCACCCATTGAGGACGTGACGACGATCCGGCCGAACCGCTGCCGCCGCATCACCGGTACCGCGGCGCGCAGGGTATGAAAGGCGCCCGTCAGATTGGTGTCCACCAGCTGGCGCCAGATCTCGTCGGTCACGTCTTCCAAGAGCCCGGTGCTGACGATTCCGGCGTTGGCCACCATGATGTCGAGGCTTCCCAACGTGTTCACCGTCT